>JBBRCD010000042.1:0-30631 GCA_038205245.1 Burkholderiales bacterium
GACTCGTTGAACCACTTGACTACGCCCGTTGCCATAACTTGATTCCTTGAGAAATTAAAAAAGCGGGTAACCCGCAACCGCTGTTCACATCCCAAGGCACAACAGCCACCAACCACCTGCGACACGCCGGATCAACAATCCAGCGGGGTAATCGCGCAGCAATCGGACTACAGACTTCGGACTTAGAGAGGAACAACAGCTTGCGATATACCGTGGAAATCGGTCGGCGTCAACTCCCGGTGGGCCGATACCCCATTCGGATGGCGCCAACCGCGCCCCGGATCGACGCTGTTGTTGGGTTAGCGGCGCGCCCGCCAGCCCACCACCAGCGCGAGCACACCGAGGCAAATGAACCACATCAGTGTCCACGCCGGGATGGTCAGGCCAAGAAAGCGCCAGCCCGCTTCCGCGCATTCACCCGATCCGCGGAACACCAGCGCTAGCACGTCGGCCAGGGGAAACTGCTGAAGCATGAAGTCCAGCCCGGGGCCGCACTCCGGTACCCGGTCCTTGGGCAGCAGTTGCAGCCAGACATGGCGACTCGCGATCGCAGCCCCGGTGGCCGCGATCAGCACGAGCAACACGCTGTAGATGCGCAATCCGGTGCGGCCCGGTGCATGCACTGCCGCGGCCAGGAACACCACGCCGAGCGCGATCACCGCCACCCGCTGGAACACGCATAGCGGGCAAGGCTCTTCATTCTGCGCATACTGCAGGTAAAGGGCAAAGGCGATCAGCGCGAAGCAGGCGATCGCGGCCAGTCCAAACGCGCGACGTGGACTGAGCCAGCGATCCAGTCGGCGCGATCGGTCGGAGCGGTGCATCAGGCTATCGCGCATCGCCTCCTCCTACACATAGGCGATCATCCGGCCGCAGGACACGATGCCGATCCAGAGCGCGATGGACAGCAGCGCATGCGCCCTGGCCGCCAGCGGTGGGCGATCCCCGGCGAGCCATCGCGCCCAGTCGCGACCGACACCCGTATGGAAGGCGATCGCGTTGCCCGCCGCCAGCGACAACAGGCAGACCTTGAGCAGGAACGCCCGGTTGCCGATCAGCGCCTGCGCCTCCACCGCGAACATCAGGACGCCGGTGGGCACCACCAGCAGCGTGGCCGCCACCGACCAGGGCAGCAGGTGCAGACCGAGCGGGCGGATCTCCAGTGAAGTCGATCGGGACAAGGACAGGCCGAGCACACGCAGGTCGAACAGCATCGCCCCCCCGGCGAGCAGGATGAACCCGAGGATATGCGCGATGTTGATCAGCGGATAAAGCCATGACGACTCTCGAAGCAGCTCGATCACTCGAAACAGACGGCAGGGCACGGACGACTGCCGGGCCACGCCGCGATCGTCATCTGAGTTCGACTGCGCTACCGCCTTCCAGGGTGATCCGCTCGGCGCGCAATTCCTGGGCATCGGTGCGGTGCGGATAGCCGACCACGGTGGCGTTGACCCCGGGCTTCAGACCGGCCCGGGGCAGGCCGCGAGACTCCATACGCGAAGGCGGCGCAAGAATGACCCGCCACACCCGGTCTGCCGTCTTTAGCCGGACGAACCCGTGCGGGTTGTCATAGCCGGACTCCATGATCGATCCGGACAGGGTCAGCGGCTTGCCAGCGTCATACTCGCTCCAGCCATGGTGCGCAGAAGCGAGGCCGGAGCCCAACAGGCCGGCGGCAAGGACGAATCCGACAGTCATGCGCAATGCCGACAGCGGGAACAGATAACTCGCAATCATCAGGGGCCTCGTCATCGATCAGGGAACACTGGAGCAGGGAATCAGGTGATCAGGGAATCAGCAACGTCGAACCGGTGGTCAAGCGCGCTTCGAGGTCGCGATGCGCCTGCGCCGCTTCGGCCAGCGGATAGCGCTGCTTGATCTCGATCTTCACCTTGCTACTGGTCACCGCCTCGAACAGATCGTTGGCACTGGCCACCAGATCGGCACGGGTCGCGGTATAGGACATCAGCGTCGGCCGGGTAAAGAACAGCGAGCCGCGCGAAGCGAGGTCGCCGGTATTGACCGCCGGGATCGGACCGGACGCGTTGCCGAAGCTCACCATCATGCCGAGCGGCGACAGGCAGTCCAGCGACATCGGCCAGGTGTCCTTGCCAACCGAGTCATAGACCACCGGCACACCGCGGCCAGCGGTGATCTCCTTGACCCGTTGCACGAAATTCTCACGCGAGTAGACGATCACATGGTCGCAGCCGTGTTCGCGCGCGAGTCTGGCCTTCTCGTCCGAGCCGACGGTGCCGATCACGGTCACACCCAGGGCTTTGGCCCACTGGCAGGCAATGAGGCCGACGCCACCTGCGGCGGCATGCCACAGGATCGTCTGGCCAGCCTGCACCGGGAACGTACGCTTCAGCAGATACTGTGCCGTCATGCCCTGGAGCATCATCGCGGCGCCCTGCTCGAAAGATATCGTGTCCGGCAGCTTCAGCAACTTGGCCGCCGGCATCACCCTCGCTTCGGCATAGGCACCGGTCGGCGGGCCGGCATAGGCGACCCGGTCGCCCACTGCGACCTCGGTCACCTGGGCACCGACCGCCTCCACCACACCCGACCCTTCCATGCCCAGGCCGCCCGGAAGCGGCTGCGGATACAGACCGGTGCGGAAGTAGACGTCGATGTAGTTGAGACCGACCGCATGGTGGCGCACTCGGGCCTCGGTCGGACCGGGGTCGCCGAGCGCGACCTCCTCCCACTTCATCACCTCGGGGCCGCCGGTTTGATGGATACGGATCGCTTTGGTCATCCTGTGCTCCCTCTCGCTTCGATTCTGCAACATCATAAGCGATCAGCCGCCGCGCAAGGATGACTGCAGCCGCGCCCGGCCCCGGGTGTATATTCGAGCCGGCAGGAACGCAGCGACCCCGCCGCCAGAGACAATGAGCGACTCCTACCCGACCCTGTTGCTGACGCGCCTGGACGAACTGGCCAGCGAGCACCGCGAGATCGATCGGCTGCTCGAGCAGCTGATCGAGCAGCCGGGCGTCGACCAACTGCAGGTGCGTCGACTGAAGAAACGCAAGCTGCTGTTGAAAGACCAGATTGCGCTGGTGCGGCGCGAGCTCGATCCGGACGTCCCGGCCTGACCTGCTGCATCCCGATGGCCGAACCGATCAGCGTTGCCCCCGGCGTCACGCTCGACGCCGCCAGCCTGGAGGTGCGCTTCGTGCGCGCCTCCGGCCCGGGAGGGCAGAACGTCAACAAGGTGTCGACCGCTGTCGAACTCACCTGCGACCTGACCCGCTCGGGACTGCCTGCCGATATCCAGACCAGAGCGATCGCGCTGGCCGGCAGCCGCGCGACACAGGACAGGCGCATCCTGATCAGCGCGCAGCGCTTCCGCACCCAGCAGATGAACCGGGACGATGCGCTTGCCCGCCTGCTGGATCTCCTCGCCCGCGCCGCCGTACGGCCGAAGCGACGGATTGCGACGCGTCCGACCGCCGGGTCGCGCGAGCGCCGATTGAGCGAAAAGAAAGCCCTGGGCTCGATCAAGCGCACCCGGTCAGGGGGGCGCAGCGGACAGGACGATTAGCCGTTCAGCTCGCGAAAGCAGGTAGCGCATGGGGGACAGACCCTAAGGGTCTGTCCCCGAATCGTGCGGCGGCTTGATCGGCGGAGATTGACAGGCCCGGCGGAGGGGGACAGACCCAGAAGGTCCGTCCCCGAATCGAGCGGAGGGGGACAGACCCTCAGGGTCCGTCCCCGAATCGTGCGGCGGCTTCACGCCAAGCGCTGGCCGCGCAGCTTCGGGCCCGCCCAGCGCCGGCGCACTGACGCTGATCTCGCGCAGCCCGGTCTTCGGCGCGTCCAAAGCGCCAGCGACCGGATCGACATGTACGGTGTACAGCCGCGGCACGTCGCGATTGTTGTGCAACTGGAAGATGTGCGGACGGTTGTAGTGGCCGGGACGGTCCAGAAACACGGACGCGGCCTGAGCCGCGGCGACCTTCACTACCGGATACTGATCACCCCTCGTGGCTTACCCCTGTTCGATGTTGGCCTGCGCTGGCCGGCCGTCGGCTCACAGCCGCCAGAGCACCTGCCCGCGGGAGGGTTTGACCAGCGCATCCAGTCTGGCCTCATGGGCCGCAAGTTCCTCGGCATCGGCCTCGATCACCGGCAACACCAGCGAGCCCAGCGAAGGGCGATCGGCGGCAGCGCGCGAGTTCGCCGGACCGCTGTCGATGACCAGACTGTCCTGGCCGCGGGTCATGGCGAGATAGACCTGGGCGAGCAGCCGGGTGTCGATCAGGGCGCCGTGGCGTACCCGTCCGCTGCGGTCGACCGAATACGCCTCGCACAGCGCGTCCAGGTTGTTGCGCTTGCCCGGTCGCAGCTCGCGCGCGAGCGCAAGGCTGTCGAGCACCGAGCCGCAATAGGTAGTCAGCGGCGCCAGCCCGGCCAGGGCGAGTTCGGCGTTCAGGAACTCGATGTCGAACGCCGCATTGTGGATGATGAGTTCGGCGCCGCGGACGAACTCGATCAAGTCACGGGCAACATCGGCAAACACCGGCTTGTCGGCGAGGAACTCGCGGGTCAGCCCATGCACCTCGAGCGCTCCGGGGTCGCTGTCCCGGCCGGCATCGACGTAGCAGTGGAAATGGCTGCCGCTGAGCTGGCGATTGACGATCTCGATCGCGGCAATTTCGATGACCCGGTGACCCAGCTTTACATCCAGGCCGGTGGTTTCGGTGTCCAGCGCTACCTGGCGGATCGTGCGCATGGTCGGGCGGCGCCTGCGGTCAGCGGCCCGCCGGCGGCTCGCCGGCGGGCTGGGTCACGCCACGATTGGCCAGGGCATCGGCGCGTTCATTGCCGGGATGCCCGGCATGCCCCTTTACCCAGAGCCACTCGATCTCATGCCTTGCCGCCACCTCGTCCAGCGCCTGCCAAAGATCGACGTTCTTCACCGGGGCACCCGCAGCGGTACGCCAGTTCTTCCGCTTCCAGCCATGGATCCAGGTGCTGATGCCCTGCTGGACATACTGCGAATCGGTATGCACCCGCACCTTCGACCGGCGCGATAGCGCTTCCAGCGCGCGGATGACCGCAGTCAGTTCCATCCGGTTGTTGGTCGTGTGCGCCTCGCCTCCGAACAACGCCTTCTCATGGCTGCCGCGGGTGAGCAACGCCCCCCAGCCGCCGGCGCCCGGGTTGCCCTTGCAGGCGCCGTCGGTGAAGATGTCGATCGGGGCTTCGTTGTCGCGGCTGCCGTCGCTGCCATTGCCATTGCCTTTGATGTTGTCGATGTCGATGTCGCTGTCTCTGATGCCGGTCATGGGTCGATGCTGTCCTTTGCTGCGTCCGGATGGATGTTCAATGGCCGACGGCATCGCCGTCAGAGCCGGGATTCAGAGTTTCGCGCGCCGCCGCTGCATCCGGTTGCCTGGCCTGACGCGGCACCACCGCGAGCGCCGGACGGGCACGCACCCGCTCGGTCCAGCGCGGCTGGATCACCCGTATGCCAGGCACCCGTTTCACCGCCTGCAGAAAATAGACGCCGCCAGCGAACGGCCACCAGCGGTTGCCGGCAGACTCCATGAACCCCCACCGGCGCAGCCAGCCCGGCTGCACCACCGGCGGTACATAGCAGGCCATGCGACCGGCGGTCACCTCGAAACCAAGCAGGGTCAACCAGTCTTTGAGCCGGAGCAGGCTGATGAACTCGCCCTGCCAGGGGAATTCGCCGCCGCCACCGGCCAGCGTCCGTCGAATGCCCCACAGGCTCCAGGGATTCAGGCCGGCGATCAGCAACTGCCCCTCGGGCATCAGGATGCGCTCGACCTCGCGCAGGATCTGGTGCGGATGCAGACTGAACTCGAGTACATGCGGCAGCACGACCAGGTCGATCACGTTTGAGGCGATCGGTAGCGCGGTGTAGGCAGTGCGCAGCCCGGCCGGGGCGAGCGGCGCGGCGCGGGTGCGCAGGGTCATCCGGCTGGCGCGCAGCAGGTCCACCTGCGGCAGGCCGATCTGGATCGCATGGTAGCCGAACAGGTCGACCACGGCCGAGTCGAAATGGCGCTGCTCCTGCTCGACCACATAGGCGCCAAGCGGTGTGGCCAGCCAGTCAGCGCTGGGTGTTCCCGTCGATGCCGCCTCTGCGTTTACCATTGCCCCACCCTTTCCGGCAACGGCCGGTTCAGGATCGACAGTGGCCATGGCCGTTGCCGAGACCGAGACACCACTGTCCAGCGCGTCACCGCGCCCTGCACACCCGTGCTGCATTTCAATCCACCCACGCTGCCTCCGGACGTCCTTCATGCCTGCTGCCTCCCGCCCCCCGCTGCCAACCACCCTGCCGCAAGGGGTGACGGTCGACCCGATCAGTGCGTTCAAGGATAACTACATTTGGTGTCTGCGCGCCGGCGCCAATGCGGTGGTGGTCGACCCAGGGGAGGCGGCACCGGTGTTGGCGCTGCTGCGCGACCGTGGACTGTCGCTCACCGGCATCCTGCTCACCCACCATCACAACGACCATATCGGCGGGGTGGCAGAGCTGATCGCTGCCCTGGGCGCGGTTCCGGTGCATGCACCGCATGATCCACGCATCGACAGCGCCACAGCGCGTGTGGGCAACGGCGACCGGGTCGAACTTGCCGGCCTGACGTCGGCCGGTGCCCCAACCGTCGCCTTCGACGTGCTGGAGGTCCCCGGCCATACCTCCAGCCACATCGCCTTTCACGGCCATGGCCTGCTGTTCTCCGGCGACACGCTGTTCTCGGTCGGCTGCGGCCGAATGTTCGAGGGCACGCCGGAACAAATGTCCGCATCACTAGACCGGCTTGCCGCCCTGCCCGGCGACACCCGGGTCTATTGCGGCCATGAGTACACCGTTGCCAACATCGCCTTCGCGCGCGCAGTCGAGCCGGACAACCCGGCGCTGGCGGCCTGGGCGGCCGAAGTCGAGCGACTGCGCCAGTCCGGGCAGCCCTCGCTGCCGTCCCGACTGGCAACCGAATGCGCCACCAATCCGTTCCTTCGCTGCGCCCAGCCTGCGGTCGCGCGAAGCGCAGCCCTGCATGCCGGCCGCCCGCTGGCCAGTCCGGTCGAAGTATTCGCCGAGCTACGCGCCTGGAAAAACGTGTTCTGACTTCAAAAATCGCCATATGTCAATATAATCATTGAGTTGTAAGGTTTTCTTTACCCTCCTGGCTTGACTGACCAGAGCCACCCGGCTACGCTGCGTGCTTCATTTTCGTGTCTGGTGGTGTGAGACAAAGCGACTGGGTCGATGACCGACCATTCGCCACCGTCGTACTTAGCGACGAATTCAGCGACGTACTTAGCGACGTGCTCAGCGACGTGCTCACACTTCCCGACGGCATTCCCCGATGATTGGATTCCCGAACCCCGCGCAGCAGGCGGGTCGCAGTATCCCGAACGTTCCGATGAGCGCCTGCGTACAGAGCCGAACCGCCGCGCTGGGCGCTGCTCCCCGCGGGCCGGCACAACGAGGGCTCCGCGGCCGGGTCGCACTGCTGAGCACCCTGTTCGCCCTGGCCCTGTCAGCGCAGGCGGACGACTGGCAGGATCCATCAACCGGACGGATCAGCGCGATTGCGCCCGCCACGCCCGCCGAGGCTCAGGACCTGTCCAGCCTGGGCGGCGGGGACGCCGGGGGATTCGGCCTGCCGACAGTTAGGTTGCGTGACGTCACACTGGTACCCGCTGCGGATCTGACCACCCCACCGGCGAGTCTGTGGTTGCGGATACGCAACGGCTTCGCCATGCCGGATCTGGTTCATCCCCAGGTCCGGCAGGAGGAAGACTTCTACGCCAATCGACCGGAGCACCTGCGCCGGGTGGTCGAGCGCAGCCGGCGCTACCTTTTCCATATCGTCGAGGTGGTCGAACGACGCGGCATGCCGTCGGAACTCGCCCTGCTGCCGATCATCGAGAGCGCGTTCAACCCGGTCGCGGTGTCCTCTGCGCGGGCGGCCGGCATGTGGCAGTTCATCCCGTCCACCGGGCTCGACTTCGGGCTGCGCCAGAACTGGTGGCTCGACGGCCGGCGCGACATCCTGCTGTCGACCGAGGCGGCACTGGACTACCTGCAGAAGCTGTACGACATGTTCGGCAGCTGGGATCTCGCGCTCGCTGCCTACAACTGTGGCGAGGGCTGTGTGCAGCGGGCGATCGCCCGCAACGCACTGCGCGGGGACCGGGTCGATTTTGCCAGCCTGCAACTGCCGGCCGAGACCCGCGCCTACGTACCCAAGCTGCAGGCAGTGAAGAACATCATCGCCAACCCGCAGCAGTACAACACGACGCTGGCTGAAATGAGAAACGAACCGTTTTTCGGCAAAGTACAGGTCCAACAGCACATGGACGTCAAGGTCGCCGCCAGGCTGGCCGGCATGACAGTCGACGAGTTCGTGGCGCTGAACCCGGCGCACAACCGCTCGGTGATCAACGTCAACAAGCTGTCGACCCTGCTGCTGCCGCTGGACCGGATCAACCAGTTCTCGGCCGGTTTGAACAATCTGGGCAATCGCGGACTCGCTTCGATGCAGATCTACACGCCAAGGGCCGGCGAGCCGCTGGAGACCATCGCCAAACGCAACGGCGTTTCAGTCGCCGCCCTGAAGCGCGCCAACGATCTGCCACCCAGGGCGAAGTTGGCCGCGGCCAATATAGACCTGATGATCCCGGTCAGCAGCGCAGGCGCGGACGAATCGCCAGTACGCTCGATCGCCGCGGCGCAGGCGGCGGCTGCACGCCGCGCCAACGCAGCGCCGGCGGCGCGCAAGGGCCCGGCTCAGGCCCCGGCCCAGCGCAGCCTGCCGGTGAAGGCCCAGACGGCAGCCAAGGCAGGAAAGCCTGCCGGCGGCCGCAAGGCAGCGTCTGCACCGGTCGCCAGGCGCGCGGGTCCGGCGGCCAACACGGTCGGTGGGACGCCGCCCAAACCCAAGGTCGTGGTCGCGCAGCAAACCCGTCGCTGACTCTGGGTCAGATCGGCGGGGCAGATCGACCCTGGTCAACTGGAAGTGCGGCTGCCGGACGCGGGATAGAGGTGGCAGTTCACCCAGTGCCCAGGGGTGTGCTCGATCGCGGCGGGATAGTGTTCGGCACACAGTGCCGAGGCGTGCGGGCAGCGCAGCCGGAAATGGCAGCCTGTCGGCGGCTTGACCGGCGACGGCGGATCGCCGACAACCGAAATCGCCTTGGCCGGGTCTGAACCCTGCGCGCCCTGCCTCGCCGGGGCGTCACCCCGGTCGATACGCGGAATCGCCGCCAGCAGAGCGCGGGTGTAAGGATGCGCAGGTAAGTCGAGCACCTCGCGCACCGGTCCGCGCTCGACGATGCGCCCGAGATACATCACGGCGATGTCATCGGCGATGACTTCCACCACGCCCAGGTTGTGCGTGATGAACAGGTAGGCCAGCCCCATGCGCTGCTGCAGGCCGCGCAGCAGGTTCAGGATCTGCGCCTGTACCGACACGTCCAGTGCGCTGGTCGGCTCATCGCAGATGATCAGCCTGGGCTCGACCGACAGCGCACGCGCGATCGCCACCCGCTGGCGCTGGCCGCCGGAAAACTGGTGCGGGAAGCGGCTGCGTGCCTCAGCCGGCAAGCCGACTTCGCCAAGCAGACGGTCGATGCGCGCCGAACGCTCGGCCGCCTGCCAATGCGGACGAAGCGCACGCATCCCCTCGTCCAGCATCTCGCCGATGCGCATTTTCGGGTTCAGCGAAGCATAGGGATCCTGGAAAACGATCTGCATGTCGGCACGCAGCGGGCGCAGCGCTGAGCGCCCCAGCCCGCCCAGGTCCCGGCCATCGAAGCGCACTCGCCCGGCGGTCGGCTCGACCAGCCGCAACAGTGCCTTGCCCACCGTGGTCTTGCCCGAGCCGGACTCGCCGACCAGCGCCAGCGTGCGTCCGCGCGCGATCTGCAGCGACACCCCATCCACCGCGCGCACAGCAGCGGTGGTCCGGCGCAGCACGCCGGTGCGGATCGGAAAGTGCACCTGCAGCGACTCGGCGATCAGGAGAGGCTGGGGGTTACCCGCACCCTCGCCCTCGCCTTCCCTCTGAGCGAGGTCAGCCGCCGGTGCCGGCAAGGGCGCACCGCCCGCGAGACTGCCACCGTCGATGACCGACAGCGCAGTCTGCATCGCGGTAAATGCGGCGGCGGCGGCCGGATCACCGGCATACAGATGGCAGCGCACCGACTGTCCGTCATCACGCTCGACCAGTGCGGGCGGCTGCTCGCGGCAGCGCGCGAAAGCATGGTCGCAACGTTCAACGAAGCGGCAGCCGGGAAAGTCGCCGCTGAGCGAGGGCACTGCGCCCCGGATCACCGCCAGCTCGCGGGTGCGCCCGTCACGTCCGCCGCGCTCGGGCAGTGAGTCGAACAGCTTGCGTGCATAGGGATGCGCCGGGCCGCGCAGGAATCGCCCGACCTCGGCCACCTCGACGATCTCGCCGGCATACATCACCGCCACCCGCTGTGCAGTCTGGGCGACCACACCCAGGTCATGGGTGATCAGCAGCATCGCCATGCCCCGCTCGCGCTGCAGATCGCGCAGCAGCCCGAGGACTTGCGCCTGGATGGTGACGTCCAGCGCAGTGGTCGGCTCATCGCCGATCAGCAGATCGGGTTCGCAGGCGAGCGCGATTGCGATCATTACCCGCTGGCGCATACCGCCAGAGAGCTGGAACGGATACTCGTCGAGGCGCCTGGCCGCATCCGGGATGGCGACCGCCTGCAGCAGCGCCAGGGCACGCGCCCGTGCCCCGCCCGCGCCCGCTGCGCCCGCCCGCCGATGCTGGCGCAACGACTCCTCGACCTGCGCGCCAATGCGCATCACCGGATTCAGCGACAGCATCGGCTCCTGGAACACCATGCCGATGCGCAGCCCGCGCACCTCGCGCATCGCATGCTCCGGCAGGTCGAGCAGATCCCGTCCGTCCAGTCGCACCGAGCCACCAACCACCTGTGCCGCATCCGGCAGCAGCCGCGCGATGGACAGCGCAGTCATCGACTTGCCGCAACCGGACTCGCCAAGCAAGGCCATGGTCTCGCCCCGACGCAGCACCAGGCTGACCGCATCGACCGCGCGCACCACCTGCGCCCCGCCGTCGACCCAGGTGCGCAGGCCGTCTATCTCCAGCAGCGGTGCAGGCCCCGGTATCGAACTCACGCGCTGGCTCCGGCAACGCCACCGGCCGCGGCCGGCAGCCGCTTCGGGCCGACCCGAAAGCCGACCCGGCCGATGCTGCCGCGCGGATCGAAGGCATCGCGCACTGCATCGGCAAACAGGTTGGCAGCCAGCACCAGCGCCAGCATGAAGCCGAATGCGCTGGCCAGCGACCACCAGACCATCGGCTCGCGCGCCATCTCCAGACGCGCATCGTTGATCATGGTGCCAAAGCTGATCATGCTCGGGTCCACTCCGACACCGACATAGGACAGCACCGCCTCGGCCAGCACCAGCCCGGAGAACCCCATCACCGCAGAGATCAGCATGATGTGCACCATGTTGGGCGCGAGATGGCGGGTGATCACCCGCCAGTGCGACACCCCGAACGCATGGGCCGCCTGCACATACTCCAGCTCACGCAGCTTGAGCGCCTCGCCGCGCAGCAGCCGGCACAGTCCGGTCCAGTTGGCCAGCGCGAGAATCACGCACAGCATCAGCAGCCGGAAGTCGGCGCGCTGCGCCGCAGTCTCGAACAGCTCTGGGCGGGTCTCCATGAACACCTGGATCAGCAGCACACCGGCGGCGATCAACAGCACCGACGGGATCGACTCGATGGTGGTGTAGACATACTGGATAAGGTCGTCCACCCAGCCCTTGAAGTATCCGGCAGCGATACCGAGCAGCACCGCGAACGGCATCAGCACCAGCGTGGTCAGGGTGCCGATCACCAGGCTGGTGCGGATGCTCTTGAGCGAGAGGTAGAGCACGCTCTGCCCGACTTTCGACGTGCCCAGCACATGGTAATGCGCCGACAGCGCGATCATCGGCGCCAGCAGAACGATAAGGGCCACGCTGGTGAACAGAAAGGCGCGCCAGTTCACCCCCGGATCGGCGCCCTCGTGTCCACCCGCGGCGATCGAGCGCGCGGTGTGCAGCAGCGGCGCACGCCTTGCCCGGGCTACTACCGCGACCACCAGGGCGCACAGGAGCGCCGCAGCAGCCAGCCCGACGGCCAGCCCCAGCGCCACCTTGCGCCAGACATCGCCAGCCCATTCGAGTTGCGGCTCCTTCAGGTGCGCGCCGCCGAAGCGCAGCCGCGGAAACTCGCGCGTCTGGGTGCCGTCCGGGCCTAGCACCGTCTCTTTCTGGAACGCCACCGTCGCCAGCGGCGCCGAGTAGGTGCGCTCCCGGCGGTCGCGAAGCTGGAGCACCGCCAGATCGAGCACGCTCATCACATCGACCGCATAGGCCACGTTGCCGTCGGCCGCAGGCTTGGGCAGCGCCTGCCGGAAGTGCAGCGAATCGAGCACTCCTATCGCGAGAAAGAGTCCGAGCACCACGGCTGACCCCATGCCGGTGGCGCTGCTGGCAACCTTGCGCCAGGACTGGCGCAACGGCTCGCTGCGTGCTGCGATCAGGGCCAGCACGAGCAGTGCTCCGAGCAGCAGGAACACCAGCGCATCGGTCCACAGGATCACCACCTTGAACGTGCTCATCGCGTGCTCATCGCATGTTCACCGGCTGCTCATTCGAAGCGCACCCGTGGGTCCACCCAGGCATAGGACAGGTCGGTCAGCATCAGGCCGGCGATGTAGAGCACCGAGCCGAGGAACACCATCGCGCGCACCACGGCGAAATCCTGGGCGTTGATCGCGTCGATGGTGTAGCTGCCCAGGCCGGGGATGCCGAAGAACGATTCGAACAGCAGGCTGCCCAGGAACAGCGAGGGGATCACCACCACCACGCCGGTGAGAATCGGGATCAGCGCGTTCTGCAGCACATGACGGAACAGCACCCGCATCTCGGACAGACCCTTGGCCCGCGCGGTGCGTACATACTCCTTGCCCATCTCCTCGAGGAAGATGGTGCGATACCAGCGGGTGCTCGCGCCGATGCCGGCGATCACGCCGATGAACACCGGCAGCAGCAGGAAGGGCACCATCTGGGGCCCGTCGGCGAAGCCCGAGATCGGCGCCAGCCGCCACGCCTTGCTCATCAGATACTGGCCGCCGATGATGTAGAACATCGCCGAGATCGACATCAGCAGCACGCAGCCGATCACCCCGGCCACATCGAACACCGTCTGCCGGAAGAACACCAGCAGCAACGCAGTGGCGATGTACGCCGCCAGCCCGAGCATGAACACCGGCAGGGCAATCGCCAGACTCGGACCCATCCGGCTGCGGATCTCCCGGCCGATGTCGCGCCCGTCATCGGCCGGGCCGAAATCGAACACGAACAGGCGCACCGACTTGTCGAAGAAGATGGTGTCGGTGATCCGGTCCAGACCCGCAGCGCCAGCGTTGTACAGCAGCGGCCGGTCATAGCCGCGTTCCCGCTTCCAGTCGGCAATCGCCTCCGGGGTGACCCGCTTGACGCCAAGCTGCATGCGCGCCATGTCGTCTGGCGTATTGACCACGAAGAACAATGCGAAGGTGAGCAGGTTGACGCCGATCAGGATCGGGATCGCATACAGCAGGCGGCGCAGCAGGTAGGCACTCATCGTGGTGGGTCAGTGCTGTGGGTCAGTGCCGTGGGTCAGTGCCGTGATTCAGCGCGGCCGTCGGCTGGGTCGACCCGGCCGCGCCGGCGCTCCCGTCGCCGGTAGCCGGTCCAGGCCGGCAGCACGAGCGCGAACAGCGCGACTCCGGCCAGGCCGATCGGCCAGAGCACCGGGGCGTTCCATGCGGCATGCGCCAGCGCGCGCGCGCCGCCATCGACACGGTGGTACTTGAGTTCGTTCTGCGCCATCGTATTGGGCTGGACGTTGGCCAGCCAGGCGTGGCGCAGGGTGAAGTCGACCGGATGGAAACCCCACACCCAGGGCGCGTCGGCACGCAGGATGTCGACCATGCGGTCGATCACCTGCTGGCGCGCCGGCCCGTCCGCCATGTCCTTCATCTGCTCGAACAGCTGGTCGTACTCCGGGTTGCGATAGTTGGACGAGTTGTTGCCGTCGCGGCCGACCTTGGCCTCGGGCCCGTACAACAGGAACAGGAAGTTCTCCGGGTCCGGGTAGTCCGCGTTCCAGCCCAGGAAGTACATCTGCACATTGCCCTGACGCAGCTTGTCCTGGAAGCGGTTCCAGTCGGTCAGGCGCGGCACCAGCTGGATGTCGATCTTCTGCAGCTGACGCACATACCATTCGATGCGTGAGCGGGCGCCCGCGCCCGAGCCCACAGTGTCGAGGTTGAGCACCAGCGGCTGGCCGGTCTTCGCGTCCCGGCCGTTCGGGTAGCCGGCTTCGGCCAGCAGCTTCCTCGCATGATCGATCGACTTGCGTCTTGGCGCGCCGTCTACCCAGTCGTACATGTACCGGTTCAGGCCGGCTTCGCCATCCCGGAAGCCGATTATGCCCGGGGCGATCGGCCCCTGTGCGGCGATCGCCCGCCCGTTGCGGAACACCGAGATGAACTCCTCCTGGTCGATCGCGATCGACACTGCATGACGCAGCTTGCGCGCGCGCTCGCGTCCCGCCGCGTCACTTTTCTCCGGGGCGCCGACCACCGCGTCCTGCCAGTTGAAGCCAAGATAGAAGATCGAGGTTGCCACCGAGGTCTGCAGCTCGATACCGCGCGCAGACATCTGGTCGCTGATGCCGATGTCGCCAGAAGCACTCATCTGCACTGCCTGATCGAAGGCATCCGAGCTGATGCCGGAGCTGTCGAACCAGCCCTGCAGGAACTTGTTCCAGTACGGGATCTGTTCCTTTTCGAGCGAGAACACAACCCGGTCGGTGAGCGGCAGCCTTCGTCCCGCATCGCTCAGCAGCCCGGCCTCGCGATCGCCGGGCGCGCCTTCGGAGGGATAGACCTCGACCCCGAAGTTCGGATTCCGGGACAACACCATGCGCCGGTTCGGATCGTTCTCCGACAGCATGTAGGGACCGCTGCCGATCGGAAACCAGTCGAGCGAGATGTTCTTTCTCGCCAGCCCGGGCTGGGCATAGAAGCGGTCGGCCTCGGGCGGCATCGGCGAGAAGAACGGCATCGCCAGCCAGTAGACGAACTGCGGATACTTTCCCTTGAGCCTGATGCGGAAGGTGTAGCGATCGACGACCTGTGCGCCCTCGAGCTCGTGCTGGGCCAGATCGATGAAGCCATCGCGGGGCAGGGTCTTGAGCTTCTCGCGCAACGTGTCGGACAACTCGGCCAAGCCGACGATGTACTTGGCCATCTTGCCCTGGATAGGTGACTGCAGCCGGGGATGGGCCAGACGCTTGATCTGGTGCACGAAGTCCGCGGCGACCACTTCGCGGGTGCCGGTGGCACTGAAGTCGAACAGCGTATGAACGCGCGAAAGCTCGGCCGCGGTCAGCCCATGAAACCGCGGCTTGCCTGTGGCGTCGACCGCCAGTGCCGGATGCGGCTGGTAGCCCAGGCCCTCGCGGATACGGATGTCGTAGGTGCTGAACGCCACCGCCGCGGCAGGCGCATCGGCGGGCAATTCGCGGCCTGCACGGTCGAAGTAGCGCGGCCTGGGCACCTCGGTGGCCGCGAAACCGATCAGTTCGAATGGCCGCTTCAGGTAGTGATACTGCAGCGGCGGCTGGTAGATCTGGCCGACGAACACATAGGCATCCGAGGTGTAGGCACGCGCCGGATCGAGATGCTTGGGCCGCTCCCGGAACGACGAAAAGATCGTGCTGGCGCCCTCGGCGCGCACGCCGGGGTCACCCGGATAGGGATTGTTCCAGGGCCCGCTGCAGGCTGCGAGTCCAACCATCGCAATCGTGACCAGCAACAGGCGGCGCAGACTGCCCGGTCCTGCTGCAGGAGGTGAAATCGAACCCCGGGGTCGGGGCAGCAAGGATCGGAGTGCAGTGCGCATCTTGCCTCAAGTCTAGCGAAAAGGCGGGCACCACAGTCTTTCGGCACCTCTCCTGCAATTGCCCGATCGAACCCGTGCGAGCGGATTCTGGAAATGACCGACGAACCGTCAGGCCACCGCAGTCAAGCAATTACTGAGCCGGGGCACGGCGCTATACTGCGCGCACTTTCACAACAGCGGGACACCCGATGGGCTTTCTTTCAGGCAAACGAATCCTGATCACCGGCATGCTGAGCAACCGCTCGATCGCCTACGGCATCGCCCGCGCCTGCGCGCGCGAGGGGGCAGAACTGGCCTTCACCTATCAGGGCGAAGGCGTGAAGGACCGGGTGCAGTCGCTGGCTGCCGAGTTCGGCGGGCAGCCGGTGTACCTCTGCGACGTGGCAAGCGATGCGGATATCGCGCAGTTGTTCAGTGCACTGGCCTCGCGCTGGGACCGCCTGGATGGTCTGGTGCATGCGATCGCCTTCGCGCCGCGCGAGGCGCTCTCCGGCGGATTGCTCGACGGACTCACGCGCGAGTCGTTCCGTATCGCGCATGATGTGAGCTCGTACAGTTTTGCGGCACTGGCGGGCGCGGCACGGCCGATGATGAGCGGGGGCGGCGCGCTGCTCACCCTGTCCTATCTCGGCGCCGAACGGGTGGTGCCGAACTATAACGTGATGGGCCTCGCCAAGGCGAGCCTCGAGGCCAACGTGCGCTACCTCGCCGCCGATCTGGGCCCGAAAGGCATCCGGGTCAACGGTATCTCCGCCGGACCGATCAAGACCCTTGCCGCCGCCGGCATCGGCGGCTTTGGCAAGATACTGAAGTTCGTCGAGGAGAACGCGCCGCTGCGACGCAACGTCACCACCGAGGATGTCGGCAACGTGTCGGCGTTCCTGCTGTCAGACCTGGCAGCCGGCATCACCGGCGAGATCACCTATGTCGACGCCGGCTTCAACGTGGTGGGCGCCGGTCTGCCGACAGGATGAGGATAAGGGTGCCGGGCGCGGCTCGACGCCGCTCGCGTATCTCCGTTCGATGCGCTTCGTTCGATGCTCGTCGTCAGATCCGCCCCGCTCGGTCAGCGGCGTTTGCTCCGCGGCGATCGCTCACCGGCGTTCAATCAGGTCCTTGCTGATCTCCACCTTCGCGCCGGCCCGCAACGCCGCGATGTACGCGCTGACCTGCTCCTGGGCCAGAAGCTGATTGGCCTGCCGAGTGAAGCCGGCGCGCGCGTTCGGGTCGATGCCCTTCGCGTCGATCACTTTCGATACCCGCAGCAGGAGATAACCGCCACCCGGTTGCTCGACCCCGACATAGGCCGGCAACTTGCCTGCATCGGCCCGGAACACCTGACGTATCGCCGCCTCGGACAGTGTTGCGCGCTGCTGCCGGCTGACCAGTGCCGGCGCGCTCCATCCGCCGCCTGAATCCTTGCCCTGGCGCAGCGCCTCGAGCTTGCTGCGCCCGGCCTCGATCGCCAGTTCTGAAGCGCGCTGGAGGCGAAGGCGCTTCTCGATCGCCTCGCGCACCTCCACCAATGGGCGTAGCCCGGCGGGTTTGTTGTCGATCACTCGCGCCGACACCAGCACACCCGGCCCGACCTCGGTGGCGGCCGTGTTGCGCCGGTCCTTCAGCACATCGTCCGCGAACACTGCGGCGAGCAGCCGTTCGTTCGCCCCCTTGGGTGCGTCTCCGCCCTGACGGCTGAACCAGCCGCTGGTCTGAACCGGCTGTTTGAGCAGTTCGACTGCAGGCTTCAGGCTGTCCGATTGCTCGAACACCAGGTTGGTGAAGTTGTCGGCCAGCTCGGCGAAGCGGCGCGACGCTCTGGTCTTGCGCATCTCGTCCTCGACCTTGGTGCGCAACTGCTCGAAGCCGGCGCCGCCGCCGCCACGCACCGCGTTGAGCTGGATAACATGAAAGCCGGCCTCGGTCTGCACCGGGCCGGTGATCTCGCCCGGCTTCATCGAGAACACGGCCTCATCGAACCCCTTGATCATCGCACCGCGGCCAAAGAAACCCAGATCCCCGCCGCGCGCCGCCGATCCAGGATCCTGAGATGATTTACGCGCGACTTCTGGGAACGACTGCGGCGCCTTGCGCAACTGGGCGACGATCTGTTGTGCTCGCTCGCGCGCCTGCGCGCGCGTCTTTTCATCCGCGTCCGCGGCGACCGTGATCAGCACATGGCTTGCCTGGCGTTCTTCCGTGGCGCGGAACTGCGCCGAGTTCTGCTCATAGAAGGCCTTGACCTCTTCGGGCGCGATGGCGATCTGCCTGCCAAGCTCGGCCTGGGACAGCGTGATGTACTCGACCCGCACCTGCTCGGGAATCTCGAACTCCTTTCGATTGGCCTCGTAGAACTTCTGTATCGCATCGGGAGCCAGCTCGACCTGCTTGAGGAAGGCCTCGGGTGCGATCACGATCTGGCTTGCCTCGCGCTGCTGGTCGATCGCCTTGAGCACCCGGTCGATCACGCTCGCCGGCACGATGGTGCCGGCGACGAACGCGCTCTGCACCTGCGACAGTGCCAGGTCGGTGCGCAGCCGCTCCTGGTACATCGATTCGGACATGCCGGCACTGCGCAGCAGGGCCTGGTAGCGGACGAGCGAAAACTGGCCGTTCTCCTGGAACTCCGGCTGGCCGGCGATCACCTGCTGCAACTGAGCGTCGGTCACCCGCAAACCTGAAGCGTTGGCCGCGCGCTGCATTAAGCGCTCCTGCACCATCCCTTCGATGACCGCAGTGCGGAACTCGGGCGCCTCGAACATCTCGGGGCGGGCCTGGTCGCCCAGCGCCTGGCGCATTCGATCCTGCTGCTCACGCAGACGCATGTCGAACTCTCGCTGCATCAGCTTTTCGCCAGCGACCTCGGCGATCGGCTGCTCGCGACCGCCGGCGTTGAAGTAGCCCTCCATGCCGAAGAAGAGGAAAGGAAGGATCAGCAGGCCAAGGATGACCTGCGCGATCCGCTTCTGCTTGGTGAAGAATTCATACATGGCAGTGCGCGAAACAAAAAGAGGCGAACTCGCGTTCGCCTCGTTGGCCTGGGTTACATCCCCGGCATCGCTGCCTGGCGGATGCGACCACGATTATGGCGGAGTGGACGGGACTCGAACCCGCGACCCCCGGCGTGACAGGCCGGTATTCTAACCAACTGAACTACCACTCCGGATCGGGTGCTGCGTGAGTACTGAAATCGCACTGAATTCGTACTGCAGTCTTACTGTGTTCCAACGGCCATACATCGACGAACCCGTTTCATGTCCGCCATACGTGGCCGCACATTATATCCACTCTGGCGAGCCTGCGGCGAGTGGGCTGTTGCATCCAACAGCCCGCCTGCACGAAGATGGTGGGTGCTGAGAGGCTCGAACTCCCGACATTCGCCTTGTAAGGGCGACGCTCTACCAACTGAGCTAAGCACCCACGATTCGGTTGCCGCGCCAGGGCCGGAAGAGACGCGATCAGTTGATTGCGTCCTTCAACGCCTTGCCCGGGCGGAACTTCGGAACCTTTGCCGCCTTGATCTTGATCGGGTCTCCGGTCCGCGGGTTACGTCCGGTACGTGCCGCGCGCTTGCCGATGTAGAACGTGCCAAAGCCGACCAGCGAAATGGTGCCACCCTTCTTCATCGCGATACGAATGGCGTCGAGCGTCGCGTCCAGGGCACGGCCCGCAGAGGCTTTCGACAGGTCCGCCGACTCAGCGATCGCATCGATCAGTTCTTGTTTGTTCACCAGGTTCCCCTTGCACTTGTACGAATCCAGAAATGCTGCCGCTGTCGGCGCCACCTGCCATTGACGGTCGGTGCACACCCAGGCAGCGACAGATGCGTCACCTTGCTCCGTGACCGGGTCGCGCCTTCGATATGCAACCCATGTTCGCAGACGCCACCCGGACCGGGCCTCCCGCCGCAGTCGACACACCGTCGACATGACACTGCACGCCGGGTTCACGCATGACGATCAACGAAAAAACCGAACAGGCGTTATAGCGGTGGCCTCCTGGAGTGTCAAGCCGACCCGGTGACAGCTGTCGCGGCAGTCGCACCGCAACACCGCCCGGAACAGGATCATCGCGGCGACTCAGGCAAAAGCCACCACCACGCACCCGCCCCCAAGCATGCCACAGTACGCCTGCTTTCCGCCTGCCGCTCGTGCAGCAGTTCTCGGCTGCAGTCCGCTACTGCGGTTCGCTCCTGTGGATCGTCGAAGGCGGCCGCGACCGCTCTGCTGGCGCGATGACTGGTGCGCGCACGCTCAGTCTCCCCCAGCACGCCAGTGCGCCCTGCGCGAAACGTGGCGGGCGGCGTGGCGGGCAGGCCACCCCTGCCCGCCGCACTCGCTTGAACCAACTGCCTCTGCTGCTAGTGCTTCAGCCTTGGCGTCACCACGGCCTCGTCGACTGCAGCAGGCAACGGGACCCCCGGCGCGACAACCTCGGCCACTGGCTCCGGCAAGGGTTCGGGCGCGCGTTCCAATGCGAGCGCGAGCACCTCGTCGACCCACTTGACCGGCCGGATATCCAGCTTCGTCTTTATCGTGTCCGGGATGTCGGCCAGGTCTTTCACGTTCTCCTGGGGAATCAGCACGATCTTGATTCCACCACGCAACGCGGCGAGCAGTTTCTCTTTCAGTCCGCCGATCGGCAACACCTCGCCGCGCAGCGTGATCTCGCCGGTCATCGCGACATCTGCACGCACCGGCACCCCGGAGAGCACAGACACCATCGCCGTGCAGATCCCGATACCCGCACTCGGTCCGTCCTTGGGCGTCGCGCCTTCGGGCAGGTGGATATGGATGTCGTTCTTCTGGTAGAAGTCGTCGGCCAGCCCAAGCTTGCGTGCCCGCCCGCGCACCACGGACAGGGCCGCCTGGATCGACTCCTGCATCACATCGCCCAGTTTGCCAGTGGTGGTCATCTTGCCCTTGCCGGGCAGTACCACCGCCTCGATGGTCAGCAGCTCGCCGCCCACCTCGGTCCAGGCGAGCCCGGTGACCTGACCGACCTGGTTGTGCTTCTCGGCGATGCCGTAGGTGTACTTGCGCACGCCCAGGTAGGTCGGCAGATTGCGCGCGGTAACGGTCACCCGCTTGGCGGCGTCGACCTTGCTGCCCTTCGTTTCCTTCACTGCAGCCACCGGCAACGCCGCCACCTTGCTGCCGCGCTGCACGATCGTCTTCACGACCTTGCGGCAGATCTTGGAGATTTCGCGCTCGAGCGAACGAACCCCCGCCTCGCGGGTGTAGTGGCGCATGATGTCGCGCAAAGCGCTCTCGCTCACCACCAGCTCGTCGTCCTTCAGCCCGTGCCCCTTCATCTGCTTGGGCACCAGGTAACGGGTCGCGATGTTCACCTTCTCGTCCTCGGTGTAGCCAGCCAGCCGGATCACCTCCATCCGGTCGAGCAGCGGCGCCGGGATGTTGAGTGAGTTGGCAGTGGCCACGAACATCACATCGGACAGGTCGTAGTCGACCTCGATGTAGTGATCCGCGAACGTGTTGTTCTGCTCCGGATCGAGCACCTCGAGCAGCGCGGAAGACGGATCGCCACGGAAGTCCATGCCCAGCTTGTCCACTTCATCGAGCAGCAGCAGCGGGTTGCGCACGCCAACCTTGGCCATGTTCTGCATGATCTTGCCCGGCATCGACCCGATGTAGGTGCGACGATGCCCGCGAATCTCTGCCTCGTCACGCACGCCACCCAGCGACATGCGCACGAACTTTCGGTTCGTTGCACGCGCGATCGACTGCCCGAGCGAGGTCTTGCCCACCCCGGGCGGCCCGACCAGGCACAGGATCGGCGCCTTGACCTTGTCGACCCGCTGCTGCACCGCCAGATACTCGAGGATGCGTTCCTTCACCTTCTCCAGGCCGTAATGGTCCGCGTCCAGGATCTCCTCGGCGGCGTACAGATCCTTGCTGATCTTGCTCTTCTTCTTCCACGGCAGACTGATCAGGGTATCGATATAGTTGCGCACCACCGTTGCCTCGGCTGACATCGGCGACATCAGCTTGAGCTTCTTCAACTCGCCCTCGGCCTTCTTGCGCGCTTCCTTCGACATGCCGGAGCGCTTGATGCGCTTGTCCATTTCATCCAGATCAGCGCCTTCTTCCATATCGCCGAGTTCCTTCTGGATCGCCTTCACCTGCTCGTTGAGGTAGTACTCGCGCTGACTCTTCTCCATTTGTCGCTTGACACGACCACGGATGCGCTTTTCGACCTGCAGGATGTCCAGTTCGGTCTCGACCTGGGTCATCAGGTGCTCGAGACGCTTCTTCACGTCGAACATCTCGAGCACTTCCTGCTTCTGCTCGAGCTTGAGCGGAAGGTGGGCCGCGATCGTATCGGCCAGCCGGCCTGCCTCGTCGATGCCGGCGATCGAGGTCAGTATCTCGGGTGGAATCTTCTTGTTCAGTTTCACGTACTGGTCGAACTGGGTGACCATCGTGCGCCGCATCGCCTCGACCTCGGTGGGCTCCGGTCCTTCGGCCGCCGCCACCGGTTCGGCATGCGCCGTCAAATAGCCCGCACCCTCTTCGACACCAAAAAGGTTGGCCCGCTGGGTGCCTTCGACCAGCACTTTCACCGTGCCGTCGGGCAGCTTCAGCATCTGCAGAATGTTGGCGATGCTGCCGACCGAGTAAAGATCCTCGGCGCCCGGATCGTCCTTCGAGGCGATCCGCTGCGCGGCTAGCAGGATGCTCTTGCCGGTCTCCATTGCAGCTTCGAGCGCCTTGATCGACTTTGGCCGCCCGACGAACAGCGGAATCACCATGTGCGGGAACACCACCACATCGCGCAATGGCAGCAGCGGCAACGCGACCGATGGCGATGCGACTGCAGGTGCGGCTGCAGCGGGATCGGCGGTCGTCGGACCGGTGCTGGCGGGATCGGGACTCTGGGGAAGCGACATGGAGCGTCCTTAACGGGGTTCAGGCACCAAAGGTGGGGCTGGGAAACTTATAGTTCAAGGCCGGCGCACCGGCAACAGTGTGCACCACCGTCCAGCATGCTACCGGGCTGCGCCGATTCGCGTACGCGCGCCTGCGCCTGCCTAAGAGGGGCACAGGCGAGCAGGGGAACGTCGCAGGGGGGCAGCGGCGACAGCGCGCCGCAGCAGATCGCGCCGAGGCGACGATCAAATCGAGCCGGCCACTTTCGGCTGATCGGAGTAGATCAGGATCGGCTTACCCTCGCTGTCGACCGTCGCCTCGTCGATGACCACCTTGATCACGCCTTCCATCGAGGGCAGGTCGAACATCGTGTCGAGCAGCGTCTGTTCCAGAATCGATCGCAGTCCGCGCGCCCCGGTCTTGCGGGCAAGCGCGCGCCGTGCAATGGCGAACAGCGCGTTCTCGCGTACCTCGAGTTCGGCACCTTCCATCGCGAACATACGCTGATACTGCTTGAGCAGCGCGTTCTTGGGCTCGGTAAGTATCTGGATCAGTGCTGGCTCGTCGAGTTCCTCGAGCGTGGCCACGACCGGCAGCCGACCGACGAACTCCGGAATCAGACCATACTTGATCAGATCTTCCGGCTCGACTTCGCGCAACACCTCGCCGATATGCTTGCGGTTGTCCTTGCTGCGTACCTGCGCGCCGAATCCGATGCCCCCCTTCTCGGAACGGCTGCGGATCACCCGCTCCAGCCCGTCGAACGCCCCGCCGCAGATGAACAGGATGTTGGTGGTGTCGACCTGGACGAACTCCTGGTTCGGATGCTTGCGTCCGCCCTGGGGCGGCACCGAGGCGATGGTGCCCTCGATCAGCTTGAGCAGCGCCTGCTGCACGCCCTCACCGGACACGTCACGGGTGATCGACGGGTTCTCGGACTTGCGTGAGATCTTGTCGATCTCGTCGATGTAGACGATACCGCGCTGCGCCTTGTCGACGTCGTAGTCGCACTTCTGCAGCAGCGTCTGGATTATGTTCTCGTCGTCCTCACCCACATACCCGGCTTCGGTCAGGGTGGTCGCATCGGCCATCACGAACGGCACGTTGAGCAGCCGCGCCAGTGTCTGCGCCAGCAGCGTCTTGCCCGAGCCGGTCGGACCGATCAGCAGGATGTTGCTCTTGGCGAGCTCGATATCCTCGTTCTTGCCGATCGACTTCAGCCGTTTGTAGTGGTTGTACACCGCGACGGACAGGATCTTTTTCGCCTTGTCCTGCCCGATCACGTATTGATCGAGGATCTGCTGGATCTCGCGCGGCACCGGAAGGTCGGACTTGGCACCGCGGCCAGTCGAGGCGTCACCCTGGGTCTCTTCCCGGATGATGTCATTGCAAAGCTCGATGCACTCGTCGCAGATGAACACCGACGGGCCGGCAATCAGCTTACGCACCTCGTGCTGGCTTTTGCCACAGAAGGAGCAGTACAGAAGCTTCTCGCCGCCGCTCACTTTTTCGGTCATGATGTCCTGTGCCCTTGCCGGTTACCCGCGCCGGTTGCTTGTTCCGGTTGCTTGTTCCGGTTGCTTCTGCGGGTTACCTGCGCCAGTTACCTGCGCAGGTTGCCCATGCTCCAGCGCCCGGATGCGCGCCTGATCAGAAGCAGCGCCTCAGTAGTTTGCGCCCCGGCGCGGTCAGGCCGCGGCGCGCGACAGCAGCACCTGATCGACCACACCATACTTCACTGCTTCTTCGGCGCTAAGGAAATTGTCACGGTCGCTGTCGCGCAGAATCGTGCTTACATCCTGCCCGGTGTGGCTGGACATCAATTCGTTGAGTCGCTGCTTCAGGTACAGGATCTCCCGGGCGTGAATCTCGATGTCCGACGCCTGCCCCTGAAAACCGCCGCTCGGCTGGTGGATCATCACCCGCGAGTTGGGCAGGCAGAAACGCTTGCCCTTGGCACCTGCGGCGAGCAGGAAAGCGCCCATGCTCGCGGCCTGCCCGATGCACAGGGTGCTCACATCGGGCTTGATGAACTGCATCGTGTCGTAGATCGCCAGCCCGGCGGAGACCATGCCGCCCGGGGAGTTGATGTAGAACGAGATGTCCTTGTCCGGGTTCTCCGACTCCAGGAACAGCAACTGGGCGACGACCAGGTTTGCCGTCTGCTCGTTGACCGGACCGACCAGAAAGATCACCCGCTCCTTCAGCAGCCGGGAGTAGATGTCGTAGGCCCGTTCGCCCCGCCCGCTCTGCTCGATGACCATCGGCACCATGCCGAGCCCCTGCGGCTCGACCGGTTGCCCCCCACCCGTGCCCGGCGTCACAGCCGGCGCGTTCCAGTTGATCATCTGAGACCCAGTACTCCCGTATCGGTTGGTGTGCGGTTGGTGTGCGGTTGGTGTGCGGTTGGTGTGCGGTCGGTATGACACCGGCTATGACTTCGACCCTGCCTCAGCCTGGCCCGGATGCTGCACCGTCGGTGCGCATCAGTTCATCGAAAGCCATCGGCTTGTCCACCACGCTCACGGCGCCAAGTGTCCATTCCACCACGTTGCTTTCGACCACGACGGCTTCGATTTCGGACAAACGCTGTGCGGACCCATAATACCACTTGACGACTTCCTCGGGCCTTTCGTAGCTGTCGGCGAGGCCCTGGATCTCGGCCTTCACCTGCGCTGGTTTGGCGTGCAAACCGTGCTTCTTCACCACCTCGGCAAAGATGAGCCCCAGGCTGACCCGCCGCCCCGCCTGCGCCTCGAACAGCTCTTTCGGAATCGGCGCCGAACCCACCGGCATGCCACGCGCTTCCATGTCACGCCGCGCCATGTCGACCAGACGATCGGTCTCCTCGGCAACCAGTGCCTTGGGCACTTCGACCGGTGTCGCAGCCAGCAGCACGTCGATCACCCGCGCCTTCAATCTTGCCTTCACCCGGCGCTCGACCTCGCGCCTCACGTTGGCTTCGACCTCGCCGCGCATCTTCGCCAGATCGCCATCGGCCACACCCATCTGCCTGGCGAAATCGGCATCCAGGGCGGGCACGATCGGACCCTCGACCTGCTTTACGGTCACCGCGAAACTTGCCGTCTTGCCGGCCACCTCGCGCCCGGCGTAGTCGTCCGGAAACGTCACCGGGAATGTCTTGCTCTCACCGACCTTCATGCCGACCAGCGCCGCCTCGAACTCTGGAAGCAGCCGCTTGCGGCCAAGCTGGAAGCGGGCATCCTCACCGCTGCCACCTTCGAACGCCACGCCATCGACAGTGCCGGTGAAATCGAGCTGCACCTGATCGCTGGACTCCACCGCGCGCTCGACCGCCTGGTAGGTGGCGCGCTGGTCGCGCAGAATATCGATCGTGCGATCGATATCGGCCGCAGACACCTCGACCAGCGGCCGCTCGATCGTCGCCTGCGACAGCTCACCGAGGACCAGTTCCGGATACACCTCGAAGGTCGCACTGTAGGCGAACTCCTGGGCGCCCGCGGCCTGGCTGCCGGCCTCGAACGTCGGCATGCCGGCGACCCGCAGATTGCGTTCCCGCACCGCCTCGCCGAAGCTCTTCTGCACGGTGTCGCCAACGACCTCCTGGTGAACCTGCGGGCCGTATTGCTGGGCGACCAGCTTGAACGGCACCTTGCCGGGCCGGAAGCCATGCAGCTTGACGGTGCGCGCGAGCTTCTTCAGGCGCTGGTCCACTTCGGTTTCGATCTGGGCGATCGGCAGCGATACGCTGACGCGGCGCTCCAGGTTGCTGAGGTTCTCGACGGATACGTTCATGGGCTCGGCTGCGACTTGGGTGAGGGAGGAAGGCGTGCCGCGAACTGGGCACGCTTACGGTTGACGCTGTTCATGGTGCGGTTTCGAGACAGCCCGGAGGCGACGTCGTAGCGGGTCGGCGCCAGGATCGAAACCGGGTCGACCCGGGCGGGCAGTGCACTGCTGGTGCGAAAGGAGAGACTCGAACTCTCACGCCTTTCGGCGCTGGAACCTAAATCCAGTGCGTCTACCAATTCCGCCACTTTCGCCGTAACTGTCGTTGCCAACTCCGGTTGCCAACTCCGATTGCCAACTCCGATTGTTAACTCCGGCCGCCACTTGCTGCAAACCGCCCGAGTTTAAACTACCCGGCGGACCGATGACGGTAACCTCTACGGCAACTCGCGAATGCGTATTCTTTCACGCCGCTTTCAACCCGCTTTTACCTTCCACCCGAAATCCTGCCGGCCGACTGCCGACGGCGCCGGATCCTTCGCGCCTGCTCCGCGCCTTCTCCTCGGCGCTCTGCTGCGTCAGTCCCTATCCCCTGCCCTCCAATGCGCCTGCCGCCCCAGTACCGATGCCGCCTGTAGATCACTATGAAAACTTCCCGGTGGCGTCCTGGGTCATGCCTGCCCGGCTGCGCCGGCCGGTGGAACTGATCTACGCCTTCGCCCGGTCCGCCGATGACCTGGCCGATGAAGGCGACGCCTGCGCCGCCGAGCGGCTGGAAGCGCTGGCGGCCTATCGGGCCGAGCTCGACCGTATCGAGGCCGGCGAGGCGCCAGAAACCGCGCTGTTTCGGGACCTCGCCCCGATGATCGCCGAGCGCGCCCTGCCGCTCGACCTGTTTCGCGATCTGCTCGATGCCTTCGCGCAGGACGTGGTGAAGACCCGCTACGCCAGCCATGCCGAGGTGCTCGACTACTGCCGACGCTCGGCCAACCCGGTCGGCCGCCTGCTGCTTCACCTGTTTCACCGGACCGAGCCGCACATGCTGGTCTGGTCTGACCGGATCTGCAGCGCGCTGCAGCTGATCAACTTCCTGCAGGACATCGAAGTGGACTGGCGCAAGCAGCGAATCTACCTCGCTCAGGACGAGATGCTCGCCGCCGGCGTCAGCGAGACGCAGATCGCCGAGGCCCGCGTCGACGATCAGTGGCGCAACTTCATGCGCGGGCAGGTCGAGCGCGCTGGTGCCCTGCTTGCCTCGGGAGCACCGCTCGCACGCGCGCTTCCTGGACGGGTCGGCCTGGAGTTGCGGATGATCGTCAGCGGTGGCGCACGCATCGTCTACCGCCTGCAGCAGGTCGACGGCGATGTATTCCGGCAGCGCCCGACGCTGGGTCGCCTGGACTGGCTGGCGATCCTCGGGCGCACGCTGTGGTTCCCGGCCCACGCAGAGTCGGCAACCGCGGTGGCGGCAGGTGGCAGCGGACAGGATGGAGCAACCCGTTGACGCCGGACCAGTATTGCCAGGAACGCACCGCCGCCAGCGGCTCGAGCTTCTACTACAGCTTCATGTTCCTGCCGCCGCTGGAGCGGCGCGCGATCACCGCGCTGTACGCGTTCTGCCGGGAAGTGGACGATGTGGTCGATGAGGTCAGCGAAGACCGGGTCGCCCGGCTGAAGCTGGACTGGTGGCGCAACCAGGTTCAACTCGCGTTCGCCGCCGGCGACGGCCCGCCCGCCGCGCACACCCAGCCAGCGGACGTACTTCGTTCGGACGTACTTCGTCCGGACGTACTGCCTCCGGACGTACCGCATCCGGACGCATTGAACCTGGACGCCCTGCATCCGGTGACCCGCGCGCTGATGCCACTGCTCGCGCGGTTCTCGCTGCCGCGCGAGCCGTTCGACGAGATCATCGACGGCATGCAGATGGACCTGGACTTCAACCGCTACGAGACCTTCAGCGATCTTCGCCTCTATTGTCACCGGGTGGCCGGCGCGGTCGGCCTGCTCTCGGCACGCATCTTCGGTTTCTCCAACCCGCGCACCCTTGACTATGCCGACACCCTGGGCATCGCGCTGCAGCTCACCAACATCGTGCGCGATGTGGCCGAAGACGCGCAGCGCAACCGGATCTATCTGCCCCTGGACGAGCTGGCCCGCTTCAGCGTGGCCGAGGACGACCTGATCAAGCGCCGCGACAGCGACGCGGTGCGCACCCTGATCACGTTCCAGATCGAGCGCGCCGAGCAGCACTACCAGGACGCGCTCGCGCTGCTGCCAGCGGAAGACCGGCGCTCGCAACGCACCGGTCTTATCATGGCTGCGATCTATCGCACCCTGCTTGCCGAGATCCGCGCCGGTGGATCGAAAGTGCTCACCGAGCGCACCTCACTGACACCATTGCGCAAGCTCTGGATAGCATGGAAGACCTCGCGCCAAAGATGAACACGCCCCGGGTAGCAGTGATCGGCGGCGGCTATGCCGGCATGGCCGCCGCCGTCGAACTGGCCGACGCCGGCCTTGCAGTGACCGTGTTCGAAGCCGCGCCCGAGCTCGGCGGACGCGCCCGGCGCGTGCTCTACCGCGACACCGTACTCGACAACGGACTGCACATCGGCATCGGCGCCTACCGGCAACTGCTGTCGCTGATCGCGCGCACTGGCGGCGCCGGCGCGAAGCCGGCCTGGCACCGCAGCCCGCTCGACTGGCGGATCGGGTCGTCGCTGCACCTGCGCGCCCCGCGCTGGCCGGCGCCACTGCACCTGCTCGCCGCCCTGGCCGGTGCCCGGGGGCTGTCGCCAGGCTCACGCTGGGATGCACTGCGCCTGATCGCCGGGCTGCGGGTACGCGGCTACCGGATAGCCGGCGATCCGACCGTCGCCGCCTGGCTCACCCGCGCTGGTCAGGGCACGCAGATCATCGAGGGGCTCTGGGCACCTCTGTGCGTCGCGGCACTGAACACGCCAGTGGACACCGCTTCAGCCCAGGTGTTCGCCAATGTGCTGCGCGACAGCCTGGGCGCCACGCGTGAGGCAAGCGATCTGCTGCTGCCGGCGACCGATCTCACCTCGTTGTTCCCGGCACCCGCCGCAGCCCATGTGCAGGCGCGCGGCGGGCGGGTGCTGTGCGGCCAGCGGGTCACCCGGATCGTACCCGCGGCGGGCCACTGGTCAGTCGAATGCGGCCGGGCGCATGCTGCTGCGGGAACAAACGCCACTGCCGAAGCACACGCCACTGCCGAAGCACACGCCGTTGCCGAAGCACACGCCGTTGCCGAAGCACACGCCGTTGCCGGAGAACGCTCCGTTGCCGGAGAACCCGCCGTTGCCGAAGAACGCGCCCTTGCCGAAGCTCACGCCACCGCCGAGAACCGTTTCGACGCAGTGGTGCTGGCGGTGGCGCCGCGCGCGCTGGCTGATCTCACTTCGGAATGGCCGGCTTTGCAGGCAGTGCATCGATGCGTCAGCGGCTACACCTACGAGCCGATCACCTCGATCTATCTGCAATACCCGGACACGGTCGCTCTGCCGCATTCGATGCTCGGCTTCGAACAGGGGCCGGGGCAGTGGGTGTTCGACCGGGGCGCGCTCACTGGCCAGCATGGCCTCCTGGGTGTGGTGATCAGCGCTTCGGCCGCGCAACGCGGCAGCGACCATGAAGCACTCGCGGCCGCAGTGCATGCCCAGCTCCAGCAGCTGCTGCCTGCCCTGCCCCCCGCGCTCTGGCACAAGGTGATCACAGAGAAGCTCGCGACCTTCGCCTGCACGCCCGGGCTCGCACGGCCGCCGACCGCTACCGGGGCGCCTGGCGTGTTCCTCGCCGGCGACCATGTGGCGAGCGATTACCCGGCCACGCTGGAAGGCGCGGTGCGCAGCGGCCAGCTGGCAGCAAGCGCAGTCACCGGGTACCTTCGTGGCCGATAATCGCCAGCCCGCCTGCGGAAAAAGACTCGATGATTGATGTACTGCGTCTGCCCGAAGCGTTCGTCCCCGATGCGCACTGCCTGCGAGACCGGGTCGTGCTGGTCACCGGC
>JBBRCD010000043.1:0-30565 GCA_038205245.1 Burkholderiales bacterium
GCCTTGTTGGTGCGTCGGGGCGAGAACTCGATTTACGTGCCCTTGCGGATCGAAGGTTCCGGCGGCTGAACTGCCGCCGGAACCGGCTTGGCCATTTCAATGGCCGGGTTTTTCTGCTACGATTCAGGAAGTTAAGTGGGCTGCGGCCCATTTTTCATTTGTGCGCGGGTATGTGCGCTGGCGGGTGCGGCGTTGTATCCGCCGCCTGTCTGTCCGAGGGTGCGCCGTGGCTGCTGTTCAGCACCGGCTTGCAACGTGACTGCAGGGGATCCCGACCGGTCCGGTATGTTGTCCCGGGTCGTTGTTTTCGTTCGTTTTTTCGAAAAGGCATGCTGCGTCTCCGATGTCCGTGAATATCTCCGTATCCGAAGTCGTCGCGACCGCTCTGGGCGGGCTGGGCTATGAACTGGTCGACCTCGAGTTCGGCCAGGGTCGGTCGCGGCTGCTGCGCGTGTTCATCGACAGCCCGGCGGGTATCGGTATCGCGGACTGCGAGCGGGTCAGCCGGCATCTCACCCAGTTGTTCGCAGTCGAGAACATCGACTATGACCGGCTGGAGATCTCCTCGCCCGGCCTGGATCGGCCGCTGAAGAAAACTGCCGACTTCGTCCGGTTCATCGGCGAGCAGGCGAAGGTATCGATGCGCGCGCCGGTCGCCGGCCGGCGCAATTTCACCGGCGCGATTCGCGCGGCAGACGAGCTCGCGGTCGAGCTCGACGTCGAAGGTCAACCGGTCAGGCTGGAGCTCGCGAATCTGGATCGCGCCCGGCTGGTACCGCAGCTGTAGTGGAGGGTTGGAAATGAGTCGCGATATCCTGCTGATGGTCGACGCGCTGGCGCGCGAGAAGAATGTCGAACGCGAGATCGTATTCGGCGCGCTCGAGATGGCGCTTGCCTCGGCCACCAAGAAGCGCTTCAAGGAAGACATCGACGTGCGCGTCGACATCGACCGCGAGAGCGGCGACTACAGTGCATTCCGTCGCTGGCTGGTGGTGCCCGACGAGACCGAGGAAGTCATCCTGGACCAGCAGTACCTGCTGTGCGAGGCGAAGGAGGTGACGCCGGATATCGAAGTCGGTGGCTATGTCGAGGAGCCGCTGGCGGCAGTGGATTTCGGGCGTATCGGCGCACAGGCGGCCAAGCAGGTGATCCTGCAGAAGATCCGCGACGCCGAGCGCGAGCAGATCCTGAACGACTTCCTCGCGCGCAAGGAACATCTGGTCTCCGGTGCGATCAAGCGCCTGGAGCGCGGCAACGCGATCATCGAAACCGGGCGTCTCGAGGCCGTGCTGCCGCGCGATCAGATGATCCCCAAGGAGAACCTGCGAGTGGGTGACCGGGTGCGCGCGTGCCTGTTGCGCATCGACCGCGGCGTGCGTGGTCCTCAGCTGATTCTGTCCAGAGTGTCGCCCGAGTTCCTGATGCGCCTGTTCCAGCTCGAGGTGCCCGAGATCGAGGAAGGGCTGCTCGAGATCAAGTCGGCGGCACGCGACCCGGGCGTTCGCGCCAAGATCGCAGTCAAATCGAACGACCAGCGTATCGATCCTATCGGCACCTGCGTCGGCATGCGTGGCTCGCGGGTGCAGGCGGTCACCGGTGAGCTGGCCGGCGAGCGGGTGGACATCATTCTGTGGTCGGCCGAGCCTGCCCAGTTCGTGATCAACGCGCTTGCGCCGGCCGATGTCAGCAGCATCGTCGTTGACGAAGAAAAACACACGATGGACATCGTGGTGGACGGCGAGAATCTGCCCCAGGCGATCGGTCGCGGCGGCCAGAACGTGCGTCTGGCGAGCGAACTGACCGGCTGGCAGCTCAACATCATGACGCTGGATGAGTCGCAGCGGAAGAAGGAACAGGAGACGACGGCGGTGCGCGCCTTGTTCATGGAACGCCTCGATGTCGATCAGGAAGTGGCCGACATTCTGGTCGAGGAGGGTTTCGGCACGTTGGAAGAGATCGCTTATGTGCCGATCACGGAAATGCTCGAGATCGAATCCTTCGATGAGGACACCGTGAACGAACTGCGCAATCGTGCGCGCAATTCGTTGCTCACGCAGGAGATCGCTACCGAAGAGCAGGTTGGGCATGATGTCGAAGACCTGTTGACCCTCGAAGGCATGGACAGTGCGACCGCCAGCCTGCTTGCGCGAAGCGGGGTAAAGACCAAGGAAGACCTTGCCGACCTGGCGGTGGACGACCTGGTCGAAGCGACCCAGATGGATACCGAACGGGCGAAGCAGCTGATCATGCTTGCGCGCGCGCCGTGGTTCGCCGAGCAACCGGGCTGAGGCTGGCGCGCAGGGCAGGCGGCACGCGAATACGGATACGGCAGTACAGCGAGTAACCAGGCGGGGCGTTCCCGCCGACCGGAGCTTCAGATGGCAGATACCAACGTAATGCAATTCGCGAAAGAGCTGGGTGTCCAGCCTACGCGGCTGCTCGAGCAGCTGCTGGCCGCAGGCGTCAATCGCCCGCTGTCCGAGAATGCGCCGCTAACCGAACATGACAAGACCCAGTTGCTCGACTATCTGCGCCGCGCCCATGGAGCGGGCGAGAGCAAGAGCAAGATCACGCTGACGCGCAAGCAGACCACCGAGATCAAGAAGTCGGATGCAACCGGCAGGCCGCGCACCATCCAGGTCGAGGTTCGCAAGAAGCGGGTGTTCGTCAAGCGCGATGCGAACGACACCGCGCCAGTGCCCGAGTCTGCAGTAGTTGCACCGGAAGCTGTCGAGCTCGCCCCGGCACCGGTGGCTGCGCCCGAGCCAGTCGCCGCGCCCGAGCACGTGCCAGTCGCTGCGCCCGAGCCCGCGCCGGAACCGGTGGCTGAAGTCGTGGCGGCGCCGGTGCCCGCAGCCACGCCGGTGCCAGCGCCGGTACCGCTGTCGCCGATCGATGCCAAGCAGCGGGCGCTGCGTGAGGCCGAGGAGAAACGCGCGACCGCGCTGTCCGACCTGCAAACCGCCGAGATCAAGGCCAAGCAGGAGGCTGAGGCCAGGCGCAGGGAGGCCGCGTCGGCCCAGTCTTCGGCCGCTTCAGCCGAGCCTGCGGTAGCGAAATCCGCGCCTGCAGCGCCGGGGGTGGCTGCCCCCGCTGCCAGCGAGAGCACGGTCGCCCAAGGTACGTTGCACAAGCCGGTGGTCAAGCCGGAAGATCGCGCCGCGAAAGCCGAGAAGAAGACCGCCAAGAAGAAGGAAGTGACCCCCTGGCAGGACCCGAACCTCAAGCGCCGGTCGATCAAGACCCGCGGCGACGTGATGGGCGCGCACGGCTGGCGTGGCGCCCGCGGACCCGGCCGCGGGCGTGGTGACGACGAGGCCAGCGGTTCCAGCTTCAATGCGCCGGATCCAGTGGTGCACGAGGTGCTGGTGCCCGAGACGATCACCGTAGGTGGGCTGGCCCAGAAGATGTCGATCAAGGCAGCCGACGTGATCAAGCACCTGATGAAGCTCGGCACGATGGCGACCATCAATCAGGTGCTCGACCAGGATACCGCGATGATCCTGGTCGAGGAGCTCGGTCATGTGGCCAAGCGGGCCAAGCTGGACGACCCGGAATCATTCCTGGCGGAGTCCGAAGCGCATGCCGAAGTGGTCTCCGAGCCGCGCGCGCCAGTGGTCACCGTGATGGGTCATGTCGACCATGGCAAGACCTCGCTGCTCGACTACATCCGCAGGACCCGCGTGGCCAGCGGCGAGGCGGGCGGGATCACCCAGCACATCGGTGCCTATCATGTGGAGACGCCGCAGGGGATCATCACCTTCCTCGATACGCCCGGCCATGAGGCGTTCACCGCGATGCGCGCGCGCGGTGCAAAGGCGACCGACGTGGTGGTGCTGGTGGTCGCTGCGGACGACGGCGTGATGCCCCAGACGATCGAGGCAGTGCGCCACGCGAAGGCGGCACAGGTACCGCTGCTGGTCGCGGTGAACAAGGTGGACAAGCCGGACGCCAATGTCGAGCGGGTCAAGCAGGAGCTTGCCGCACAGGACGTCGTGCCAGAAGACTGGGGCGGCGATACCCAGTTCATCGAGGTGTCGGCCAAGACTGGTCAGGGCGTGGACAAGCTGCTCGAAGGTCTGCTGCTGCAGGTCGAGATTCTCGAACTCAAGGCGCCGCGCAACGCGCCGGCCAAGGGCGTGGTCATCGAGGCGAGGCTCGACAAGGGCCGCGGCCCGGTGGCGACGGTGCTGGTGCAGTCGGGCACACTCAAGCGCGGCGATGTCGTGCTTGCCGGCACCTCGTTCGGCCGGGTGCGCGCGATGCTGGATGAATCCGGGCGTACTGTCACCGAGGCTGGACCGTCGATTCCAGTCGAGATTCAGGGTCTGTCCGACATTCCCAGTGCGGGTGAGGATGTGATCGTTCTGGGTGACGAGCGGCGGGCGCGCGAGATCGCTCTGTTCCGCCAGGGAAAGTTCCGGGACGTGAGATTGGCCAGGCAGTCGACCAAGCTGGAGAACCTGTTCGACAACGTCGGCGAGGGCGCAGCGAAGACACTGGCCCTGGTGATCAAGGCGGATGTCCAGGGTTCGGCCGAGGCGCTGGTGCAGTCGCTGCAGAAGCTCTCGACAGACGAAGTAAGGGTCACCATCGTGCACAGCGCGGTGGGCGCCATCACCGAGTCCGATGTGAATCTGGCGCTGGCGTCCCGGGCGGTGGTGATCGGCTTCAACACCCGCGCTGACGCGACCGCTCGCAAGCTGATCGAGAACTCTGGTGTCGATGTGCGCTATCACGACATCATCTATGCCGTGGTCGACGAGGTGAAAGCAGGGCTGTCCGGAATGCTGACCCCGGATCGCAAGGAGTCGGTGCTCGGTCTGGTCGAGATCCGGCAGGTGTTCCGCATTTCCAAGGTCGGTGCAGTGGCCGGTTGCTATGTCACCGAGGGTCTGATCAAGCGCGGTGCGCAGATCAGGCTGCTGCGTGACAGCGTGGTGGTCTACACCGGCGAACTCGACTCGCTGAAACGGTTCAAGGACGATGTGCGCGAGGTCAAGGCCGGGTTCGAGTGCGGCCTGTCGCTGAAGAACTACAACGACATCGCAGTCGGCGACCAGCTCGAGGTGTTCGAGGTGGTCGAGGTCGAGCGCACGCTGCAGTGAAGCGGGAGAACCAGCGAGCGCGCCGGGTGGCCGAGCAGATTCAACGCGAGTTGCCCGGCCTGATACGGCTCGAGGTGGACGACCCGAAGGTCGGCATGGTTACCCTGACCGATGTCGAGGTGACCGGCGATCTGGCACATGCGAAGGTGTTCTTCACGGTGCTGGATGAGGGCATCGAGGCGTCGACCGTCGAGCCGACAGTCGAGCCGACAGTCGAGCCGACAGTCGAGCCGACCGCGGCGTCCGCGACCGGCAAGCAGCCGGACCGGCGAGCGGAGTCGCTGGTCGCATTGCAGCGGGCGGCGGGGTTCCTGCGCGTGCAACTCGGGCACCGTCTGCTGCTCAGGAGCGTGCCGCAGCTTCATTTTGCCTACGACGTGTCGGTCGAGCGGGGTGTGCGGCTGTCACGCCTGATCGATCTGGCCAACGACCCGGCACCGCAGTCGTAGCGGCCGATCGCGCTTTGAACCGGCGTCCCCGGCGATGAATATTGACGGCGTCGTGTTGCTCGACAAGCCCGAGGGCCTGAGTTCCAACGCGGCGTTGCAGCGGGCCAAGCGCGCGCTGGGTGCTGACAAGGCCGGACATACCGGTACGCTGGACCCGATGGCGACCGGGCTGCTGCCGCTTTGTCTTGGCGAAGCAACCAAATTCTCTCAGGGCCTGCTCGACGCGGACAAAGGCTACCTGGCGACCGCCCGACTCGGTGCGACCACCGACACCGGCGATCGTGAGGGCAGGATCCTGGTCGAGCGGCCGGTCGAGATCGACGGCGGAGCCATCGGGCCGGTGCTGGCGGCGCTGACTGGAATGATCAAGCAGATACCTCCGATGTACAGTGCGATCAAGCATCAGGGCAGACCCCTGTATGCGATCGCCCGAGCCGGCGGCGAGGTTGCGCGGGCGGCGCGTACCGTCCACATCCGTCGGCTGACGCTGATCGACTGGTCGCCGCCTTGCCTGACGTTTGAAGTCCACTGCAGCAAGGGCACGTATGTCAGGACTCTCGCCGAAGCGATTGGCGAGCGCCTTGGGACCGGTGCCCATTTGATTGCTCTGCGCCGGACAGCGGTGGGGCCATTTCGGCTGGACCGGGCGGTTACCCTGGACGCGCTGCAAGCGGCCAGCCCTGAGCAGCGTCGACAATGGGTACTGCCAGCTGATCTGCTGGTGCAGCAGTTGCCGGCGATCGAACTGGCGCTGGCGGACGCCAGGCGCCTGATGCAGGGCCGCGAGCTCTCCCTGTCTGACGCCCAGTGTGCGTCGGTTGGCGCCGGCCTGACGGTTGCCCCAGCGGGCGACGACCCAGCGGTCGGACAGGTGCTGGTGAGGGTGTATTGCCGCGAAGCTGACCCTGGGAACGTTGACCCCGGGGACGCTACGGCTCGGTCTGGTCAGGCCGGGTTTCTCGGCGTGGCGGGTGTGACGCCGTCCGGGCGGCTGCGCGCAGTGAGGCTGATCGCCCACATCTGCACCCCTGAGGTCCCCGAAACGGTGCGCCCGGGGCCGGAATCCGCCGAAACTACTTGAGCCGAGACCCGAAACCCAAGTAACATCGGGGGCTTCACTTCATTGTCATTACTAGGGCTTTTCATTTCATGGCTCATACCGCAGAACAAAAGGCCGAGGTTGTTTCGCAGTACAAGCGAGGCACCGCCGACACCGGCTCCCCCGAGGTTCAGGTAGCACTGCTGACCGCGCGCATCAACGATCTCACGCCGCACTTTCAGAAGAACATGAAGGATCACCATTCGCGGCGCGGCCTGCTGATGATGGTCAGCAAGCGGCGCAAGCTGCTGGACTATCTTAAAGACCGTGATCTCGCCCGCTATCGCGGCCTGATCGAACGCCTCGGGCTGCGCAAGTAGCGAACCGGTGCGGTCGCGCGCATCAGCCTGCGGCCGCCACCGTGCACATGTTTCGCGTTGTTTCGCCACTGGATGTCACGGTGTCGGATGCACAACCCGATACACAGCACGATCCACAGCCCGATACACAGCCAGATTTGCAGCCGCGAATGCTTTCCCGGCTTGCGCCGAGTTCGGCTCAGGGGTGAACCCGGGGCAACGCCCGGGTCGAACCTGAGTCGAACGCGATTCCCGGACCGTCTGCGAGAGGCGCGTCCCCCGCTCACTGCGATGAGCCCTTCCTGAGTTCGAAAGGTCGACCTTGAATCCAGTTCGCAAGACCCTGCAGTGGGGCCGGCACACGCTGACCCTGGAAACCGGCGAAATCGCCCGTCAGTCCGACGGCGCGGTCCTGGTCAACATGGACGACACGGTGGTGCTGGTCACTGTCGTGGGCAAGCGGTACGCGGATCCGGGCAAGGATTTCTTCCCCCTGACCGTCGACTACCAGGAGCGTACCTACGCTGCCGGCAAGATCCCGGGCGGCTTCTTCAAGCGCGAAGGCCGGCCTTCAGAGAAAGAGATTCTGACCTGTCGCCTGATCGACCGGCCTATCCGCCCGCTGTTTCCGGATGGCTTTTTCAATGAAGTTCAGGTCATCGCAACAGTCATCTCGTCGAACAACGAAGTCGATGCCGACATCCCCGCGATGATCGGCGCCTCGGCGGCGCTCGCCATCTCGGGCATCCCGTTTGCCGGGCCGATCGGCGCAGCGCGCGTCGGTTACGCCAATGGCCAGTACCTGCTCAACCCGAGTGCGACCGAACTGAAGACCTCGGCGCTGAACCTGGTGGTGGCTGGTACCCAGGACGCAGTGCTGATGGTCGAGTCCGAGGCGCTGGAACTGCCCGAAGATGTCATGCTGGGCGCGGTGGTGTTCGGTCATGACCAGATGCGCGCGGTCATCGCTGCAATCAATGAACTCGCCGACGAGGCGGGCAAGCCGCATTGGGACTGGGCTGCGCCCGCCCGGGACGAGGCGCTGGTCGCCCGCATGCGCGAACTGATCGAGAGCGATCTTCGCGCGGCCTACGCGGTGCGCGAAAAGCAGGCACGTACCAAGCAGGTGTACGCGATCCGCGACAAGGCGATGGCTGCACTGGCCGGCGACGGTCCCGGCGCGCCGTCCTCGAACACGCTGAAGACCCTGTTCGGAGAGCTCGAATCGGGCATCGTGCGCAACCAGATCCTGTCCGGTGAGCCGCGCATCGACGGGCGCGACACCCGCACTGTCCGTCCGATCTCCATCCGTACCGGCCTGCTGCCTCGCGCCCATGGCTCGGCCCTGTTCACCCGGGGCGAGACTCAGGCGATGGTGGTGGCCACCCTGGGCACCTCGCGCGATGAACAGATCATCGATGCGTTGCAGGGTGAGTATCGCGATCGCTTCATGATGAACTACAACATGCCGCCTTATGCGACTGGCGAGACCGGCCGCGTGGGTACGCCCAAGCGGCGGGAAGTCGGCCATGGCCGGCTTGCCAAGCGCGCATTGCTGGCGGTGCTACCGAGTCCGGAGGAGTTCGCCTACTCGTTCCGGGTGGTGTCCGAGATCACAGAGTCGAATGGCTCGAGCTCGATGGCCTCGGTTTGCGGCGGCTGTCTCGCGCTGATGGATGCCGGTGTGCCGATCAAGGCGCATGTTGCCGGCATTGCGATGGGGCTGATCAAGGACGGCAACCGCTTCGCCGTGTTGACCGACATCCTCGGTGACGAGGATCATCTGGGCGACATGGACTTCAAGGTCGCGGGTACCGAGCAGGGCATCACCGCGTTGCAGATGGACATCAAGATCACCGGTATCACCAAGGAGATCATGAACGTCGCGCTGCATCAGGCACAGGAAGCAAGGATGCATATCCTGGGCGTGATGAAGGGGTCGCTGTCGACTGCCCGCGTAGAGATCTCCAACTTCGCCCCGCGCATGATCACGATGAAGATCAAGCCCGAGAAGATCCGCGATGTGATCGGCAAGGGTGGCGCGGTGATCCGGGCGCTGACCGAAGAGACCGGCACCTCGATCGATATCGGCGAAGACGGCACGGTCACCATCGCCAGCGTCTCGGCCGAGGGCAGTGCGCTCGCCAAGAAGCGGATCGAAGAGATCACCGCCGACGTCGAAGTGGGCCGGATCTACGAGGGTACGGTGCTGAAGCTGCTCGATTTCGGCGCGATCGTCAGCGTGTTACCGGGCAAGGACGGGCTGTTGCACATCTCGCAGATCGCCAACGAGCGTGTTGCCAACGTGTCCGACCACCTGAAAGAAGGCCAGTTGGTACGGGTCAAGGTGCTCGAAGCCGACGAGAAGGGCAGGCTGCGGCTGAGCATGAAGGCGGCTGCCTCCGACGATCAGGCGCCGGCTGCCTGAGGCTGCAGACAGCAACGAAAAAGCCGGGCAGATGCCCGGCTTTTTTATGTCCGCCAGACTGTTCAGTTTGCCCGGCCGGCCTCTTCTGCCGGATGATCCCGGCCGGAATTCCTCTATTTGGCGATCTGCTTTTCGCGCAGCTCGTCCAATGTCTTGCAGTCGATGCAGAGCGTGGCGGTCGGGCGCGCCTCCAGTCGCTTGAGACCGACCTCGATGCCGCAGCTCTCGCAATAGCCGTAGTCATTGGCGTCGATGCGCGAGATCGTCTCGTCGATCTTCTTGATCAGCTTGCGTTCCCGATCCCGGTTGCGCAGCTCGAGCGCCATGTCCGACTCCTGGCTGGCGCGATCGTTCGGGTCGGCGAACACGGTCGCCTCATCCTGCATCATGTGTACGGTGCGGTCGATTTCGAGCGACAGCTCACCCTTGAGCGAAACCAGAATCTTGCGGAAATGCGCAAGCTGTTTCGCGTTCATGTAAGCCTCGTCCTTCTTCGCCTTGTAGGGTGCGACCTTGCTCTGGAATTCGACAGCCATGTTCCCTCCGGCGGGCACCTACAATTTAACCGGTCTGGTCGACCGGTCAGGCGCGGGGCGCCATGTGTTGGGCACGAAAAGTAAACGCGCTTGATAGCATGAACTCTGTGCCCCTGCAAGCGCGGGTTTCGCACGAGACGGGTCTTTCGCACGCGCGGGGGAGGGGGGCTTGCAGGCGGCGGATCGAGCAGACGGCGGGTCCGGCAGGCGGCGGGTCCGGCAGGCGGCGGGTCCGGGCGGGCAGCCGGACCGGGCCGGCTGGGTCGCGTAGAATCCGGGATTGCAGGTGCCCGTAGCTCAATCGGATAGAGCACCGGCCTTCTAAGCCGGCGGTTGCGCGTTCGATTCGCGCCGGGCACGCCACGCCCGCCCGTAATTGTTACCCGGCGGCGTTCTGGTCGCTATAATCCCGGGTCCGGTGTGAAGGCAGTTTGCCGTACCGGTCGGTGGTGGCTGTAGCTCAGCTGGTAGAGTCCCGGATTGTGATTCCGGTTGTCGCGGGTTCGAGTCCCGTCAGCCACCCCAGCGCGTGAGACTGAATGCGGTCGTGTGCCAGGTGGCCGGGAGGAATCCAGGCTCGGCTGCAGCGCGCCATGCTGTCTAGATGCCACCGTCCGGCGCAGCGCCCAGGGCCGTCCCCGGCATTGCTCCACGACGAAGCGGGCACGCTCGGTAGCGTGATACTCGCGAAGCCATCGCTCGGCATGCGGCCGAACGTGGCGGCTGTGCTACCGTCTGCGCCCCAACCGTCAAGCGATGACCCATGGCAAGGCTGATCAAGGAAGAACATGTGCGCGAACTGCTGACCATGGCAGACGCGCTGGTGGCTGTCGAACAGGCCTTCAAGGCGGTCGCCCTGGGCGAGGCAGTCAACGTACCCAGGCACCGAGGCGCACTCAAGGGGGCCACGGTGAACTCGATGGGGGCGATCTCCAGCGCACTCGACCTGATGGCAATGAAGGTGTACCCGATCGTGCGCCAGGACATCACCGTCGGCTCCAGTTTTCAGGTGCTGGTCTGGCGGATCTCGACCGGTGCCCTGGTCGGCGTGCTCGAGGCGGAACTGCTGGCCCAGATCCGCACCGGTGCAGCCAGCGGTGTGGCCACGCGGCTGATGGCGCGTGCGGACAGTCGGGTGATGACCCTGTTCGGCGCCGGCTGGCAGGCACGCGCCCAGCTGGACGCGATCGCGCGCGTCCTGCCCGGCCTGGAGCGGGTGAACGTCGTCGGTCGCTCGGCGCAGCGGGTCACCGAATTCTGCGCGGCCATGGCTGTCCAGCTCGAGGGCCTCTGCGCTGCGCGGCTGGTAGCCACGACCGATATCGAGCGTGCTGTGCGCGAGTCCGATGTCGTTACCACGATCACCGGATCGCAGGTGCCGCTGTTCGATGGCCAATGGCTCGCTGACGGTGTTCACCTGAATGCTGCAGGGTCTAACTTTGCCCAGAAGCAGGAGATCGACTCGAGCACGGTGCAGCGCTCGACGCGTATCGTCGCCGACGATGTCGAGGTGGCGAAACTCGAGAGCGGTGACCTGATCGCAGCGGCAGCTGCGGGCGCCCTCGACTGGTCGCGGGTGCGCTCACTGGCCGATGTGGTCGGCGGTGCCTTTCCTGGCCGCGCCTCGGCAGACGAGATCACCCTGTTCGAATCCCAGGGTCTCGGGCTGGAGGATCTGGCGGTGGCGGCGGTGCTGCTCGCCGAATCCGAGCGGCGTGGCATCGGGCTGGATATTCCGCTGCAATAGACCACAGGTCAGCGGGAGCTTCCCCGTCGTCAGGGGCGAGCGGGGATGCCGGTGCCGCGCCCTGTCTTCTTACCCTGTCTTCTTACCCTGTCTTCGTAGCCTGCCTTCGGTGTCGAATCGTGCCTGAGCCGCTACACTCCGCATTGCCGTTCTTCTTGCCAGTCTTCGATTTCAGGAGTTGCCGCATGTCCCGTTTGTCTGCCTCTCGATCCCTGTGTACCTGTGTTGCGTACCTGGGCCTGATTGCCGCCGCAGGCCTGGCGGCGGCGGCGGGCAACGCTCTGGCGCAGACGAAGTTTCCGACCCAGCCGATGCGCATGCTGGTCGGCTTCGCGCCCGGCAGCCTCACCGATATCCTGGCGCGTACCGTCGGCCAGAAGATGACCGACAACTGGGGCCAGCAGGTGGTGGTCGACAATCGCCCGAGCGGCGGCGGCGTGGTGGCCTCGCAGACCATGATCGCCTCGAATCCGGACGGTCATACGCTGCTGATGGTGTCGGCACAGCATGCGATCAGCGCCACGCTGTTCCCGAAGCTGCCCTATGACACGGTGAAGGATTTCGCTGGCGTGTCGCAGGTGGTCACCGGTGCCCATGTGCTGGCTGTCGGCAAGGACCTCGGGGTGAAATCGGTCAAGGAACTGATCGCGCTGGTAAAGGCGAAGCCCGGACAGATCAACTTCGGTTCGGCCGGCATCGGCAGCGGGGCGCATATCAACGGCGAGATGTTCAATCTCGAGGCCGGCATCAACGCGCCCTATGTGCCCTACAAGGGGCCGCTGGAGGCGATGAGTGACGTGATCGCCGGGCGGATCGGCTTCACCTGGCTGTCGCTCGGGGTGGCCGCACCGTTCATCCGCGACGGGCGGGTGATCGCGCTCGGGGTCAGCACCCCGCAGCGCTCGCCGATGTTCCCGAATCTGCCGACCGTGGGCGAGGGCCTGCCCGGTCACGAGTTCGACCAGTGGTTCGGTCTGCTCGGCAACGCGAAGACGCCACGGCCGGTGATCAACCAGTTGTCGAAGGAAGTGGCCCGCATCGTGCAACTGCCCGATGTGCGCGAACGCCTGCAGGGCCTCGGTACCGACCCCAGGTCGAGCTCGCCGGAGGAGTTCGACCGCTTCATTCGCGCCCAGATCGACCGGCTGGGCAAGGTGATCAAGGCGGCAGGGATCAAGGTCGAGTGACCCCAGACTTGCTGGTGAACCCGTACTTGTGGACGCGTGCTGGTGGACCGGTACCAGTTAACCCGTACTCGTGGACCCTGCTCGATCGATGACTGGAGATTAGGACAATGCTGGATCTGGTGATTCGCGGTACCCGTGTCGTCACGCCAGCGGGTGTCGGTGCCTTCGATATCGCGATCGAGGGCGGCAGGATCGCTGCGGTGGCTCAGTTCGGGACGTTCGATGCCGGTTCGACGCAGCGGCTGATCGACACTGGCGACCGGATCGTGATGCCAGGTGGAGTCGACCCGCATGTGCACTGCCTTTGGCATGTACCCAATCCGGATGGCACGGCCGGTTTCTCCGACCCGCCGGAAAAGGTCAGCCGCGCCGCGCTGCATGGCGGCACGACCACGATGATCGACTTCGCGCGCTGGACGCATGGCAACACGATCGAGCAGACGATCGCCAGGCGCGACGAGGACTGGATCGGCAAGTGCTTCTGCGATTACAGCTACCACATCATGATCGAGGGCCAGCTGCCGCCGGAGGTCTTCGGCCAGCTGGCCGAAGCAATCAACAATGGCTATCCGACGATCAAGATCTTCACCACCGACATCACGCCCAGCCGCAAGGGGCGGATGGTCGACTTCGGCGACATCTGGGAGGTGTTCCAGGTGGTGGCGAAAGAGGGCGGCATGTGTGTCATGCATGGCGAGGACAACGATATCGTCATGCACATGTATGACAAGCTGATCCGTGAAGGCCGCACCCACTTCCAGTACCTGCCCGAGGTGCACAACACGCTGTCCGAGGATCTGTCGTTCAGGCGGGTGATCCGGCTCGCCGAGAGCGTCCCGGGCAAGGCGGCGATCTACTTCATGCATGTCAGCGCTGGCACTGGCGTGGACGCGATCCGCGAGGCGCGCGCCAACGGCAGTCCGGTCTATGGCGAGACGCTGCACCAGTACCTGATGTACACCGCCGAGGACTACCTGCGGCCGAACGGGCAGATCTACCACACCTACCCGTCGCTCAAGTCGGTGGCCGACCAGCAGGCACTCTGGCGGGGTACGCAGGATGGCTCGATCCAGACCGTGGCCACCGACGAGCTGTGCTGTTCGCTGTCGGTCAAGGTGCAGGGCAGCCGGTTCGACGATGTGACGGGTGGCAATGCCGGCGTCGAGCCGCGCCTCGCAGTGATGTACACCGAGATGGTCGGGCGCCGTGGTTGGTCGCTCGAAAAGTTTGTCGATCTGACCTCGACCAATGCGGCAAAGCTGATGGGCCTGTACCCGCGCAAGGGCGCACTCGCGCCGGGCAGTGACGCCGACATCACCGTGCTCGACCCGGCGCTCAAGCGTACGGTGCGCAAGGAGTTTCTGCACGAGTCCGACTACACGCCCTGGGAGGGCCACGAGGTGGATGCCTGGCCGGTGCTGACCGTGGCGCGCGGCAAGGTGGTGGTGGAGGAGGGCAGGTTCACCGCGCACCTGGGCGATGGACAGTACCTGAAGCGCAAGCTCGACCCGGCCTTGCTTTCCGGGGCGGGAATGCTGTCTCCCCGTCCCTGACCAGCGGACGCAGCGGACCCAGGTGACGTGATGCCGGAGCACGCAAGCGAGCACGCAACTGAGCAGACAACTGTGGATGGCATGAGGGTGCTGCTCGGTGAGAGCCTGCAGCTATGGCGGGCTGCGGCAACGCTGTTGCCCAGCGCGTCGACCATTGAAGACCCGGACGAGATCGCCCGGGTTCTGGCGGAAGACGGACTGCTGCTGTCGATCCGGCGTGCGGACCATGATCAGCGACCAGTGCGCTGGTGGCTCTGCTGGCATGCGCAGTCGCCGGGCTGCGGCAGCGACGTGATCCGGCGCAAGCCCTGCCCGTCGGTAATCGGCGTGCTGCGCACCCTGCGCGAGACGCTGACCGCCCCGGCCCCGGCAGGCGGACGCGGGCTGCGCATCGCACGCGGACCGCAGGCGGAGTGACCACCCCGTGACTGCCCAGTGACTACCCCGGTCTCGGTGATCACCGGTTTTCTCGGCAGCGGCAAGACCACGCTGTTGCGTTCCTTGCTGCGCGACCCTGCCCTGGGCCGCACCGCGGTGATCATCAACGAGTTCGGCGAAATCGGTATCGATCACGATCTGATCGAGGCCAGCGACGAGAACTTCATCGAACTGACCACCGGTTGCCTGTGCTGCAAGGTGCGCAGCGACCTGGTGATGACCTTGCGCGACCTGGCCGCGCGCCGCGCCGACGGCAGGCTGCCCGCGTTCGAGCGGGTGCTGATCGAGACCTCGGGGCTGGCCGATCCCGCAGCGATCCTGCAGGCGCTGATGATCGACCCGGATCTCGCCGAGGTGTATTCGCTCGGGCAGGTGGTCACCACCGCCGATACGCTGCTCGGGTTGTCGACCCTTGACCAGCATGCGCAATCGGTGCGGCAGGTCGCGGTTGCCGACCGCATCGTCCTGACCAAGTCGGATATGCCGGGCGCCGATCCTGATGCGGTGTCGGCACGGGTCAGCGCGATCAACCCGGGTGCCGAGCAGATCGTCGTCGTGCAGGGCGAGATCCTTGCCGAACGGGTGCTACGCCGCCAGGGCACGGATGCACAGGCGCGCGGCGACGCCCTGTCGGCGTGGCTCAGGACGCATGGGGGGGAGGAAGACGGCAAGTCGCACGCCAGGGAGTACGCCACTGGGCACACTACTGGGCACACCACCGAGCACACCACCGAGCACACCACGGAGCACACCACGGAGCACACCACCGAGCACACCACTGAAGGTGAACGGGAACACGGGCTTGCGGGCCCGCTGGCGCGCCCCAGCGATGGTTCGAGCACCGATCTGCACGCGCACGCCGGTTCTCATGCGGATCTTCATGATCCGCACATCGGCTCGTATTGTCTGCGCCGCGAGGCCCCGATCCGGGCGGTGGCGCTGGCGCTTTTTCTGCAGGCATTGACCGAGCATTGCGGGGCGCGCCTGCTGCGGGTCAAGGGCATCGTGCATGTGGCCGAAGCGCCCGACCGGCCAGCGGTGATCCATGGCGTGCAGCATGTGTTTCATCCGCTGCAATGGCTGGATCGCTGGCCGTCGGACGACCGGCGCAGCCGGATCGTGTTCATCGGCGAGGCGATCCCAGCGCGCTGGATCGACGCGCTGCTCGATGTGCTGGATGAAGAAGTCGAAGACGAGCAGCAGCGGCAGCAGGCTCAGGCCGCGCCGTAGGTACGGATCACCGACAGCAGGTCATCGAGATCGCGCCATTCATGGGCGCGGTCGATCGCCGCTTCAAGTCCGCTCACGCCTTCGGTCGACAGCACCAGGCCGGCCAGCTCGCGGAACTTGCTGCGCAGTGCCGCTTCCGGATGCGGGCGCTGAAAGTCGCCCCGCGCGCTATCGCACACATGCGTGCTGGACCGTCCACCGGTAAGGGTCAGCGTCACCCGCGCCGGTTTCAGTCTGGGCACCTGTGCTGTGAACGCGGGATCCTCCCGCACCACCACCTTCCTGCGCAGAGCGACGAACGCGGGATCGTTCACCCGGGCAGCAGTGAACGCGTGGTAGCCGGCATGGCCGAGCAACACCATCGCTGCGGCGGCATGAGGCAGCGAATACTTCGCGGCAAAGTAGTTCGCCGGCGACTGATTGTTCATCACCGAGGCGAAGGCATAGGTCTCGACCTCGATGCGCTCGATCTCCTCTGCCGAGGGATGCCAGCGCTCCAGGGCCTCCTGCAATGCATCCAGTGCAGAGTAGATCGGATTGCAGCAGGCACGCAGCCGGAAGTGGTTGCGGGTGATCTCCCAGCGGCTGCCCAGGTCCTCGGTGACCGGCGCTGGATCGAAGCCTGCTCCGACCAGTTCTGAAAGTGCTTCTTCGACCGCGCCGTCCAGACCGACATAGCCGGCTGAGGCCAGTTCGGGCACCAGGACGCCCTCGAAGCCGCTCATCCCTCCGGCCACGTTGAGCGCGGTCGCCCCTGCCACGGTATGTGAATACGACGGGGCCAGTACGAGCGGGGCGCCGATACGCATCGCCTGAGCGATCCCGGCAGCATCGAGTCCGCGCAGGCTTGCGCCGGCGGCGATCGCGCCCAGCATGGCGGTCTGACCGTTCTGGTGCGCTCGCGGGTGGGCAGCAAGTCCGGCCCCAAGACGCACCCCGATGTCATAGCCGATCACCAGCGCGGTGAGCAGCTCTGCGCCTGAGGCGCGCATCAGTTCGCCCATTGCGAGCACCGCCGGCAGCACCTGAACCGCTGCCTGGCAGGACACGAAACGGTGCCCTTCGCAGAGTTCGACCGAGCGCCCGGCAATGCCGTTGAGCAGCGCTGCGGTTCGTGCATCCGCCTTGACCGGCGGTGTGCATATCAGTGTTGCCTCGCCATTGGCGGCACCTCGGGCCAGCAACGCGCGGCGCAGCTGTGCCACCTCGGGTTGCACGGATCCGGCCAGCATCACCCCGATGGTGTCGAGCAGCACCAGGTGTGCCTGGTGCTGCACAGGCGCCGGCAGATCGCCCCAGCGGGTGCGCGCCACATGGGCGGCGAGTGTGTCGACAAGCGCGCTCATCCGGATTCTTTCCTGGATCGAATCGCAGCCGCCGCTATTCGATCTTGATGCCGGCGTCCTTGATCAGCCGGGACCAGATCACGATCTCGCTGCGAACCAGGCGGTCGAGTTGGGCCGGCGTGCCGCCGACCGGCACCGCACCTTCCGACAGAAAGCGATCGCGAAACTCTGGCACCGTCATTGCGCGCGTCACTTCGCCCTGCAGCCGGTTGATTATTTCCGCCGGTGTGCCGGCCGGGGCGAACAGCGCGAACCAGCCCTGCACCTCGTAACCCTTGAGGCCCTGCTCGCCCACGGTCTGCACATCCGGCAGGGCGGGGGAGCGCTGGGCGGTAGTCATCGCCAGCGGGCGCAGCTTGCCGGCGCGGATCTGCCCCATCACGGTCTCGATGGTGGCAAACATGACCTGGGTCTCTCCGGTCAGCACCCCGGTCATCGCCTGGCCGCCCCCTTTGTACGGTACCTGGGTAAGCCGGGTGCGGGTCGCCGCCATGAACGCCTCGCCGGCGAGGTGGATCAGACTGCCCGAACCGGCGGTCGAATAGAAAAGTTCGCCTGGTTTCGCCCGCGCCAGCTTGACCAGATCGAGCACCGACTTCACCGGCAGGCTGGGATGGGTGACGATCACCAGCGGCACGTTGGCCACCAGCGAGATCGGTGCGAAGTCGCGCACCGGGTCGTAAGCCAGTTTTGGATACAGCGCGACACTCGCGCTGAACGCGGCCGAGGACAGCAGCAGCGTGTAGCCGTCCGGGGCCGAGCGGGCCACGAACTCGATGCCCACCGTGCTGCCCGCGCCCGGGCGGTTCTCGACCACGGTGGTGCCCAGGGTTTCGGTCAACCGCTGCGCGATCAGACGGCCGAAGATGTCCGCGCCGCCGCCCGGAGCGAACGGCACGACCAGGCGGATGGGCTTCTCGGGGAACTTCTGGGCGTGCCCGGTCTGTGCGGTGACCACGAACGTGGCGAGAACGATCGCCACCAACGTGGTGCGTGCAAAGGCCCGGAGCGGGTTCGCGGCAGTGCAGGGAAACGACATGCATGACTCCATCGGGATCGGGCAATCAATCGGGTTTCAGCCGCAGAGCAGCCATGGACGGTCGCATGATTTCCCGCGTCCTGGCAATGCGTCTGCGTGCGCGTCGGGTTTCGTGACCGTTTGCACAAATTGTAGTCCGAAAGAACCATTCTCTCCGGGCCTGACCGCGGTGTCCGGTGTCATGGGCTGCGTTCATATTCCAGCACGTGCGCCAGAGTGGAAGCAACCGGATCGGGGTGCTTCCTTCAGCTGGCGCCCACGCCCTCATCCTTCGCCCACCTGTCACCCGGAGCCAAAGCGATGCCACTGCATCCCGAGAACGAAGTCACGCTGAACCCGTCGCACAACGAAAGCATCCTTAACATCATCGACCAGGCCGATCCGAGCCGCAGGCGGTTCCTGAAGTTCGCACTCGGGGGCACCGCGCTGTCGATCACTGCCTTCCCGTTCTCGATGCAGACCGCCCAGGCCGCGCCGGCGCCCGTAGGCGGCATCGGCTTCACCCAGCTGGCCGCCGATACCGTGCCGATCACTGATGCGGTGTCTGTCCCGCCGGGATACACGGCGCGGGTGTTCTACTCCTGGGGCGACCCGATCAGCGGCGCCTCCCCGTTCAACCCGAGCGTGGCAATGACCGAGGCCGAGCAGCTGGTGCGGTCAGGCATGCACCATGACGGCATGCACTTCTTTCCGTTCCCGACGGTGGGCGCGGGTGGGGTGTCGAACGACCGCGGCTTGCTCGCGATCAACCATGAATACACCGACGAAGGCTTTCTGCATAACGCGACCACGCTTGGGGCCCAGACCGATGCGATGACCAAAGCCTCCCAGGCCGCCCATGGCGTGTCGATCATCGAAGTGCGCAAGGTCGCCGGTAACTGGACGGTAGTCCGCCCGTCGCCGTTCGCACGCCGGCTCACCGCCAACACGCCGATGCAGTTCACCGGCCCCGCCGCCGGTCACCCGTTGCTGCAGACCGCAGCGGACCCGACGGGCACTCGCGTGCTCGGTACCGCCAACAACTGCGCGCATGGTCATACGCCCTGGGGTACCTATCTGACGTGTGAAGAGAACTTCAACGGCTACTTTGGCAGCGGCACCCAGGTGTCGCCGACGGGCACTGCGCCGAATCAGGTGCAGCCGCTACCGGGGAACGCGTTGAGTGCGTTGGAGGGCCGTTACGGCCTCTCGCAGAACGGATTCGGTTACCGCTGGTTCCAGACCGACGATCGCTTCGACATCCGCAAGGAGCGCAACGAGTCCAATCGGTTCGGCTGGGTGGTCGAAGTCGACCCGTTCAACCCGCGTGATGTTCCGAAGAAGCGTACCGCACTCGGTCGCTTCAAGCACGAGAGTGCGGCCGTCGTGGTCGGCGCCGACAACTCTGTCGTCTGTTACATGGGCGATGACGAGCGCAACGATTACATCTACAAGTTCGTCTGTGCTGGGCGCTTCAACCCGACCAACCGGGCTGCCAACCGTACCCTGCTCGATTCCGGCACGCTTTATGTCGCCAAGTTCAACAATGACAACACCGGCACCTGGCTGCCGCTGGTGCTGGGCCAGAGCGGGCTTACTGCGGCGAACGGCTGGACCGACCAGGGCGAGATCTTCGTTCGCTGCCGGCAAGCTGCGGATCGCGCTGGCGCGACGATGATGGATCGTCCGGAGTGGATCGCTGTGCACCCGACCACCCGTGAGGTCTACTGCACACTGACCAACAACAACCGGCGCGGCACCCTCCCGGCGTCCGTGATCAACCCGAACGGCACCTCGGTTGCAGCGTCGGCCCGGCCGCCGGTAGATGCGGCCAACCCGCGCCCGGACAACCGCTACGGCCACATCATCCGCTGGCGTGAGACCGCAAACGATGTCGCGGCGACCACGTTCGACTGGGACATCTTCGTGCTGGCGGGCGATTCGCAGAACGCCAACGCGAACTTGCAGGGCAACATCGTCGATTCCGGCGCACCCGGATCGTCGGACTTCGGTGCCCCGGACGGGCTCTGGTTCGACAAGGACGGCCGGCTGTGGGTGCAGACCGACCAGCAGGGCGACGGCGCTGGCGACTGGGTCAACATCGGTGCGAACACGATGAGCGCGATGGATCCGTCGAACGGCACCAGCTACCGCTTCCTGACCAGCCCGCCCAACTGCGAAGTGACTGGCGTGGTCAGCACACCCGATGGCAAGACGATGTGGATCAACATCCAGCATCCGGGCGAGGACTGGAGCGGCTCGTTCACCGCACGCAGCAGCTGGCCGGACTCCGGAACGAACGGCGCGACCGGTGTCGCACTGGTCAAGCCGCGCTCGTCCACGGTGGTGATCACCAAGAACGATGGCGGCGTGATCGGCGGTCCGGATGTGAATCAGGTGTCCTGAGCGCAGCCTGCCTGACCCGCTTTCTCCATTGCATCAAAAACAAGGAATCTCCAATGAAGACCAGAAAACTCGCCTCGGCCCTGATGGGCGCGGGGCTGCTCGCCAGCGCCAGCATGGCACAGGCGCTGCTCATTACTTCACCCTTCTCCGGGCCGCAGACGGTCGTCACCTTCGACAACTTCCTCGGTCTGGAGACCAGTGGCCCGGTCAGTGTCGGCCCCGGTGTCATGTTCTCCGGCAGCCCGTCCACCCTGGGTGCCGATATTGCCGATCTGGGCAACAACGGCCTGTGGGGAGCGGGGAAGATCTTTGCCGGACTCGGAACCTCAACATCGTTCGGCCCAGGCCAGATGACATTCGCCTTCAGCAGCGCGACGTCTGCGGTCGGGGCGTTCGTGAACGTCTTCGCACCGACCGGTTCCTTTACCCTGTCCGCATTCGGCGAGTCGGGCGACCTTCTAGAATCATATCTGATCGGTGTCGACACCCCGGGCGGGTTCAACGAAGGCCGGTTCGTCGGAATCCAGCGGGCGATGGACATCCGCTCAGTGAGCTTCAGCGGCACCGGGGTGGTTCTGGACGATCTGACTGTTGCGATCCCGCTGCCGGCCGGCGCCTGGTTGCTGTTCGGCGGGCTGGCGATGTTGGGTGCGGCCGGTCGTCGCAAGCGGACCGCTTCAGCAGTTTGACGTGCGCGGCCTGCATCTGTTCGCCGGGTTGCTCTGGGCGCTGCTTGGGCTGAATGTTCATGCGCAGCAGACGGTGGTGTTGTATGCAGTGGCAGACAACAGCATCTACAGCAACAGTGTCGACCGGGCGGACGGGGCAGGTCCGCATCTCTGGGTAGGTCAGCACGCAGGGGGCGTCAATCAGCGCGCCCTCGTGCGGTTCGACCTGTCTTCCCTCGCCCCGGGAACCGTGGTCACTCGCGCTCGGCTGGTCCTGACCATGTCGAAGACCATCTCGCCGGGCAAGGTCATCGGTGTGCACCGACTTGGCGCTTCATGGGGAGAAGGCACATCGAACAATGGGTCGGGTGGCGGTGGCACCCAGGCGAGCGCCAATGACTCGACCTGGGGCTTTCGTTTCTATGGACCCCGGCTCGCCTGGGCAAGTCCAGGCGCCGATTTCGCTGCCTCGTCCAGCGCCGATCTTCTGGTGACCACTGCGGGCGGCCCGAACACCTGGGTGTCGCCCGGTCTGGCCGCCGACGCGCAGAGCTGGATCGATAACCCCACCGCCAACCACGGCTGGATCCTGATCGGCGAAGAGAATGACCGCAGCGCGATGCGTTTCGAGAGTCGGCAGGTCGGGTTCCAGGAGATTGCACCCCGGCTGGAACTCGATGTGCAGGCTGCGCCTGTCGCGCTGCCGTCGCCGTTTCAGGCGCCGGAACTGACGGTGTACTTGTCTGGTGCCTCTGCGCCGCAGAACCTTCTGGGTGCGCTGGCAAACTCGTTGTTTCGCACCGATCTTGATCCGGTGCTGGGCCAGTTCCAGATCAATGTGTACTTCGACAACAACAACACGCCGGTGGATCAAACCGACGACGGGACTGGGTATCGCGCGTACTACGGGGTGATGAGGAGTAGCGCCGATATTCCCGCTGCGCTGCGCGGCAAGCGGGTGCTGCTGTTGAACCGTGCAAAGGGCGGATCGGCGTGGGGGGTGAACCCGGTGGCGCGCGCGCAGGCGATCCAGACGATGCCGATCAATTCGGCGAACTGTTCGACCGCCCCGAACGGGGTGTTCCGTTGTGGACTGGCTGGGGTGGATCCTGGCGTGGGGGCGCCCACCGGCGCGGAGGCGGTGCCGGACTTCGGGGTGTCGGACCTGCCGCCGGCGATGTTCAAGGGGCCGGCGAATGTGGAGTTCGGCTTGACGCAGTTGACCGAGGTAGAGACTGGACGAATGACGGTACGCGCAAGCAACACGTTGATGATGGGTATGGTGGCGACGACCAACGTGCCGGACACGACGTTCTTCAGCCGTGCGTTATACGGGGCGATTCTGGCTGGGGGTTTGCAGCAATGGTCGCAGGTCAATCCGGCGATCGCCACCGGCAACACCCAGATCGTGATCTGTCGCCGGGTGCAGGGTTCGGGTACCCAGGCGAGCTACAACTGGTACTTCAACAACTTTCCGTGCCAGTTTGGCGGTATCGCGGGCACCGGCAGCCAGTCTCCGGCGCGTATGACCAACAGCGCGACCTTCCAGATCGACGGGGAGTGGCCGTTGCTCAACCCGGCCGATCCGGCCACCGGGGGTATGGTGGCCAACCCGCGGCTGATCAGGCCGGCTGACGGCTTCACGGTGGTGGAGAATCCCACCTCTGGCGATGTACGCACCTGTCTGGCGCGGGCGGTGGCGGGGGGAGACCACAATTTCACTGGCGATGACGGTCTGGCCTATCGGGTGCAGTTCGGGGGGGGAGGCTATCGAGCGGTGGGCACGCTGTCGCTGGACAGCCTGAACACGATGCCCCCGACCACCGGGTTCGACTCGAGCGAGCAGAGCGGTCGCTGGTCGTTCCGCAACATGGACGGGGCGGGGAGCTTCCGCACGACAACTTTCAACTCAGCCAATCCGGTGTTCACCGAGACCGGAACCGGGATCTCGCCGTCCAAGGCCAACCACCTGTCCGGGGCGTACGACTTCTCGGCGGAGCTGTCGTTCCAGTTTCGTGCTGTCGCGGTGGGCACCGCCTCGGCGTTGTCGGCAGATCCGTTGAAGACGGCGTTCGTCGATCTGTTCATCCAGCGCGCCAGCGATCCTGCCGTCCTGTCGACTCTGCCTGGTGGTCCGCGGGCAGCCACTGCAGCACTGCCGGACTTCAACTGGCCTACTGCCTCCAACGTCACTCGCGCCAGTCGTGGGGGCAACATGTGCAGCCCCCTGGTGTACTTCCGATAGCTTGCTGTTCGTCCTGTCTGCAGCCCCACGTCGAGACGCAGCGTCCTGACCGCCGCGCACCGGGCGCGCGGGTGTTTGATCGCCCTGGCGGCCGGTCGGTGATGAAAGAATGATCAGCGCGGCAATGCCAGCACGCTGTCTCCGGCAATCACCCAGATTCGATCGTCCGCCTGGCGCTCGATGTTCAGACCGCCGGTGAACGCACCGAAAGCAGGCAGGAGGGCGGCGTGCTGGCCGAACACGAAACACGGCGCGCGTGCGCGGTCGTGGCCGCGGCCATAGAGCTTCACCACCGGATGCAGATGGCCGGCCAGCACATACCCGCCGCCGCGAACCTCCGGGTGATGGCATAGCGAGAACGGGCCGATGTCGTAAGGCTCGGTACGCGTGGCGATCGCCAGAGCTTCGGGCAAGGCACCCGAGCTTCGGTCATGGTTGCCGATCACCAGCTCGACTGACAACTCGCCATGGGCAGCGCGCCACCGCGCGAGACGCTTCAAGGTGGCACTGTCGGCGTCCAGCCGTCCGTGGGTGAAGTCACCGAGGAACAGAAGGCGCTCGACAGCGCAGCACTCGAGCAGCGAATCGATCACTTGCAGATTGCTCTCGGTGGTGCCCCCGGGAACCGGTACGCCGTGCATTCGAAACCGCGCTGCCTTGCCGAAGTGGGCATCGGCGATCAGCAGCATGCGTTGCGCCGGCCAGTACACTGCACGTTGCGGCAGCAGCTGCAGCCGCTCGCCGGCGATCGCGATCGTTGCCGCCGGGGGCGTCATCTCAATCGGGCCGTTGTGCCGCACGCTCGAGCTCGGCCACCATGCGTGCGATGCGCTCCCCGACCTTCTCGGTCGATACTTTCTCGCGGATGCGTGCGGCGAGCAGCGGGAAGGAAAACGGTGTTGCCCGCCTGGTGGCGATCATCCGCAGACGCTGCGAGCGCATCCTGGCGAGGGTGGCGCGCAGGCGCACGATATCGAGTTCGTCGCGCATCACTTCCGCGCGCGCCTGCGCCAGGAGCAGATTGTCCGGATCATGCTGGTCGAACACATCGTGCAGCAACCCGGCACTGGCCTGCAGCTCGCGCGCCCGTTTGGGTTGTCCCGGGAAGCCGGTGAACACCAGTCCGGAGACTCGGGCAATCTCCCGAAACTGGCGACGAGCCAGCTCGCCGGCGTTCAGGCTGGCAAGAAGGTCTGCTTCCAGCGCTTGATCGGTCAGCAGGTCATGCTCGAACGCCTGCTGCCAGTCGACCTTCATTGCGGAGAGCAGCTCGAACCCGTAGTCAGTCACCGCGACGCTGAATGTGTTGGGCAACCGGCGTGAGGCCCGATAGCCGAACAGCGAGGCAAGACCGGTGTGCACCAGACGTCCGGCGAACGGAAAACAGAACAGGTGATGACCCTCGCGCGTGTCGGTGGTCTCGACCAGCAGCTCGTCGGCGGCCGGCACGATCGACCAGCGCTGCTGCAGTTCGAGCAGCCCGGCCACCGCGGCAAGCTCCGGCTCGGCCAGGTCGCCGCGGTGTGCCCGCCCAAGCAGATCGACCACCCCCTGGGCGAGCTCGGTCGACAGCGGACTGCGACTACCCTGCCAGCGCGGTACCGCTGCGGTCCCCGCCTTTGCCCGCTCGACATAAGCGGTCATCTCGCGCACGCGCTTCAGAGCCAGCAGGCGGCCGCCGAAAAGAAACGCCTGGCCAGGCTTGAGGCGGCTGATGAACGACTCTTCGACCGTTCCGATGCGTCCGCCGCTCATGAAGCGCACCTGCATCGCGCTGTCAGCGGTGATGGTGCCGATCGACATCCGGTGCCGGCGCGCTATCGCGCGGTCAGGCACCCGGTACACGCCCTGGTCGTCAGCCACCACCCGCTGATACTCGGGGTAGGCAGCCAGCGCGCCGCCGCGGGTGACGAAGTCGAGCGCCCAGTCGAAGGTCGCGCGCGGCAGATCCCGATAGGCATACGTGGTGCGCACTTCGTCGTACAGGGCATCGGGCGCGAAGCCGCCGCCCAGTGCGATGGTGACCAGGTGCTGCACCAGCACGTCGACCGGCTGCTCGGGGGGGACACGCGCTTCGATTCGCCGCTCGCCGGCAGCGATGCGTGCGGCTGCTGCTTCGATCAGCTCGAAACTGTGGGTGGGCACGCACGAGATACGCGACATCCGCCCGGGCGCATGACCGGAGCGCCCCGCGCGCTGCAACAGTCGGGCGATGCCCTTGGGGCTGCCGATCTGGATCACCCGCTCCACCGGCAGGAAGTCCACCCCGAGATCCAGCGACGAGGTACACACCACGGCCTTCAGCCGCCCTTCCTTGAGGCCAAGCTCCACCCAGTCGCGCAGCTTTCGATCCAGCGAGCCATGATGCAGCGCGATCAACCCGGCCCATTGCGGACGGGCTTCCAGCAGCGCCTGGTACCACAGCTCTGCCTGCGAACGCACGTTGGTGAACACCAACGTGGTCGAGGCCTGCTCGATCTCGCGCGCCACCGGCTCGACCATGCTCATGCCAAGATGCCCGGCCCAGGGGAATCGATCCTGTGTCATTGGAAAAACGGTATCGACCACCACCCGTTTCGGCATCTGGCCCTGCACATGAACGCTACCCTCGACCCGCGAGCCAAGCAGTGCCGCGCGCGCCTGATCAAGATTGCCGATGGTGGCCGACAGCCCCCACACGCGCAGTGCCGGACTCCAGCGCGCGATGCGTGCGATCGCAAGCTGGGTCTGCACCCCGCGCTTGGAGCCGATCAGCTCATGCCACTCGTCGACCACGATCAGGCGGACGTTGCACAGCCGCTCGGCAGCATCGGCCTGGGACAGCATCAGGCTGAGACTCTCCGGCGTGGTGACCAGCGCATCGGGCGGCTTTCGGCGCTGGCGGGCGCGCTCGGTCGACGAGGTGTCGCCAGTGCGCAGCGCGACCGTCCAGTCCAGGCCGAGTTCGGCGATCGGCTGCGCCAATGCACGCGCGGTATCGGCGGCCAGGGCGCGCATCGGCGTGATCCAGAGCACGGTGTAGGGTCGGCACGAACTGGACGCGGCACCAGCGCGCAGCGCGTCGATCAGCGGCGCAAACCAGACCGCATAGGTCTTGCCCGAACCGGTGGTCGCATGCAGCAGACCGCTGCGTCCTCCGGCATAGGCGTTCCATACCTCGCGCTGGAACGCGAACGGCTTCCAGCCCCGCCCGGCGAACCAGGCTCCGAAGCGTGATGGCAGCCGGATCAAGACAGCGCACCGGCCAGCGCACCGGCCAGCGCACCAACCGCAGGCAGGCCAGCGAACGCATCGCGCGTATCGCTTGCCTCGACGAGCAGTTGACCGGGCGCCAGGTGCGAGGGCGACCCGGCGCATCCGATGTGTCGCAGGCATGGGGTCATCGCAGCGCTGAGCCGAGCGAGCGCAGATGGGCGAGGGTATCGGCCTGTTCGATCGGCTTGTCCCGGCGCAGGCGCAGGATTCGCGGAAAGCGAACCGCCACGCCAGACTTGTGGCGCGTACTGGCAGCAATGCCCTCGAACCCGATCTCGCACACCAACCTCGGTGTCACCGAGCGCACCGGTCCGAACTTCTCCACGGTATGTTGCCGGATGAACGCATCGACTTCGGCAATCTCGGCATCGGTGAGCCCGGAGTAGGCCTTGGCAAACGGCACCAGGGCGTTTTCCTGCCAGAGCGCAAACGTGTAGTCGGTGTAAAGACTCGCGCGTCGGCCGTGCCCACGCTGGGCATAGATCAGCACGGCATCGACCGACAGCGGATCGAGCTTCCACTTCCACCATTCGCCGAGTGGGCTCGACCGGGTGCGGCCCACGCCATAGGCCGAATCCAGGCGCTTGACCATCAAGCCCTCGACGCCGCGTTCACGCGCCTGCAGTCGCTGCGTGGCAAGGGCCTGCCAACTGTCGGCCTCGATCAGCGGCGAGATGCTGAGCAAGTCGCCTGCCACGGAGTCCAGAAGCGGTTCGAGCCGCTCACGCCGCTCGCTGAACGGCTTTGCACGCAGATCGGTTCCGTCCTGCTCGAGCAGGTCGTAGGCGATGAACGCGACCGGCGCGCGCTCAAGCAGGGCTGCGCTCAGGCTGCGCCGCCCGATGCGCTGCTGCAGCAGCGCAAACGGCGCTACCCGCCCATCGCGCCAGGCCACCAGCTCCCCATCGAGCACGCAGCCCGCCGGCAATGCACGCAGGATCTCGACCACTTCTGGAAAGCGTTCGGTCACCAGCTCTTCACCGCGCGTCCAGACATGCACTTCACCGGCGCGGCAGATGATCTGGGCGCGGATGCCGTCCCACTTCCATTCGGCCGCCCACCGGTCGCGCGCGCCAAGTGACTCCACTGGCGCACTCAGTGGATTGGCGAGAAAGAATGGATAGGGCCGCCCGGTGGGCGTCTGCTGCTGTTGCTGATCGATCAATCGCAGCCAGGCCTCTGGTTCGGGCTTCCAGTGACCGATCAGCCGCTCGGCGATCGTCTGCACCGGCAGTGCACTCGCCTGGGCGACCGCCTGTACGACCAGCTGCCGCGAGACACCGACCCGGAAGCCGCCAGTGAGCAGCTTGTTCCAGACGAAGCGCTGATCGGCATCGAGTTCATCCCACCAGCCCAGCAGTGCCGGCTCGAGCTGCTCAGGGGCCATCCCGCGAAGTCCAAGCAACCGCTGCTCGATCCATACCTGCAGCGGCAGGTCGCTGGGTTCACGCCCAGGCGGGGGCAGCAGATGTGCGATGGTCTCGGCCAAGTCTCCGACCGCCTGGTAACTCTCTTCGAACAGCCAGTCAGGGATACGCGCCCGCATGGCTGCAAGTGTGCGCAGGGTCCGCGTCGAGACTGGCCGGAGCGGTCGGTTGCCGCTCAGGAAATACACCGCCCATGCGCAATCCGCGGGCGCCGCGCTGCCGAAATAGCCGGCCAGCGCGTTGCGCTTGTCGCTTGTGGAGGTGGTGCCATCGAGTGCGCGGTAGAGCGCAGAAAACTCACGCACCGTCGGCCTCCTCGCCAGTCTTTTCGGCGCCCCCTGCCGCTGCTGTCCCACACTCGGCCGCCGTCACTATGGGTGCCCAGCCCAGGTGCGACCGCATCTGTCGATCGCGCACGATGCGCCCGCCACGGTCTGGAGTCGATCGCGAGTCTGTCATGAAGTCATGCAGCACCACCTGCCGCTTGCATATGACCAAGCAGAAGAAAGGCTCGGTTGCGGTCTATCGACATCTATCTTGGGGGAGCCTCCAGGTTGCGGGCATGTCGACTGGCGATGAAGGATCAGGCGTTCGGCATGCCGGCGGCATCGTCCTGGGTGACGCCCATGGCTTGAACTTGATCGTCAACAGAACCCGCCGAGTGCGGACATGGCCGCGGCCATCAGCCCTCCGGGTCCGTCCCGGACAACGGCAGGCCGGACGCCTTCTCTCGATGATCGTGCAGCCGCCCGAGCGTGCTGTCCAGCAGGCGCGCCAGCTTCTGCGCCGCGCCGTTCACAGCCTGCTCCAGCGTTGCGGCGTGGTCCGTTACCGCAATCGGCTGTCGGCCTTCGAGACGGGCCTCCAGCATGCAGCGCTGGTCTTGCTGCCCGCTCTTGCCGCCGTTTTCGTCGCTCAGGTGAACTTCGACCCGGGTGACGTGTGCACTGAATCGCTCCAGCGCCTGTTCGACTGTGGCACTCACCTGCGCGGCCAGCGCCTCGGTGCCGTCGATGTGGACGTCGGTGTTGAGTTGGATCTTCATCGGGTTCTTCCTTGGAGTTCTGGATAAAGGCAGTGCGTGGCTTTGCCGTCATGAAAGGACACGGTGCCGACGGGTCAGTGACGAAAGCTGGCCGCCACGCCGGTACGACAAGGCATCTGCTCGGCGGGCAGCACATGCACCACACCTCCCATGCTTTCGACCAGCGTACCCAGGTCGTCGAGCATGTCGTCCACATGCGGGTCGCCGAGATCGGAGGGGTCGATGCGCCCGCTCGACACGTCGATGCGCCCGGCCAGCTGCCGCTCGGCCTCGATCAGCAGCGTCGCCACGCGACCAGACGCCGCGGCATGTGCGATCTGCGACAGGTCCTGGCTACCCAGTCCCCTGGCTGCGGCGACCATGTAAGCTTCGCTCCATCCTGCCTGCAGTGCCTCCTGCTGCGGCGCGGCCACGTCCCAGGCGCGCTGCCGCAAGGCGTCAAGCGTCAGTCCCTGGGGGTCGACCATCAGGCCACCGGCCATCAGGAACGGGTTGTGGCTGACCTCGCGGAACCGGTGTTGGTGTTCGGACAATGCCGCCAGCATCAAGGGCAGGCCTGACGGGCGGGAGTGGTGCTCCAGCACGGCACGGTCCACCGCACGGAAGAAGCGCTCGGCTTCGGCGTCGATCTCGTCTTTCTTGCCGCCATGGCCATGGTGCATCGCCGTGTGGCCGTTGCCGATGCCGCCGTATGAAGACACGGTGGTGTGCGGCTCGCTGCGCTCATTGCCCGGTGCCTCGGCCATGGTTTCCGGCACGCCGGCCGCCAGCGCCACCGCATCGAGCGCGGTGCGATCGCCTTCATAAAACCGCACCTTGTTCAGGCTGAGCGCCAGCACCTGGTAGCGCCCGGTCGACTGCAGCCACTGGCGCAGCGGCTTGGTGTGGAAGCTGTCGGACACCACGGCTAACTCCGAAACCGGCCGCTGCAGGAGGAACACGCGGAACAGCCCTGGTGCGCCCAGCACGGCCAGGCCGTCTTGCGTGTGGTTCCAGAACTCGTGGTCCTGGGCGAGGGCCTCGAACGGCTCGACCAGGGCCTCGGCGGCAGCGGATGCATGCTGCTGGCGCAGCGAGGTCT
>JBBRCD010000044.1:0-29871 GCA_038205245.1 Burkholderiales bacterium
CAAGCGATTCAAGGTATCGCGCGATCCCAAGTTCGTCGAGAAACTCGAAGATATCGTTGGTTTGTATATGTCCCCGCCCGAGCACGCGCTGGTGCTGTGTTGCGACGAGAAAAGTCAGGTGCAGGCGCTCGATCGCACCCAGCCTGGCCTGCCGATGAAGCCTGGCCGTGCGGCTACCATGACCCATGATTACAAACGCAACGGCACCACCACTTTGTTTGCGGCGATGAGTACTCTGGATGGCAGCGTCATCTCGCGCTGCGAGCCACGCCATCGCCACATCGAGTGGCTCACCTTCTTGCGCCAGATAAATCGTGAAACCCCACAGGACAAGTCACTTCATCTGATTTGCGACAACTATGCCACCCACAAGCATCCGAAGGTCAAGCAATGGCTGGACAAGCACCCGAGGATCCATGTTCATTTCACTCCGACCTCAGCGTCTTGGCTCAACATGGTCGAGCGGTTCTTCCGCGACATCACCACCGAACGCCTGCGCAATGGCGTGTTTCGCAGCGTCCCAGAACTGACCTCGGCGATCAAGGAGTACATCGTCTTGCACAACAAAAATCCCAAGCCCTTCGTCTGGAATGCAAAGGCCCATGACATCCTTGCCAAGGTCATTTCTGCAAACTCTCGCTTAAGTTCCAAACAGAACGAAGCACTACACTAGATCAGGGGCGCTCCGGTACGTAGCTAGCAAAGCTAGATGACGCTGTTCGGCGCGTCCCCTGCATCGCCGGGTTAGCCGGCTACCCGTACAGCGGTGCATCGGGGCAAAGCAGGCTCCACCAGCGCTTAAGTTTCTTTTCTCGTGTGGCGAATGCACCCTCAAGGCAGCCAAGCATGAATACCTCTGCGTCGAGCACATCATGCTCCATCCTCTCATAGGTAGAAGGGCTAAGCGTTTCCGGCAGTGCACCGCGATAGCGGACATATACGTCTAAGGCGAACAGAAGCTTAACCTGAAGCCAACGATAGACTGCCCATGTTTCCGACACAAGATGCGCCGGAGGGAGCGGCCTCTCGCCCGGTGGCAGTTCAAGAGCAGAATAGAAGGGGATGAGTGCTCCAAGCTTGGCAAGGGCGCCTTCGGCCTCGGCGTGAGCAAGTTTCTGCTCCGCGGTATTGCCGGTGAGCAGATTTGGGAAGAACGTTGGCACCAAGGATACTTGTTCGATAAAACCAACTACATCCAATTGCAGCTGAGTGGTTTTTTCTTCGACCGCAACCTGTGCTTGGTCAGGCAAAACGTAGCGTGGACTGACCATACCCGGATTAAACTGAAAGCGAAGACTCTCCCGGTGTTTAGAGGGCCTTCCGGAGGGCAGGTGTGTGTCGATCTCGATTCGCATCAGGGTCCCTATGTGGCTCACCAAATCGACAGGGTTCTCTATCTGCGGGAACTTGGCGAAGCATCGGGTCCGTCCTGGCTCGCGCGCGGTGAGTAACTCGTAAAACAGCGCGTCCGAGACGACGAGGCGATGCGCTGCCGCAAGCTCCTGTACTCGGCTCGTCTGAGTCCCTTGCAGGAAGCTCTTGTCGAGAATGATCGCGGAGGTCATAGCCGGCTAACGTTTGAGTTAAGGGGCGCGCCGCTTATCGGCACGTCCGCTTGAACGAGAGGTTAGGGCCTGGGCGTCAACGTAAGCATCGAGAAGCCGGCGGATCATGCGTTGATACTGCGTCTGGTGTTTCCCAGCCTCCGCTTTGAAGAACTCGAGACTCTTCTTGCTTAGGGCCAATGTGACCTTCACACCCTCCTCTCGGAACGCCAGTTCGGCTGGTGAAGGTAGAAAGTCCGATACTACTTCGGTCTTACCGAGGGGCTCATCGGTGTACTTTATTCTCGCGCTCATAGATTGCCTTTCCGTTACGCCAATAGCCGGCTCCGATGATTCGAATCACCGACGCGCGGTAGGTGAACCGGACTGTCAGAACACCACCGTCGACCGTGCCAAAGCAGTAAAACCGCCCTTCGGCTTGACTGTGCATGATGTCTTTGGCAATCACGCGCTTGGGATCCGCAAATGCATATTGGGCGCAAGTGAACGGAACACCGTGCTTCCGTTGGTTCTCGGCATCCTTGTTCGGGTCCCAGTCAAAGCGCGTGCTCGCCATCAATCAAGATTAGCACAAAACCATACTACTAGCCATACGGAAATATGGCTGCCCTAACGAACGAGTTGAACGGCCGTAACCAACGGCGCCCCTCGAGGCGGAGAATAGACCGCGTCGGCTCGCCGGCCGCCTCTGGTGAAGGTCCGCTCGAACGCCGGGTTGGGCCTCTTAGCCACCGATGCGGCGAAGCGAACGAGGTGGCAGCATTTCAAACACCCGGATCAGTTTGGGCACAAGCCGTTCGATGGATTGAACGCGGGTCCGCCGCACGAGCAACACCACGACGGCGATCGGAAGGTTCGACAAGTTCTGCTGGAACTCGAGGTTTTGGTCGGCTGTGATAAATGCGTCGAAGCGCGACGACGTAAGCGCAAGCAACTTGCCGTTCTTGACCCCCGACTAGCCAGCCTGCACGACTGTCGTCGTTTCATGACCGACGAGCAGTGCGCACAGGTCTCGTGGCAATGACTCATCAAGCAGAATGCGCATCTGCCTCAAGTGCTGCCTTAGCCCGCTGCAGTACCGCTAACGCCATCTCACGACTAACTGAAGGAAACTGATCGAGAAACGTTTCGAGTGAATCGCCTTCTTCCAGGTAATCAAACAGGTTCTGAATTGGCACTCGCGTTCCAGCGAACACCGGCGAGCCACTCTGAATCTCTGGGTCTACGGTCACAAGTACGGAGGACATGTCTGCTCCCGGAGCAATTCATCCCAATAGTGTAGCGCTGCGCGGGTGCCATGCCCAACGAGATATAGACATGCCCGCAGCCTAGTTTCCCGCCCCGCCCGCGTCAGCGTTATCCCGCCTGAATCGGGCTGTAAGCTTCATTTCCCGCCATCATGTGTTTCGTCGACATCGCCAAAATTTCGGCGGATGAAGCCGGTCGTCGCGAAGTGCGCCACCACCAATGAACCGCGATTGTTCGACCGGCTGCAAGAAGAATGCGGACGCGCCGCCGCTCGATCTGCGTGTCGTTTGCAGACCGGCACCCCCGCGTTGTTAAGAAACTTTGGGCGATAACCATCTGCGATTCACCGCCAACGCGGCAGACTGGCGCACGTAACCTGCCTTCCGGCGGTCAGCCCCCCGGCAGCCCCGAACTCAACGGCTCCATTCCCTTCGCCCGGATCACCGACGCCGAGTCTGGCGAGGCGAGAAACATCATCAGCGCCTTCGCCGCCTCGGGCTGCGGTGCGGCCACATGCAGGCCAATGGAGAACAGGGTCAGCTTCTGAATATCGTCCGGCAGCGGTCCGACGATGTCGAGGCCGGCCACCGGCAGCAGCTCGCTGATCTGCTGGAAGCCGAGGTCGGCGTCGCCGCGCGCGACCGCTGCACCAGCGGGTTCGCCCTTGACCTGTAGCAGCCGGCCGGCGAGCGCGTCTGCGATTCCCCACCGCTCGATCAGACTCGCCAGGTGCACACCGCTCGGTCCGGTCGAATAGGCGATGTTGTGCGCGGCCAGCAGGGCATGTTTGACTGCCTCGCCCGAGCGGATGTCCGGCTGCGCCGCGCCAGCACGCACGGCCACGCCGATCGGCGACACCCCCAGGTCGGTGCGGCTGCCGGCAACGATCCGCTGGGCCGCGATCAGTTCGTCGATCTTGTCGGCGGCCATGATGACGAGATCCACCGTCTCGCCACCCTTGATCCGGGCCATCACCTGGATGCCGCCGTCGAACACCGGTACGGCGTGGTGCCCGGTCGCCTGATCGAAGCGCCGGGCGAGTTCCAGGAAGGCTTCCCGGAATGCGATGGACTGGAGGACGGTGAGCGTTGCCATGGCGCGATTGTGCGTCAGATCACCCCCGACCTGCAGCGCTGCAGCGCCGACGCGCGCCTGCGTTTTTCTCTGCCGGCTGCCCTCTGTCGGATTGACCGCGCCCCGTGTGCCCGTGATACTTCCTGGCAGGGTCTGCGTACTCGTTGACGTACTTACTGCCGCACTCATAGGCGTACCCACTGGTGCAACCGTCGGCGCACCTCCGGCACCGTCCGTACAGACGAGCCGCTTTCGATGTCCACCACTTGAAGCAGGGAAACGCCATGCGCAACACCGTCTGCATCAGCCTGATCATGATCGTCGCTGCCAGTGCATCGTTCGCTGGAAGCGCCGCAGCGCAGGCCTTCCCGTCCAAGCCGGTGCGTATCATCGTGCCGTTCCCGGCGGGGGGCACCGGGGATGTCGTGGCGCGCATGATGTCCGGTCCGCTCGCCAAGGCGCTCGGCCAGCCGGTCATCGTCGAGAATCGGCCCGGGGCGAGCACGATCATCGGCACCGAGGCGGTCGCACGGTCGGCGCCGGACGGCTATACGCTGCTCATGGTTTTCAACAGCTTCACCATCAATCCGGCGGTGCGCTCGAAACTGCCATTCGACACCGAGAAGGACTTTGCACCGGTCACCCTGCTTGCGCAGACGCCGTTCGTGTACGCGGTGCATCCGTCGCTGCCGGTGAAGTCGCTCAAGCAACTGGTGGCGTTGGCCAAGGCGCAACCGGGCGCACTCACCTATGCGACGCCGGGGCTGGGCACCGGGCAGCATGTTGCCGCCGAGATGCTCCGGCTGATGGCCGGCATCGACTATGCGCATGTGCCCTATCAGGGCAATGCGCCGGCACTCACAGCCGTGCTGGGCGGGCACACGACGATCTTCGTGGGCAACGTGCCCGATGTCGTGCCCTATGCAGCGAACGGTCGCCTGCGCCCGCTCGCAGTGAGTACCCGGGAGCGGTCGCCAGCGTTGAAGGATGTGCCGACCGTGGCCGAGGCAGGTTTCCCGGACTACGAGAGCGGGCTTTGGGTCGGACTGGTTGCGCCGGCGACGACGCCCAAGGACATCGTGGCGCGGCTGGCGACAGAGGCCGGGCGAGTACTGCAGTCGCCGGAGGTGTCCGCCGGTCTGGACCGCCTGGGGCTCACCGCGGCGCCGCGCACGCCCGAGCAGTTCGGCGCGTTCCTGCGCGACGAACTGCGCCGCAACGATCAGACTGCGCGCAAGGCGAACATCCGCATCGAGTGATTCGGGGTGGCTGACCCTACTCGTTGACCCTATCCTCTGCGCTGACCCTCGTGGCCGACCCGATTCCATACGCACACGCGCAATAACGATGACCCGCCGATGAAACGACTGCCCCTGCCCGCAGACACCCACCTCACCTCGACGCCAGTCGCCTGGCCAGGTGGGGCGGCTTGCGCCGCGATGATCAGCTTCGACTTCGACGCCGAGACGATGTGGTTGTCGCGCGATCCGACCAACATCCAACGACCGGCGTTGATCTCGCATGGCACCTATGCCGCAAAGATCGCGATCCCGCAGATTCTGGCGATCCTGCGCGAGTTCGGCATCCGTGCGACCTTCTTCGTGCCTGGCTGGACGGCCGACAATCACACCGCAGTGGTCGCGTCGATCCTCGAGGCAGGTCACGAGATCGGCCATCATGGCTACCTGCATTTCTGGCCTGAGCCGGACAAGCCGCGCGAAGAAGAGGAAGAAATCGAGCTTGGGCTGGAAGCACTCGAGCGGCACTTCCGTCTCAAGCCCAGGGGCTATCGCTGCCCGGCCGGGGAGACCACCGACCGGTTGATCGGGCTGCTCGCCAAGTACGGCATGATCTATGACAGCTCGTTCATGGACGACATCCATCCCTATGTGCACCGGCTCGATGGACGTGACTCGGGTGTGGTCGAACTACCCTGGCACTGGTCGCTGGACGATGTGCCGTACACCGTCTATTCGCTGCGTGGACAGCGTGCAATCCAGACGAACGCCCACATCCATACGATCTGGGCAGACGAGTTTCGCGAGTACTACCGCATGGGTGCGCTGTTCGATCTGATCATGCATCCCCAGGCGATCGGGCGGCCCTCCCGTCTGCAGCTGCTGCGCGACTTTCTCGGTTTCGTTCAGTCGCACCCCCGGGTGTGGTTCGCTACCGGCAGCGAGATCGCCGACCATGTATTGAGGAACCTGCCGAAATGACTGCGCCGATGAATGTGCCGATGAATGCGTCGACCGCGGCCGCCTGCGACCTGTTGTTGAAGGGCGGACGTGTGATCGATTCAGCGCAGGGGCTGGACGCGCTGCTCGATGTCGCCATCTGCGGCGATCGCATCGCGCGCATCGCGCCCGACATCGACCCGGCCACCGCCAGGCGGGTGGTCGATGTCTCCGGCGCGATCGTCTCGCCCGGGCTGATCGACCTGCATGCGCATGTCTACCGGCACATCACCGATTTCGGCGTCGAGGCCGATGACGCTGGTGTGAACGCCGGTTGCACGACGATCGTCGATCAGGGCAGTGCTGGCGCCTGGACCTTCGATGGCTTCAAGGCCCATGTGGTCGACCGGGCGGTGTCCGAGGTCTTTCTGTTCATCTCGACCAATCTCACCGGCACGCTGCGTGGTTGCCGCGGCGGGCCGCTCTGCCAGACCCCTGAACTGTCGGACGTCGATGTGTTGGCGAGCTTCGCGCAGCGCTTCCCGGGTGTGATCAAGGGCGTGAAAGGCCACAGTGACTCCGGCGGCTGGTCGCTCTGGGGTCGGCGCATGTTCGAGATCTCGCGCGCCTGCGCAGATGCGGCCGGGCTGCCGCTCTATGTGCATACCGGCGAGTTGTGGAAGGTGGACGAGGCGCGCCGGCCCGAGCCGCGCTCGGTGATGGAAGACACGCTCGAACTGGTACGCCCGGGCGATCTGCTCGCGCACTGCTACTCCTGCCGCGACGATGGCATCCTCGGGCCGCTCGAGCGCCCGTCGCAGGCCCTGCTGGACGCGATCGCCTCGGGCGTGCGTCTGGACCTCGGTCATGGCGTGAACTTCAGCTTCGACACCGCGCGGCGCATGATGGATGCCGGCCTGTTGCCCTACTCCATCAGCAGCGATGTGCATGGGGACTTCTACACCCATGACAACGACACCACGCTCGACTACAGCCTGCTTGGCGCGATGTCGAAGTTGCTGGCGACAGGCTTCGATCTGGGTTTCGTGCTGCGTGCGACGACACTGCACCCGGCGACCGTGCTGCGCATGGCGCAGGAGATCGGCACGCTGGTGCCGGGCACCCGCGCCGACGTGAGCGTGCTCACCCAGATCGACGGGCCCTGGACCTACCGCGACTGCCTGGGTGTCGAAGTGGTCGGGCGCAGCCGGCTGGTACCGCGCCTGGTGGTGCGGGCCGGGCAGTTGCATACGCCGACCCGGCGCCTGTTGCGTGACATCACCCGCCCTGACGAGCGCCTGGCGGCCTAGTAGCGGCGAGGACACAGGTCCGACATCGAATCAACCGGTTCCCCGCAGGCTTGCGCGTACTACAATCCGCACCCACTGCGAATCGGCAGCGTCGCTGACGGGGTGCTGTCGCGTTTTTTTCGACCGGTGCCGGACCACTTCAGCCACGACACTCCATCGCGCGGACACGAGACCCCGACATGAAGCCTGCCCTTCGCTACACCTCGCCTGCCCGCTGGCTGCACTGGGTGATGGCGCCCATGCTGGGCGTGATCATCGTGGTCGGGTTGTGGATGGTCTTTTTCGAACCGGCAGACCAATCGTTCAAACTGCAGCTTTACAATTTTCATGAAAGCCTCGGCGTCACCGTCTGGGTACTTGCCTTGATCCGTCTCGCCTATCGCTTTCGCAACCCACCCCCGCCGCTGCCGGCCGATACCCCGGCCATGGTCAGGCTGGGTGCTCATGTCACCCATTTGGCTCTTTATGCGTTGCTTCTGCTGATGCCGGTGATCGGCTTCCTTGCCACCAACGCCTGGGGCTTTCCGCTGTCGTTGTTCGGCGTGCTGCCGCTGCCTTCGCCAATAGGCAAGGACGAGGCGCTGGCGAAGATCCTGTCGCTGCTGCACTGGATTGGCGCAATCGCGATCATCGCGTTGATCGCCGGGCACATCATGGGTGTTGTCTATCACACGTTCATCCGTCGGGATGGCCTGCTCAAGCGGATGACTTAGCAAATGCAGAAATCGTTCGACATGTCGCCCGCTGAGGCGGGCGCCGGACTATCGTTGCGCTGGCGCCGCGTGGGTTTCGCCGGTCTGGTACTCGGCACCTCGGCGGGCTTGCTCTGGCTGATGGCGGCCACCCTGTTCACTCAGGGCCCGGATGCGCTTGGCATCATCATGCTGGTGCTGTTCGCGTTGACGCTGCCGTGGACGACCATCGGCTTCTGGAACGCGGTGATCGGCTTTGCGCTGATGACCTTCACCCGCGACCCGGCCGCCTGGGTGGCACCCGACCTGCGCGGCACCGAGGGCGAACAGAAGATCGATTCGTCAACCGCGCTGCTGGTGTGCATCCGCAATGAGGACACGCTGCGCGTCCAGCGCAACCTGGAGTGGATGCTCGACCGGCTGTTGGCCACCGGCGAGTCGCGCTGGTTTCACCTCTACATGCTGAGCGACAGCAACCAACCGGAGGTGATCGCCGCCGAAGAACAGGCCGCTGCGCTGTTGTCCGAGCGCTACGGTCCGGCGCTGAAGGTGACCTATCGCCGTCGCGAACAGGGTAGCGGCTTCAAGGCGGGCAACATCCGCGACTTCTGCGAGCGCTGGGGACATCTTCACCAGTTCGCGATCGTGCTGGACGCCGACAGCCTGATGACGCCACAGGCGATGCTGCGCCTGGTGCGGGTCATGCAGGTCAGGCCCGGCATCGGCATCCTGCAGACGCTTACCACGGGGCTGCCCAGCGCCAGCCCGTTTGCCCGCATCTTCCAGTTCGGTATGCGCCTGGGCATGCGTTCCTACACCCTGGGGGCTGCCAGCTGGCAGGGGGATTGCGGCCCGTACTGGGGCCATAACGCGATCATCCGGATCGCGCCGTTCACCGCGCATTGCCACCTGCCGGTGTTGCCCGGGCGACCGCCACTGGGCGGCCATGTACTCAGCCACGACCAGATCGAAGCGGTGCTGATGCGTCGCGCTGGCTACGAGGTGCGCGTGCTGCCGGTGGAAGACGGCAGCTGGGAAGAGAATCCGCCGACCCTGCTCGAGTTCATCCGGCGCGATCTGCGCTGGTGCCAGGGCAACATGCAGTACTTCCGTTTGCTGGTCATGCCTGGCCTGTTGCCAGTCAGCCGTTGCCAGCTCGCGCTGGCGATCGGCATGTATCTCGGCGCGCCGGCCTGGCTGGGCTTCATCCTGCTCGGGCTGCTGCGCGACGTGCCGTTCCAGGCTGATCTGGGCCTCGTGCTGTTCGCCGTGATCATGACCATGATCTTCGCGCCGAAGCTGGCGACGCTGAGCGATGTCCTGTTCAGACGCAGTCTGCGTCGAGTCTATGGCGGGCCGCTGCGTATCGTGCTGAGCGCGCTGATCGAGATCGTGCTGGCGACACTGATCGCGCCAGTGAGCGCGGTCGCCATCACCATCTTCATGTTCGGCCTGCTGTTCGGCCGGCAGATCGGCTGGAGCGGTCAGCAGCGCGATGCTGAAAGCCTTCCGCTGGGCACTGCGATCCGCGGCCTGTGGATGCAGACCGCGCTGGGTATCGCGCTCGCCGGATTGGCGTGGTACGCCGTGCCGGCGGCATTCTGGTTTACCGCGCCAGTGTTCCTCGGGCTGATGGCTGCGGTGCCAGTCGCGATGCTCACCTCGCAGCCGCGGCTCGGGCGCGCGATGGCGGTGGCCGGTTTGTGCCGGACCCCGGACGAAGCCGCCGAGCCTGCGTGCCCGGTGTCCGCAGCGCTGTTCGCGCCTGGTCTGACCGTGTCAGCAGCCACCAGCCAGTGATCAGGTCGCGATCAGCCGCCGTGCGGCTGGCCGGCGTAGGCACCCTGGTCCTGGCGCTAGGGCTCGCCGGGTGCAGTACAGGCGCGCAACGATCGTGGCCAGAGGCATCGACGCCGCCGTCGGAGCGCGTCAGTACGAAGCGCGTCAGAGTCGTCAACGCGAGCAAGCCGACCCGCTGCGCCGAGGAAGACAACGTCTATGTGAAGTTGCTCGCCCCCGGCATCACTGCATTCCGGATCAGCGCCGAGCACCCGCCCTACATCGCGCTGGTGCGCGAGGACAGCACCGCCCCGGACTTCACCGATTGCGACATGTCGAATGATCCCGCTTTCGCGTTCCAGGCGCGGCAGGTGGCGCTGTATGAAGACGCATCGATACGCCTGGTGGGGCACACGTTCCCCAGCTTCTGGCGGCCCGAGGTCGTGGGCTTTCGGGTCGGCGCAGTGAACGAGCCCGGGCTGCATCTGGTGCAGTTGATCAAGCGCGGTCCGAAGCATGATGTCGAGATCCTGGTCGTCTATCCGTCCGATGGCTATTGGCGCGCAAAGCCGCTGCCGCCGTCGACGCTCGATGACACCGCCTATGGCAGTTCTTTCCTGTTCGGACCGATAGACGAAGACGGTCGTCCCTTCGTCGCGATCCGCGAGATCAGCTTCGAACCGGAGACCCTCACCTTCCGTCTTGTCTTCAGGAACGGCACGCGGGGTACGCTCACCGTCTCCGAGATCACGCGCGCCCGTCTTGGTCTGTCGCTGTCGGTCGACACGCCAGTCAGAGCCGATCAGCCGTTCGCCGCGCTGCGGTCGATGTATGTGAATCCGGTCCAGGCAGATGTCGCGGTCGCCGCCTGGCCCGGTCGCAGGCCGGGTCAGGTCACTTCCGCGCCGGTGATGGACTTCGGTACGGTCAAGGCGTCGTCGGTGCGCTTCGGCCGCAGCCTGCCGTCGTGGCACAACCTGAGCGCACCTGACATGGTTTTCGACGGGTTCTCGGCTGTGGCGCGATACTGACCGTTCCGGTCAAGCTGCCGCAACCCAGACGCCGATCGCGCGAGCCAGAACCCAATGCAGGCCGACAAGCCCGAGGGCAACGCTTTACCCGATGAGCCGGTCGCCCACGACAGCGGCGAATGGCAGACGCTGCTCGCCGCTCGCGCCAGTGCTGGCCTGGCACCAGTGTCCGGGTCTGCGCTGTTCTCGCTCTACGGTCCGTTGTGCAATGCGCGTCGCGACCGTCCGTTTTCGGTCGGCCATCTCGCGCAGAGTCTCGATGGGCGGATCGCCACCCGCAGCGGCATGTCGCGCTGGCTGAGTGGCCCGGAGGATCTTCTGCATACCCATCGGATGCGCGCGTTGTCAGATGCAGTCGTGGTGGGTGCAAACACGGTACTGCTGGACGACCCGCAGTTGACGGTGCGCCGATGCGCAGGCCCGAGTCCGGTGCGCGTGATCATCGATCCCGAGCGGCGTCTGGACGGCAGCCAACGCCTGTTCCGCGACGACATGGCGCCGACGCTGCTGCTGGTTGCGGCTGGCCGTGGCCACTCAGGTGAGCGGGTCGGCTGTGCCGAGGTGGTGCCGCTGCCGCGCATTGATGCCGGGCGGGACGTTTGCAGTGAGGTCGGCAACAAGGTCGGCAGCGAAGTCGGCCAAGACGTCGGCCAAGACGTCGGCCGAGACGTCGGCCGAGACGTCGGCCGAGACCCTGCGGACGGCAGGCGACTCGACCCGAACGAGATCAGACATGTTCTCGCCCGGCGCGGCCTGCGCAGGGTGTTCATCGAGGGCGGTGGCATCACGGTATCGCGCTTCCTTCAGGCGGGTGCGCTCGACCGGCTGCAGATCACCGTGGCCCCGGTCATCCTCGGCTCTGGTCGGCCGGCCATCACGCTGGCCGAGATCGCCGATCTGCGCGACAGCCTGCGGCCGCGCACCCGCCGGGTGGTGCTGGGCGACGATGTAATGATCGAATGTGACTTCGATGACGAAAGCCGCGATGGCTGAGCCTGGTGCAACCGGCGCTGAACCGTCTGGCGCACTGACGGCGAATGCATTCTGGATCGCTGCGCCCGGTCGGGGCGAACTGCGTCCGGTGTCGCTGGCACCACCCGGGCCAGGTGAAGCCCGGGTGCGCACCCTGTGCAGTGGCATCAGCCGCGGCACCGAGAGTCTGGTGTTTCTCGGACGAGTGCCCGAGAGCCAGCGGCGTGCGATGCGCTGTCCGTTCCAGGAAGGCGAGTTTCCCGCTCCGGTCAAGTATGGCTATGCCTCGGTCGGTCGGGTCGAGTCGGGTGCGTCCGACTTGATCGGTCGCCGCGTCTTCTGCCTGTATCCGCATCAGGATCGTTATGTCGTGCCGGACGATGCGCTCGTCCTGGTGCCAGACGCAGTGCCGGATGCCCGCGCAGTGCTCGCGGCGAACATGGAGACCGCGGTGAACGGTCTGTGGGACGCGTCGCCGCGGCTGGGCGATCGCATCGCGGTCGTCGGCGCGGGCGCGGTCGGTTGCCTGGTGGCCGCACTCGCCGTACGGATACCCGGCGTGCGGGTCGAGCTGGTCGATCCCGATGCTCGCCGTGCCTCGTTGGCGACGGCGCTGGGCTGTACGTTTGCCGAACCGGCGCAGGCTTCCGGTGAGGCCGACCTGGTCATTCATGCCAGCGGCCATCCGGAAGGACTGGCCACCGCACTCGGCTTGGCGGGCTTCGAGGCGATGGTGCTCGAGATGAGCTGGTATGGCGATCGCAGCGTCCCGGTTCCGCTCGGTGAATCGTTTCACAGCCGGCGGCTGAGGCTGCAATCGTCGCAGGTCGGGGCGGTCGCCACGACGCAGCGCGCGCGCTGGACTCATCGCCGCCGGTTGATGCTTGCGCTTGACCTGCTCGTCGACCCGGTGTTCGATCTGCTGCTGGCTGGCCCGACCCCGTTTCGTGATCTGCCCTCGACGCTCGATCGGCTCGCGCACGCGCCGAACGGTGAGCTGTGCCATGTTGTCACTTATCGTTGAACCCGGAGATCTTCGCTCATGTACAGCCTCGCCGTATCCGACCACTTCATGATTGCCCACAGCTTCCAGGGCGAGATCTTCGGCCCGGCGCAGCAACTGCATGGTGCGACCTACAGCGTGGAAGTCGAGTTCCGGCGCGAGGCGCTGGATGAATATGGGCTGGTCTGCGACATCGGGCGTGCGCTGGAGACCCTGCGCGCGGTGTTGAGCGGACTCAACTACAGGAATCTGGATGAGCTGCCGGATCTGAAAGGCCGCAACACCACGACCGAGTTCATGGCCGGAGAGATTTTTCATCGCATCAAGGCGCAGGTCGCCACGGGCGCGATCGGTCCTGGAACCTCGGACACGCTCGCCTCGATGCGTGTCGTGCTGCGCGAGTCGCCGGTCGCCTGGGCGGCCTTCGAAGGTCCGCTGCATTGACCGGATTGGTATTCGTCGTTCCGGGGGCGATCGATCAGCTCACTGGCGGCTACCTGTTCGATCGGCATGTGGTGGACGGACTGCGCGCGCTTGGCCGCACGGTGCGCGTGGTCGAACTTGCCGGACGCTTTCCGGATGCGGATGCGCTGACCCGCGCCTCGGCGGCCAGCGCGCTGGCGGGCCTCGCGTCCGGTATGCCCGTCGCGATCGACGGGCTGGCGCTGCCCGGATTCGCCGACTGCCTCGAGCGCGAAGCGTCACGGCTCAGGCTGGTTGGTTTCGTCCATCATCCACTGTCTATGGAAACCGGGTCAGACCCGGCACAGGCATGCGAGCTTGCGCTGCTCGAAGCCCGGCTGTGGCCGATGCTGCGCGGCATCCTCTGTCCGAGTGAACATACGGCACAGGCGATCGTTGCTGCAGGCGCCGCCGCAGATCGTGTGCAGGTCACGCCTCCAGGGACTGAACCGTCTGCGATCGCGCCGCAGCCCAGGCCCACCCCATCCGCCCAGTGGAATCTGCTTGCGGTCGGCACGGTCACGCCACGCAAGGGGCATCTGCTGCTGATCGAGGCTCTGGCGGGATTGCGCGACATCGACTGGCGGCTTACCTGTATCGGCAGCCTGCAGCGCGACCCAGGTGCCGTCGCAGCGTTGCGCGCCGCGATCGCGGGGCACCGGCTTGGCGACCGGATCACGCTCGAGGGCGAACTGCCGCATGAGGAACTCAGTGCCGCCTATCGGGCGGCCGATCTGTTCACCTTGCCGTCATGGCATGAAGGCTATGGCATGGTGTTCGCCGAAGCGCTGGCGCACGGTCTGCCGGTGATCGCGACTCACGCAGGCGCGATACCGGCCACCGTGCCCGCCGCAGCGTCCTTGCTGGTGTCCCCGGGGGACGTGGCGGCATTGCGGCAGGCGCTGCAACGGGTGTTCACCGACGCGTTGCTGCATGCCCGACTGGCCAAGGGCGCCGTGGCTGCCGGGCGGGCGTTGCCCGACTGGCCGACCGCAGTGGCTGGCTGGGCAGCCGGCTTCGATCGGCTCGCCAAGTGATCCCGAGCCCCAGCGGGTTTTCAGCCGACTGGTTGCGCCTGCGCGAGCCGCTCGATACGGCCGCACGCAGCCCCGATCTGGCATCTCGTTTCGCCAGCGCGGTTCGTGCGCGGCGGGGTCTTCGCGAGGCTCGACCGCTGCGTATCGTCGACCTTGCCGCCGGCACCGGCGCGAACTTCAGAGTGCTGGCGCCGCTGATCGGCGGTGACCAGGACTGGCGGCTGGTCGATCATGATCAGTCGTTGCTGGAGGCGCAGGCCAGCGCGATCGGGCGCTGGGCGAGCGCTGCCGGATGGCACTGCCTGAACAGTGAAGCCGGTGTGACGGTGCACGCCGATGGCGCGCGCTGGCAAGTGCGCGCCCAGGCGCTCGATCTTCAGCAGTCCCTCGATCGACTCGATCTGCACGGTGTCGATGGCGTCACGACCACCGCGTTCCTCGATCTGGTGTCCGCCGAGTGGATGGAGCGCCTGTCTTCGCTGCTGGTGCGCGCAGGGCTGCCCCTGCTCGCGACCCTCACGGTCGATGGGCGGCGGGCGTGGCAACCCGCGCTGCCGGTGGACATGCAACTGCATCAGGCGTTTCAGAACCACCAGTCGGGCGACAAGGGGTTCGGCCCGGCGCTCGGCCCGCTGGCCGCCGACCTGCTCGCCAGGTGCCTTGCAGCGCGGGGCTGCGAAACGATGATCGCCCGCAGCGACTGGCGTATCGGTGCCGGGCACCCGGGGTTGCTGCGGCAACTGGTCGACGAGTCGGCCGGAGTGGCTGGCGAAACCTCTCCTTCGGCAGTGGCACTGTTCGCCGAATGGTCGGCGCAGCGCCATGCGCAGATCGACGGCGGGCTGCTCACGCTTTCGGTGGGACATCTTGATCTGCTCGCGCTTCCGGGCGCTCGCTGATCGATCGATGCTGGCGGCAGCGCGGGCATCATCGGCATGGATCCGCGCAACAGGCGCCGCCGCACCAGCGTACGATCAGCAGCGAACATCAGGAGATCGCCATGAACGACATTGTTCCGCCTGCCATGCGCCCGATCTCGCAACATTCGATGCGCTTCTGGGAACAGCTCGCGTATCACGACTACGAGGGCCTCGCGCTCGAGCTGGACGAGCAACGGCGGCTGGTCGCCGCTCTTGGCAGCCAAGCGCGGCTGCTCGCGCCGCGCATGTCCGAGGACCTCGGCCAGGCTATCGTGCTCGACAACCGTCCCGGCGCCGGCGACGGCCCGGCGATGGCCGACCTGATGGGCGGGCACATACAGGCGGCGTTCGCGGCCGGGGCGTCTGCCGTGCCCCAGGTGCGCGCCGGCAAGCTGCGCGCGCTCGGGGTGACCAACAGAAGCGGGCGCCCGCGGCGCTTGACCTGCCGGCGATGAGTGAGGCCGTCCCCGGCTTCTCGTCGAGCACCTGTTATGGCCTGGTCGGCCCGGCCGGCCTATCGAAAGCGGTGGTTGCCCGGATGACCCAGACCATGACGCGTGTGCTGGAACGTCCGGATGTCCAGGAGCGGTTGCGCGCCGATGTGGTGGAGCTCACACCGACCACCATGACCCAGGAGTTTGCCGCTTCATCGAATCCAAGATCGCGCTGTGGACCCGGGTCATCAAGGCCGGCAAGGTGACGCTGGAGTGACCAGAGCGGGCCACGCGCCCGAAGTAGTGGTATTTTCCCGGCCTCTGCATTCGGATTTCAGACACGACACCATGGCAATCGACCCGACCACCGCCACCGCCGAGGACTATGACGCCATCGCCAAGCGAAACGCCAACGGCGCCTGGTTGTCAGTGATCCTCACCGCAGTGTGCTTTTTTTTCGGGGGCTGGATGGTGGCGCTGCTTCCGGCGCTTCTCGCGCTCTGGTTCGTTCTTGCCCATATCGGCTGCAGCAATCAGGCGGCTGCCCTGCGCAAAGGCACCTATCCGATCCCCAATCCGAACAACGGGAAGAAGTGACAGCCGACTGCCCCAGGCGATTTCATCCGTTTCGGCGCCGGACGCCTGCCAGGACGCGTACCATTACGCTCCCGCTGGCACTCAATCAGCAAGTCAGGACGACATGCCAAACTTCTCCACCGTACTGAAAGAAGAAATCACCCGCCTCGCCAGAAAGCAGATCAACGCCGAGATCGGGCCGTTGAAAAAGCGCCTTGTACAGCAACGCAAGGTAATCGCCGCACTGAAGGATGAGCAGGTCGCGATGAAGCGCGATCTGGCTGCGCTTTCCAGACGTGCGCCGGCAGGTGCCACCGTGGCCGAGCCTGAGGGCGAGGGCAAGCGGCGATTCCGGGTTGACGGATTCCGCACGTTCCGCGCCCGCCTGGGGTTGTCGGCCCGCGATCTGGCGAGGCTGCTCGAGGTGAGCGAACAGACGATCTACAACTGGGAAGGCGCAGCTACCCGCCCCCAGCCGTCGATGGTCGAGGCGATCACCGCGTTACGCGGTCTTGGCAAGCGGGAGTTGATGGCGCGGCTCGACAAGCTGAAGGCAGCCTCCTGACCGAAATACGCTCAGCGAACACCTCGGGCGGGATCACCCGGCCGCGCATCTTCGAGCTGCCCAGCAGCAGCTTGTCCCGGGTGACCAGTTGCAGATCGGCACGCGCGGCAAGCAGCTCCCACAGGAACTGATCGTCCGGATCGGGCGCGCGCTGGGCCGGTACCGGCTCGACCGCGATCGCCTGCCGCGCGAGCGTGGTCACCATCGATTCCACCTGCGCTTCGTCGAGCCGCAGGCGTGCGCGCAGCTTGGGTCGCGACAACACGTCGCGGTACTCGGCGAGCAGCGCGTCCGACACCACGAACCCAAAGTCGGCATGGAGCATGCCGTTCAGGATCACCGCGAACGGCCCGGCCCCGTTCGCCGTGGGCAGGCCTGCGATCACCACGTTGGTGTCAATGATCACCATCGGGAGGATCATCGACGGTCCCGTGTGCCGACCACCGTCGCTGGCGTATGTTCGCTGCGACCTGGCGCCTGGCTGAGACAAGCGTGGCCTGGCATCCTGACTCCAAACACGCGATATGGCCATTCAGTCTAGCATCGCGTACTCAGTGCCTTAGCCCAGCGAACGCCTGCGAGCAACGAAACCGACCGATGAAAATCACGATTCTTGACGACTACTTCGATACCGTGCGCACACTTGCCTGCTTTTCCAGCCTGGCCGCGCACCAGGTCGAGATCTGGAACGACCATGTGCAGGACGACGATCTGCTCGTCGCACGGCTGTGCGACACCGAGGCACTGGTGCTGATCCGGGAGCGCACACAGATCCGCGCGCCGGTGCTGCGTCGCCTGGACAAGCTGCGGCTGATCAGCCAGCGCAGCGTCTACCCGCATATCGATGTCGACGCCTGTACCGAACGCGGCGTCATCCTCTCCTCTTCGCAGCACGCCGATACGCCCTCGCGCGCCACCGCTGAACTCACCTGGGGATTGATTCTTTCCGCAGCCCGGCGCATCCCGCAGCAGATGATCGCGCTGCGCCAGGGCGTCTGGCAGACCGGCGTATGGGATTCGCTGCACGGCAAGACCCTGGGCATCCACGGCTGGGGGCGTCTTGGGCAGGCGGTGGCTGCCTATGGCGTCGCCTTCGGCATGAAGGTGGTGGTTTGGGCAAGCGACGCCTCGCAGGCGCGCGCGTGCGCCCAGGGTTTCGAGGTGGCGGCGAGCAAGCGCGACTTCTACGAGCGCTGCGACATAATCACGCTCCATATGCGCCTGGTGGCAGCGACCCGCGGCATTGTCACCGCCGAAGACCTGGCCGCGATGAAGCCGACCGCGATGATCGTCAACACCAGCCGTGCCGGGCTGATCGCACCCGGGGCGCTGGTCGAGGCACTGCGTGCCGGCCGACCCGGACTGGCGGCCGTCGATGTCTACGAGAACGAACCGATGCGCGATGCTTCGCATCCGCTGCTGTCGATGGACAACGTCGTGTGCACGCCGCATGTGGGCTATGTGACCCGCGATGAGTACGAGATTCAGTTCTCCGATATCTTCGATCAGATCATCGCCTATGCGGCAGGCGCACCGATCAATGTGATCAACAAGGCAGTGCTGGAGCGTGCCTCCGGCGGTTGAGCACGCATCGGGGAAAGATCTCTTTTCCCCAGCTTGACTGCCGTCGCCAAGCCGCGCGGGCAGGGTGGTGGCCGGTCAATCGCCAAGCCGCGCGAGCAACGCTTTCGCCGCGCCTTCGGCTACCACCAGGGTCAGCTTCATCGTTGCCCGGGTCGCACCGACGAAGATGCGCCGCACCGCGCGTTCATCCAGGGTGTCGAAGTCAACTTCGGTCAGTACGACGCACGGGGCTGCCTGCCCCTTGAACCGGTGTACAGAGTCGATCAGCACATCGCCGTCAGTCACCGTCTGGTTGCCCAGCAGGTCATAGCGCCCGGTCGGGGCGCGCAGCGGATACGGACCGAGCCGGTCGAACGGCGCGAGTCTGGAGTTCTCTCGTCCGCGGTAGGTGACCACTGCGATATGCGAGCGCTTGAAGCCCAGTCCGATGCCGCGGGTGACCGCACTGATCGTTTTCGCGATCAGGTCGGCGGTGTCGGTGTAGGTGAGGATGTCGACCTCATGGCCGCCGATCGGGCTGCCCGCTTCCATTGGATGCGGCAGCGGCAACAACCGGTTCAGGGTTTCAAGGATCTCGCGTGGCGTACGGTAGTTGATGTCCGAGCGGACGCTGACCCAGCCGGGTAGTGCGACACCGGCCCGGCCGTAGAGGTTCTGCATCGGGTCTTCCAGCCACCAGGCCTGTCCGTCGTCGCGCAGAAAGCGCAGCAGGTTGCGCGCCCAGCGCTCCTGGAAGTCCTGGCCTTCGTCGACGATCAGGGTGTCGAAGCGCGCGTCGGATTCCGGGGTAAAGGTGTCGAGTGTGGCCTCGAGCTGCGCGAACGCACCCGGCTGGCCGAAATCGGGGCGCCTGCCCTGTGAGCGCGATACCCGGTCGCCAAGCTGATGATAGGTGACCACCTCGCCACCGGCGGGCGCGATCCGCGCCACATGATCGGCGAGTGGGCGGTTGTAGCAGACGAACAACGGCCGTCTTCCAGCTGCGACGCTGTCCCGGTACACGCCCAGGGCGAGTTGGGTCTTGCCCGAACCCGCCGTGCCGATCACCCGTAGCCGGAACGGGTTGCAGTCGATACGCCGTGCCCAGTGTGCGAGGCCGCCCGAAAGCCTTGTGTAGAGCGCGTCTGCCTCGCCCACCATGGCGCTCACCTCCGGCACCAGTTGCAGAATATCGCCCAGAAACCGGTGCACCTTGTCCTTCGCGGGCAATACCTCGCTGCCCGGACCGGCATCCGGCAACAGCTTGCGGATTATGGCCATCAGCTGGTCCTTGCGCTTCGCGTCGACGATGCGCGCCGGGTCGATGCCGGCCGTACCCGGATCCTTGACTGTGTAGTCGGGGCAGAAAAGCAGTGCGTCGACATAGGTCGTGTCACCCTTGCAGAACTGGCGCAACCGGGTGTGCAGAGCATCGGTGGAACGGGCCATCTGGAACGCGACCAGCTTCTCGGCGTTGGCATAGCGCTTGACCAGGCCGGCTGCGGTCTCCTGCAGAAAGCCGGTCTTCTGCTCGATCAGCAGCAGTTTTCCGGTCGGCCCGACGATGGCGAAATCGATCTCGCCAAGGATCGCGTTGCCGCTGTGTTCGACCCGTGTCCAGTGCACGCCGTGATAGACAGTGAAGGTATCCGGCAGCCCGGCTGCAAGGTGGGCGAGCGTCTGAAGCTCGCGCTCGGGCGCGCCGAAGGCGGACAGTTCGCGCCAGCCGTCCGGATACACTTTCGCCATCGATCAGCTCCGGCGCAGCGCAGCCGCGGCCGAGAAGGTCCACGGCCGGCAGATCAGTGCGACACCGACGCTCAGCCGGTCGCGGCGCGGCAGCGTGGTCTCGAGTTCCGCGGTCTCGTTGAACTCGGCGGCGAGCCGGTCGAGCTTGCGCTGCATCAACGAGAGCGATGCGCGCGACACCTCGCGCACCTCGAAGCGCAGATGCATGTCGGCTGCACCCAGGCCATTTAGCAGGAACTCCTGCAGGACCTTCGCCTCGTAGGCGCGCCGCACCGGGCCAGCGCGTCGCCATTGCAGGTTGCGCGCGACTCTGAGCCGGACCCGATTGCCTGTTGCAAGGTCGATCAGGTCGAGCCGTGCAAGCCGTGCAAGCAGCCGGACCAGCTCCGGCCCGGTGAGCGTGAACTGTGCCCCGATCTCGAGGGCCGTCCACTGGTTGAGCAGAAGATGAAACACGGTCAGGAGCTTCGGGTCCTTGGCCAGCGCCTCTTCCTGCGCGAGGGTCAGCTCACGCGCCAGCGTGTGTTCCTTGCGCGCGATTCGGGCCAGTTCGAACAGGTCGGTGTCTAGTACATCGAGGATGCGATGCAACCGGGCAAGCGTCATGGTGCGTCCGGAGAGCATGCGCTTGATGCTCGGCTCGGACAGGCCGAGTTCGCGTCCCAGCGCCTTGTAGGTGATGCCGCGCGCCTTGAGCATCGGCTTCAGGGTGGCGAGCAGCGGGTCCTGGCTGGCAGTGCATTTCATGACAGAGGTTTCGATCGGAAAGGCTGGTGAACCCGGAAGGATCGTATTGTGATCCTTTTTCCGTTCAGGTTGGAATGTGATACCGCCCGGCCGAGCATCGGGGCTCGCTCAACCACCAGTCGAGACCCGGATGAAAACTCTTGCTGCAACGCTACCGCTTTCCCGCGCCGGGCGCTTCGCCGCCGCGATTGTCACGCCCGGCCCGGCCGACGCAGCGGCTGCTGCGAGCCGCCTGCCGCACTGCCATCGGGTCAATGACCTGCACTCTGCGCTCAACCCGACCGCGGTGCTGCGTACGATGCGGCCGCGCAATCTGTTTCAGATCGCCGCCTGTGTGGAGCAGGCGCGCCGCCTGGGCGTGCCGGTGGCGGTGTGCGGCGGGCGCCATGCGATGGGGGGCCAGCAGTTCGCGCAGGCCGGCTGGCTGATCGACTTGTCCGATTGCAATCGGGTGCTCGCCTTCGATGTGGCACAGGGCTTGATCGAAGTCGAAGCCGGGATGCGCTGGCCTGAGCTGCTTGCCGCACTGGATCGGTTGCAGCCTGAAGCGTCCAACGCGGCGCAGCCCGCGTGGACGTTCCGCCAGAAGCAGACCGGCGCCGACCAGTTGTCGATCGGAGGCGCACTGTCGGCTAACATCCACGGCCGGGGCCTGGACTTCGCGCCGATGGTCTCGGATATCGAAGCGTTCACCATCGTGACCGCCGACGGCTGCCTGCGCCGCGCCAATCGAAGCGAGCAGCCTGAGCTGTTCCGGCTGGCGATCGGCGGCTATGGCCTGTTCGGGGTGATCGCATCGGTGACCCTGAGGCTGGTGCGCCGTCAGCGGCTGCAGCGTGCAGTGAGCCTGATCGATGTCGAAGATCTGATGCCGGTATTCGACCAGCGTCGTGCCGGGGGCTATACCTATGGCGACTGGCAGTTCGCGATCGACAGCACCGGGCCGGACTTCCTGCGTCGGGGCGTGTTCTCCTGCTATCGACCGCTGCCGGGCCTGGCATCGGAGGCTGCCAGTGGTGCGATGGAACCCGTGCGCCTCGAGCTCAGCGAAGCGGACTGGATCCGGTTGCTGCTGCTCGCCCATACCGACAAGGCGCGTGCCTTCGACGAGTACGCCGGCTTCTATCTGGCCAGCTCCGGGCAGCACTATGACTCGGACCGCCATCAGATGAGCCGCTATGTCGATCACTATCACCGCGCCATCGACAAGGCGTTCGGCGGCCGCGGCTCGGAGATGATCACCGAGCTCTATGTGCCGCGGGCGCGTCTGCCCGACTTCATGCGGGCCTGCGCCTATGAGTTGCGCGCCGCCGCCGCCAACCTGATCTATGGCACGGTGCGGCTGATCCGGCGCGACCGCGAAACCTTCCTCGCCTGGGCACGTGAAGACTACGCCTGCGTAATCTTCAACCTGCATGTCGAGCACACCCCGGCCGGGGTGGCGCATGCCGCCGAAGTGTTTCGCCGGCTGATCGACCGCGCGGCCGAGCGCAGCGGCAGCTACTACCTCACCTACCACCGGTTCGCCACGCGGGCACAGATCGAAACCTGCCATCCCAGGATGCGCGCTTTTCTGGCGCTCAAGGCGGCCTGGGATCCACAGCAGCTGTTCCAGAGCGACTGGTACCGTCATTGCCGGTCGCTGTTCGATGCGGGCGATCGGCCCGCGGCATGCAACGCAGTCTGAGCAGGGCAGCCTCCGGCATGCTGCGCCAGGCCGTCAGCGCGATGCTGGTCTCCCGGCGGATGGACTGGAGCCGGCCAGTTCTTGAACGATCCGGGCACCTGGGCCAGAGCGTCGCCGCAGGCGGACGGTCCGAGCAGGCCCAGGGCGGCGATCAGGGCGGCCCCGAGTCGCGCTTAGCTGGATCTGGCCCGGATCCTGCTCGACATTGTGGATCGCTCCTGTTTTCTGGATGATGCAAGTGCGCTCGCACGGCTTCTGCACCGCAAGTGCACAATACTGTCTCGTGTTCACCTCGGAGTTGCCATGCCTCTGCGTGCGAACCTGCTTCAACCGCCGGTCTTTCATCGTGCATTGTTTCATCGATCGAGCATGTTTGCAGCACTGCTGGCGATCCCTCTGGTGGCACTGGTCGATGCGGTGCATGCTCAGGGGACGCTGTCCCCGGGAAGCAGCGCGGCTAGCACGACCGCGGCCCGACCGATGCGGGTGCTGGTCGGCTTTCTCCCAGGCAGCAGCAACGACATGATCGGCCGCTTCGTGGGTACCCGGCTGGCGGAACGGATGGGCACCCAGGCGGTGATCGACAACCGGCCCGGCGCTGGCGGAATCATCGCCAACGAACTCGCTGCCAATGCCAACCCGGACGGCAATACGCTGCTGCTCACCTCGATCTCGCACACCATGGGTGCGGCGGTGTACAAACTGCCCTATGACCCGATTCGCTCGTTCACCCCGATCGGCATGATCGGCACCGGGCCGCTGTTGCTGGTGGCACAGAATGCATTGCCTGCGGCCAACGTGAAGGAACTGATCGATCTGGCTCGGGCGAAGCCGGACACGCTCACCTTCGCCTCGGCCGGCGCCGGTGGGGTGAACCATTTCGCCGGCGAGTTGTTCTCGCGTATGACAGGGGTGAAGATGATCCATGTCGCCTACAAGGGGGGCGCTCCAGCGCTGACCGACGTGATGGGCGGACAGGTGAACTTGATGTTCGCCACCATGCCTCTTGCACTTCGCCAGGTGCGCGCTGGCAAGGTACGGGCATTGGGGGTGACCAGCGCGAAGCGCTCGGCGCTGCTGCCCGAGGTGCCCACTGTGGCCGAAGCCGGCGTGCCTGGCTACGAACTGACCATGTGGTGGGGGCTGCTCGCGCCGGCAGGGGTGCCAAGTCCGCTTGCTGACCGGCTCAACGGCGAGCTCGGTCAGATCCTCGGGCAGCCCGATTCCGCCCAGCGGCTCGAGGCCGAGGGCGCCGAGCCGCGCGCAATGACCCGGGCGGCGTTCGCCCGTCTGATCGCCAGTGATCTGGACCAATGGCGGCGGGTGGCCCGGGAAGCCAACATCCGAGTCGAGTAGCACAGTTCAGCACTGCCTTGAGGCGATCCTGCCTGCGTGCTACGGTGCGGCTCCATTGTTTGTCACTGACTAAAACGAGGCGCCTTGATGAAGTACAGCAATTTTCTTTTTCCCGCCTCGATGACCCCCGGGCAGGATCACCAGATCATCAACGAGACCGTGCGCGAGGCGCAGCTCTGTGATGAGTTGGGCATGGACATGCTCTGGCTGGCCGAGCATCACTTCGACGGCATCTGTGCCTATGTCGATCCGGTTGCGTTCGGCGCGGCCCTGGCGACTGCGACCAAACGCATCAAAATCGGCTTCGCGGTGGCGCAGATGTCGCTGCACCACCCGATCCGCATGGCAGAGCAGATGGCGTTGATCGACAACCTGAGCAATGGCCGACTGGTGGTCGGGCTGGGCCGTGGCACGGCCTACAACATCTACGACTACATGGGCTACGGCATCGATCCGGAGGAGGCCTACGAGCGCCTGGTCGAGGCCGAAGAGATCATGATCAAGGCCTGGACCACCGAGAACTTCGAGCACAAGGGCAAGTACTGGAACCTGAAGCTGCCGTTGCTTCGGCCGCGTCCGCTGACCCAGCCTCATCCGCCGATCGTGCGCGCCTGCTCGGGGGAAGAGGCGATGGTCGGCATGGCGCAGGCCGGCCGGCCGTTCCTGATGAACATCCAGAGCAACGAGGTGACCAAACACCGGATGGACCTGTACCGGACCACCATGCGCGCCAGCGGTTTCGACGAGGCGACGGTCGCCAGGAATGTCGACGACAGCTGGGTCTGGCGCAATGTGTTCGTCGCCGAGACCGATGCCGAGGCCGAGCGCCTGGCGATCCCGGCGTTCGAGGTACAGCAGGAGTTCCGGCAGGCCATGCGCCGCAAGGTGTATCAAGAACAGGGCCTGTTCATGAAAAAGGAAACTGCGCCAGCCGCCCGCAACGAGATTCGCCACTCGATGATCTTCGGCTCGCCGGCGACGGTGGCTGAAGAACTGGCGAAGATCGATGCAATCGGGGTCGGCGGCCTGATCGCAGTGTTTCGCATAGGGCCGATGGCCTATGAGGTGGCTGAACAGAGCATCAAGCTGTTCATGCAGAAGGTGGTGCCGCAACTGCCCAGGGCGAGCGTGCACTGAGCTATGTGGTCGGTAATCGGGGCCGGCAATCGAAGCCGGAAGCGCCGGCCGGCATCGATCAAGCGTCCACTCTGAAGAACAACGCCGCGACGTGCGGGCTGGAGACGAAATCGTCGCCTCGACCGGGCCACCACGCAATCTCCTGTTGACGCTGGGGCCATACCGCTTGGACAATGCGCGGCCTGTCGGGGCGCGGCAGCCGGTCGGGTGTGACATCGGCAGATCGAATCGGAGGGGTTCGGATGGATGGTCGGGCAAGCACGCAGGACAGCGCTGCTGCGGTCGAGGTCAGTCGCGACATCGAGTACGCGCGCGGCGGCATCGGCTTCACCGGCGACGACCCGAAGCAGCGCCCGGTCAGGCTGGATGTCTATCATCCGCCGGCCGCGTACCGGGAGATCGGCGCCTGTCCGGCGCTGATCATGGCCTTCGGAGGCGCGTTTCATCGTGGGTCCAAGGAAGACGACACGGTCAAGGAGGATGGACCGAAGAACACCTCGATCGCTGACTACTGTCGGCACTTTGCTGCTAAAGGTTATGTTTGCTTCTCGATCGACTACCGGCTGATTCCGGAAGACCCGGATCCGGGCACGATCCCGGTGCTGGTTTTTCCGGACCGGGTGGCGCGCTCGCGCATGGATGTCGTGCGAACACAGATGAACCTGCCGCCTGCGACCAGCGAAATGGTTGCCAATGGCATCGAAGCGGCGGCGGCCGATTTCACCGCCGCTATCGGTTGGGTGCGTGCGCAGGCAATCCGGTTCGGGGTCGACCCGCGGCGCATCGCGGCCGGCGGTTTCTCCGCTGGCGGTCGTTCCGCAATGCATGCGGTGTTTGCACGACAGGCTGAAGTGGCCGCGCTGGTGGCGATCTCCGGCTACCTCGGTGTGGATGAGCTGCACCGGCATGTCACCGGCGCAGACGGTGAACCGCCAGTGCTCGCCCTGTGGGGTGAGAACGACCTCGACTATGTGCGTGAACAGGCACCGGCTCTGGTCGAGCATGCCGCGAGGGTCGGGTTGAAGGTGACGGCTTGTTGCATTCCGGGCGTCGGCCACTTCTATCCAGCGTCGACGCGGCTGGCCGCCGGGTCGGGCGAGCCATCGACGGTCGAGCAGGCGATCGAACGGTTTCTCGAAGCGGCGCTGCAGCCAGTCGTCGGATGAGGCGGACGGCCCTTTGAGCGTCATAGCAGTATTCAACCAGAAGGGCGGCGTCGGCAAGACCACCACCACGCTCAATGTCTCGGTGGCGGTTGCGCATCGCGGTCTGTCGCCGATCGCGATCGATCTCGATCCACAGGCGCATCTGACGCTCGCATTCGGCTTCCGCGCGTTCGCCAACAGCGACAGCTGCTACGCGTTCTTCGCCGGGAACACGCCGCTGAGCGGGTTGCTGCGTGCCACGCCGCAGCGGGTCAGGCTGCTGCCCGGGTCGCTCGATCTGTCCAAGGTCGATGCCCTGCATGCCAGCGATCCGGGAATTTCCGGCAAGCTGCGCCAGGGGATCGCCGCGATGATCCAGGACACTGCGCAGCGCGGGCCGGTCTTCATCGACTGCTGCCCGATGCTGGGGGTGCTCACCCTCAATGCGCTGATCGCTGCCGACTGTGTGCTGATCCCGGTGTCGGCGGACTACCTGTCGCTGCAAGGCGTGCATCGGCTCGATTCAGCGCTGAACGTGCTGGAAACCCGCTTGAACCGAAAGTTCAAGCGCCGGGTGGTGGTCACCCGGTACGACGGGCGGCGCAACCTCGCCGCCGGCATTTTCGACCAACTGTCGCGCCGCTATGGCGCCACGCTTTGCGAGACCCGAATCGTCGAGAACGTCGCGCTCGCCGAGAGCCCGATGTATGGCAAGGACATCTTCAGCCAGTCGCCCGCCAGTCCGGGCGCGCGTGACTATCGCGCCCTGACCGAGGAACTCGGCGCCTCCGGGTTCTTCGACTAGGATCTTCGCGCAAGGCGCTGGCGTCCGGTTCGGGCAATCCGCCAGCGGCCAGGGTCGCGGCCAGGGGACACACCCTCAGGGTCTGTCCCCACTTTCCCGGGCTACCGCGGTACAGGCTATCCGGTCCGGCGCGGCTTTCGTCCGCCGCGCGACGACAGGCGGTCCCAGAGCGCGTTCGGCATCATGCGCATCAAACGCGCGACCAGCGCCATCTGCCAAGGCACTATCGCGTATGCGCGTCCCTGTTCGGTGACCCGTGCAATTCGCTGCGCGGCATCGGTGACCTGCAGCAGGAACGGCATCCAGTACGGGTTTGCGGCGGTCATGTCGGTGGCGATATAGCCAGGACAGACGGTGACGACACGCAGGCCGTTGCCCCGTTCTTCGATGCGCAGCGATTCAAGATAGGCTATGGCTGCAGCCTTGGATGCAGAGTAAGCACTCGCTCCAGGCAGCCCGCGAACGCCGGCTACGCTGGCGATCCCGGCCAGTATGCCGCTGCCGCGGTTCCGCATCGGCACCAGGAACGGCGCGAAGGTGTGCACCAGGCCGAGCAGGTTGGTTTCGATCACTTCGCGGAACACTTCGGCGTCCGCACTGTGTTCGGTCAAGGTGCCGACACTGACGCCGGCATTGGCATAGACGATGTCTGGCAAGCCGCAACGGTCGATGAATCGGTGAGCCGCATCCTGCATCGCCAGGGCGTTGCGCACGTCTGCGGTGAATCCGACGATCCGGCCGGGAAAGTCGGCGCACAGCGTGTCCAGAACCGACGCTCTGCGCGCGGTGACCCCGACGCTGCAGCCCTGCTGTGCATAATGAACCGCCAGCGCTCGGCCGATGCCAGCCGAGGCGCCAGTGATGAAGATGCTGCGAGCTGCGCCAGCGCCCGCAACGTTCACCGGGACAGTGCGGCTCAGGCTGGTTTCGCGCGTGCCCGTTCGGCACGGGCGAGCACGATCAGGCGATCGACCATCGGCAGCAGCGCCGACACGCCATTGGTCAGCCCGCTGGACGTGAGCAACCTTCCGTCGACGATGATCGATGGAGTAGCCTGGATGTCGTAATCATCGGTCATCCTTCGAGCCCGGGCGACCAGCGCGGTGGTCTTTTCCGAGCGCCAGGCGGCGCTGAACCGGGCGCGGTCCAAGCCGTTGCGGATCGCCCAGTCGGCGGCCACATCCGGCTGGCCCAGAGCCACGCCATCGTTGTGGAACGCTCGATACGCTGCCGCATGCAATGACCCGACCGCCCCGAGTTCCACCAGCACGAAGTACAGACGCGCCAGCGGTTCCCAGCTGTCGCGGCCGATCACCGGCACCCGGTCGAACACGATCTCCGGCGGCAGGCGCTTCAGCCACTCGATCAGCAAGGGTTCAAGTTGGAAGCAGAACGGACAGCCATAGTAGAAGAACTCGAGTACCTCGATCCGGTCGGCAGGTGCCGATTGCGGTGCAGGCAGGGTGCGGTAGTCGGTGCCGGCGCGCGGCGCACCCTGCGCCTGCGCGCGGCTGGCGACCGGCAGCGACGCCGCAAGCAGGGCGCCGACTAGCAGCAGTTGCCGACGACGCAGCGTTGGCCGGAAGGCGGGTACAGACGGGCAGTCACCCATGGCGCCCTACTTTGCAGGCGGGCTGCCCGCGCGGATCTGGGCAGCGAGTTGATCGATCACCGCGAAGGTTCGGTCCAGCCCCTGGGTCATCGCGGGCGAGGTCAGGTATCGACCGTTGACCACCAGCGTGGGCGTGCCGGACAACCCGTAGGACTTGCTCATCTGGATCGCGCGTTGCACCCGGCTCTGCACGCCGAACGAGTTGTAGACCTCGCCAAACTGCTTGGCATCGAAGCCACGCTTGCCGACCCAGGCCTGCATCTTTGCCAGATCGCCCAGATCGACCTTCTGCTCGTGGATCGCCTTGAATACCTCCTCATGCAGCTTGTCCAGCAGACCCATGGCCTCCAGCGTGTAGAACAGCCGGGTATGCGGAATCCAGCTCTCGCGGAACACCGCCGGGACGCTGCGGAACTCGATGTCGGGCGCTTTCTTCTTCAGCCAGGTCTTCAATGTGGGCTGCAGATCGGCGCAGTGTGGGCAGCCGTACCAGAAGAATTCGATCACTTCGATCCGCTTGGGGTTATCGACCGGCTGCGCCGGATCGAGCACGCGGTAGTCCTTGCCAGGCGTGAGTTGCGCCAGCGCCGGGGCAGCCAGGGCGACCAGCCCGGCGATCACGACCGCTTTCAGGATTCTGCTCAGCATCAGGGTGTCTCCGTCGGGGTTGTCTTTACTGGGGCGATTTGTCGCGAACCTTGATCGGCGCGGCTTCGATGCCGCTGCCGGCCAGCTGGCTGCGTACCCGGGTCAGTGTATCGGCATCGTCGAACGGACCCAGGCGAACCCGGTGCCAGGTCCCCTTGTCGCCGAGATTGGCGGTCTGGATGACGGCTTCCAGTCCGAGCAACGCAAGTCGTGCCTTCAGGTTGTCTGCATCCTGCGCATTCTGGAATGCGCCTGCCTGCAGGAAGAACCGCTCCCGCACAGGCGACTTCGCATCGGCCTTGCGGTTGCGCAAGTCGTGCTCGGTCGCGGTCTGCTCCACGCCCGGGAGTATCGTGTAGAAATCGAAGCGAGGCTTGCCCTCGGTACCTGTCTTGCCCGGGTCGGCCGCTGAGCCGGTACCCGACATACTCGTTCCAGACGTACTCGTTCCAGACGTACTCGTTCCAGACGTACTCGTACCAGACGTACTCGTACCGGCCGCCCAGGTGCCACTCGTGCCGGGCGGGGTCACTGCGGTGCCGGGCGCGCCCTTGGCCGGGGCGGTCGTGGCGGCCGG
>JBBRCD010000045.1:0-29828 GCA_038205245.1 Burkholderiales bacterium
CGAGCAGATCGATGTTGCCACCCTGCTCGGTGCGAAGCTGGCTGAAGAAGAGGTTGATGTCACCCCCGGGCGACTTCGCGCTTGCCGGGAACAATCGCTCGATGGCGCCATAGCCAAGGTCGAAGTCACTGAATTCCCGCGACAGTGCAGCAGCCCGTCCTGAAGTCCGAATCGCGGTAAACAGAAGCGCGTTCACCAGTGGCCGCTGTTGCGCCGCAGGCAGGGTCCTGAACGCCGCGTAGGCGTCTGCGTCGCTCAGCCCCGATTGACCGGTCGCACTGCGCACATAGCCTGCGATTGCCGGACGCAGATCGAACCGGGTGAGTTCGGCCGGCACAGGTGTGCCCTCCGGTACCGCCACCGTGAGCGTGCCGCGCTCTGGGGGAAGATAGGCCGTGGTCGCTGAAACGAACTCGATCCGCAGCGCGTCAGGCGCCGGTGCAGGTGCGCTGTACAGCCAGTCGATGAAGCCCGCGTAGTCGGGCCCGGGACTGCCTGCCACCAGCAGCAGCGACGCGCCGCGCTCCGGCAGGAACGGGTTGTTGAGGCTGCCGCGGCTGACCACGCCGACTGCGTTGCCAAGATCGATGTTGCGTCCCGCGCCAAGTTCAGCGCGGCCTGGCCCACCGATTTCGATCGCCGAGGCGTTCGAGAGCTGGCGCCCCTGTGTGTCGCGCAAGGTGGAGAAAACGATATCGCGCCCAGCGCTCAGGCGAGTGATGTCAGCGTCTTCGAGGTTCTGGCCGAACAGCCAGAGGTCGCGCAGATCGGTGCCCGCCGAGATCGCCGCCGGCTTGGGCAGCCGGGCGAATACCACGCCCGAGCGGCCGGTCACGCTGCCATCGCGCGCAGCGATGACCAGCTGCCGATCGTCCCCTGTGCGCAACGACGGATCGGAGTGCACCGCCGCGCCGCTTGCCCCCGCCTGGATCAGGGGCCGGCTGATCGCTGTGAGGAAACTCGCCGTCGGTGAGGTCACCTGGGGCAGCGCTCCGGGCGCCAGGTTCGACATCTGGATCGTACCGTCGACCCGGATGTCGCCGGCAGCCAGCATCTCGAGCGACCCGGTGGCAGACGGGTACATCGCGAACGTCCTCGGTATTTCGATATCACCTGCGAGCGACGCCACCTTGAGGCTTCCTGGATAGGTAACCAGTGCGCTTTGTTCGTTGGCCGAAGTCGCCGACACGGTGAACTGCTGGGGAAACAGCCCCACCACATTGGCCGGATTGTTGAACAGCGTGGCGCTACCGAGCGCCGTCAACGACACCGAGGCCTCCGGCGAGTAGGTGAAGAACGATGCCTTCTTCTCGCGCGCGATCGTCGGCACGTTGTTTGGCGCCTGGGTCAGCACGGTCGGGTTGAACACCCCCTCCAGGAACGCGACCGACCGGGCCTCGACCCGAGCCGACGAGTCGGCGAGACCGAGCAGCGTATACACTGGGGACTGCTGGCCGCCGACGCGCCCGGAACGCAGGCTGCCATCGGCGCGCAACCGAAGCTCGCCACGGTCGACCGTGAACAGGCCACTCGCGATATCGCCGCCTGCGCGTACCTGTAGATCGCCACCACCGGTGACCCGCAACGCGGAGACGTCCGGTGTGCTGCCAGCAGTTCCGGGCAGGCGTCCGGTGCTCGGTACCACGGCCGACACGTTGAGCACATCGCGTCCGGCCTCGATCGAGACGTCGCCCCCCGCGAGCGCGCCGAATCCCTGCCGGAAGTCGCCGAAACGAATCCACCATGACGGGCGATTGGCTGTCTGCACGGTGCCGTCGGTGTTGAGCCGCCCCTGCCGGTACAGCCAGTCGGAGACCAGTTGCCTGGTCGCCGGCGCCACGACATCGCGACCGGCGCGCACAGTCAGATCTCCGCCATCGATCGGGAACACCGCTCCCTGCTCGCTGACGACCGGGTTGGCGAAATCAGCAAGTGCCGGCGCCCGGGTACCCGCGGTGTACACCACAGAAGCGGGCGAAGTGGCATTGACCAGGACCGGATTGACCAGTTGCACGTCCCCGGCCGCTGCGATGTCGATTGATCCGGTACCGGTCCGTACCAGCCGCGCCGCGTTCGCGCTGCCGATGGTGACCGATCCGGTGCTGCCCGCAGCGGTCTGGAGTGGGTTCGCCGAAGCGAAATCGGCCCCGGCGATCAGCCGGTACGACCAGGAAACGCCATTCTGGAACGCGCCTGCCGGGGCGGCCGTACTGAAGGCATCGCTCAACGACCCGCCAGTCAGATTGAGACTGGTCCCGGCGCGCAGGGTCAAAGTGCCGGGCTCACCGCCGGGCCGGGATGCCGACCAGAGGTTCCAGTCGCTGGACAGGGTCAGCGCACCGCTCGAGCGCACTTCCACGCCGGCCTGCACCCGGAACGTCGGGTCGGCTGCGCGGCCGAGTCGAGTCTCGATCGGGCCGGCATTGGCCATGAACGCACTGACGTCGCTGGCAACGCTGCCGATGCCAAGCGTGGCAGCGGAGGAGGTGCCTGAAGCGATGCTGTTAACACCTGCAAACACGCGCACCGCTTCCACGACCGTTTCCCGCTGACCAACGATCTGAGCCCCGATCGGCGCCACGGCTACGTCGGTGCCAGCGCCCGCGCCAGTGCGTGGTGCGCGAATCACGATGCGTCCACCCGCGGCGCCACCGCTCGCCGACAGATCGATGGTCGCCCCCGCGCGCAACTCGGCCGAACCTGCAGGGTCGACGATCCCGATGCTGAGATTGCCCCCCCGACCGCGGGTGCCTTCGGCTGCAGGACCTGCAGCGGCTGCTGCAGCGATCGTCGCACCGCTGTCCAGAATCACGCTGCCGCCGGTGCTGCTCGCCCCGCGATTGGCGAACAGCAGGACGTCACCGCCTTGCTCGCCAGGCACACTGCCGGTGGCGTCGAGCCGCCCACGCACCAGCAGGTTCCCATCGTCCACACCCAGTTCGATTCTGCGCGCACGAACTGTGGCGCCAGCATCGATGGTCATGTCGCCAGCCCGGGCGCGGAAATTTCGCGACTCGGTGAAGTTCGTGGTGGCCGCGCCGGAGACGCCGTTGATCCGGTTGTTCAAGGCGGAGACATCGCTGATCCGTGCTGCATCGATACTCACCCCGGCGCCGCGGGGCGGGACGATGTCGGTGCCGCGCTCGACCGTTCCAAGCAGCGCGCCGGACAGGGTCGCGTCGCCAGCGACTGCCGAAACCGCCAGCTGGCCGGCATCCGCACCGGCGCGCCCCGAGACGTCCAGCGTTGCGCCCGCCTGCTGTTCGATATCGCCCGCCGCGGACGCGAGGCGGATGTTGCCGGCGGCGGCCGCAACGACCGTGCCGCCGATCGTCGTGCTGGCGCTCGAGGTGTCGAGGCGGCTGCCCGGGGCGAGAACGATGCCCTGCCCGGCGCGCAACGAAATGTCACCGCTTGGCGTTTCGATCCGGGTCCCGTGCACGACCGTCTGGTCTGCCGACAGCGTCAGCCGCGCGCCAGGTGCAGCCGCCATCGGGCTGCTGGCCAGCGGCGCAGCACTTACGGCAGTGCTGAGCGACCCGGACCCGGGCAAGCCACTGCCCACCGCCGCGATCGAATAGTTCGCCGCGTCGACCGCAATGATCCGCGCGGTTTCGACACGCAGGTCGCCGATCACCGCAAGGCCACCGCTGCCAGCCACCTGAAGAGAATCGCGTGCGAGCAGCCGGGTCTGGTTGAAGCCGCTCGTGGTAAACGGCAATGGCGGGGCGGCGCTTGAACCCGCGGCGCCCGCACCAAGCTGCAGGATGCTCGACTCGATGCGAAGCGCCCCACTCCCCGGCTGGGGCATCTGACCACCAAGAAACGGCGGAGCCACCGAGAACGCCAGACCGTTCGGATTGGCCAGCGAGATACTCGAGGCTGCGAGCACCATGGTATCGGACGCACTGGCAGCATAGCCGCCGATGCCTGCGGCTTCGATCGACAGTTGACCCAGTGCTGGAGCACCGAGCGACACCGGGCCGAACAGGTCCAGGGTGCTGTAGCTGCGCAGGGTGACCGTGCGCAACATCGCGAAGGCATTGGTGGTCAGCGCCGGAAGCACCAGACCTTCGGTCACCCCCTGAGTGGCGCCGGCACTGATCCGACTCGCACCCAGGGCAAGATCGCTGCCCGGCGACAGCGCAAGCGTTGCCGAGGACTGGTGATCCCGGGTGGCATCCAGGATCAGGGATCCGGTCGAACGAACCAGGCTGCCAGGTTCGAGGATCAGCGTGCCGCGGTCCCGATCGATGTTGCTTCGGCTGAGTGCCGCCTGCGCACCGGACGAGATACGCACCAGTGCCCCGTCTCCATCGGCGGCATCGATCAGCAGTGCGCGCGGCGCGCCGGGGTTGCTGCCGGTAGATTGCAGGTGGCTGCCGGCAGCGATTTTCACCTCGCCTGTGGCGGCAACGATCACCTCCGGGCCGCGCAAGGGCGAGCCTGCGTCGTTGGCAAGCACGACAGTGCTTGCCCGCACGGCGATCCGGTCACCTGTGCTTGTGGATGAACGGGTGCCGCCGATCAGAAGGCTCTGCGCGCCAAGCGCATTCAGGGCAGTGACATCGATCGAGACGAAGTCTGGTGCGGGCGCCACCGCGCTCCCGCCAAGCAATGCGATGCGATCAGCGACCAGATCAACCTGCGTGCCTCGCCCGCCGGCACCCGCTGCGGTCTCGAAGCCAGCATCGAGAACCAGGGAACGCTGTGCTTCGACGACCAGTCGTCCAGCGTCTGCGGTTTGCGGCGCGCTGGACGTCGCCGCGAAGAAGCGGCTTGCCAGGGTGTCACGGTACTCGGCACGACTGCGCACCAGGCTGGACGGCACGACCCGGAACGCATTGGTGCGTGCGTGGTGCAGGATCGCGCCCCCGGCGCTGGTCGTCTCCAGACGCCCGGCCGCCAGCAGCGTGCCATCGGGCTCCACGCCGGCCTGACTTGCCCTGAAGTCGTTGCTGCCTGCCACAGGGGTCACCAGGAACGCGCCCGGCAGCAACGCGTATCGCGCCGGAAGGCGGAGATGGCTGCCGGCCCCGAGGCCGGGCACGCCAGAGAGGGTGACGCGATCGCCAGGCCGGTACTCGCCTGTGCCCACCAGATACTGCAGATCATGGGGCGCGAAGGCGCCGGCCAGCCCGGGAAGCACTGCGAACGCGGTGGGGGCCACGCTCGGGTCGAGCAGGTCGCGCGAACCGCCGGGGCCAACGGTGAATTCGTAGGCCATCAGGTCTCCGCCACCGCGCAGGTCGACGGTCGCGCCGAGCTGTGTATCGATGCGCTCGCTGCGTAAAGTGATGCGGGGAGCCGGCAGCTCCGAGATCACCCGATTGCGGTCTCCGACGGTGTAGACATAGTCTCGGCCGGACAGTTCGGTCCGTCCGACCGGGATGGTTGCACCGCCGGAAGACACCGAGGTGAGCCCGCCCGCGGCGAGCGTGAGCTGTTCGCGGGCCGCCAGCGTGATGCTGCCGAACGGCGCATGGACGCGACCGGCTTGTTCGATCGTGGCGGCGTTCACCGTTAGCGACCCGAGCGCGGACAGCGGCGTATCGATCATCGATCCGCTGGCGGTAAAAGATGCAGTCGAAGCAGCGCCCGGCAGGTCGAGCGTGAACTGGGACAGGGTGGTCGGAAACACTCGCTGTGCGCTGATTGCCAGATCACCCTGGAGCCACAGACGTCCGACCAGATCGGCGCTGGTCGGACCCGACTGCACGCCGCGCAGGCGGACATCGGACGATGCCGAGAACGAGGCGGAGCGGTTTCCGCTCAGCGAGAACGAACCCACCAGATCGACCAGTCCGGCATCCACTGCAAGCGACGCATCGCCCGCAGCCGGCGCAACGACCGCCGCCTGTCTCGAGGGGTCAGTGTTGCCGAGCACCGCATAGGCGGTCTCTATCCGCACCTGGGACGATGGAGCCAAACGAATATCGGGCGCGTCCAGCGCCACCGTGCGCGGTGCGGAGAGCACGGTGGTGCCGGAAAAGTCGATGCTCTGACCAGCGCTCAGCTTCACGCTGGCGATACCACCCGCAGTGACACGCGGGACGTCGACGAAGGCGCGACCGGTGACCAACGACCCGACCGGGTCGAACGGATTCAGATCGACAGTCTGTCCTGGCTGCAACCCTTGGGGTACCGAGACGTTGTGCTCGCCCACGATGATCCGTCTCGGTGCAGCGGGAAAGTTGCTCAGCGGCAGTGCGTTGAACAGGACACTCAACTGCCCACCGGGTACCTGTTCGACGGCGCCGCTGCGCGCGTTGAAGGTCGAATCAAGAGCTATCCCTTCACGCGCGGACAGGGCGATCCTCCCGCCCGGGCTGCCCACCATGACCGGCGTCCGGCTGCCACCAAGTGCCGCGTCGGAGACGACATCGACGATCGCAGCGATGCCAGACACGTCGATCGTGCTGCCCGGCAGCCCGATCAGGTAGCCACGCGCTGCGTCGAGAGACACCGACCCGCCATCAAGCACCTCGCCGTCGCGCACACCGGCCAGTGCGCCATTGCGCGCGCGGAAGTATCCCGGCGCGGCAAGGCTGGCGGTGGGCGCGAGCCAGATGGACTGAGTCGGGTTGAAGCCATCGTCCACGTTTGCGGGTGGCAGGGTCAGGGCGATCCGCCCGGCCGGAGCCGAGAGCGCGCCGGCAACGGTGATCTGCAGGCCACCGTTCAACACGAGTGCTCCGCCAGGATCGGCGGCAAGCTGCGCCCCCGCGCCAATCTCGATTGTTCCGGTGGCAGGTCCGAGCGCGTTCAGCGTGATGTTGCCGGTGCTTCGCAGATCTGCAGGTCGGCGCAGCGATCCAGCCAGACCAACGTTCTGCGCCAGGGTACCGCCGCTTGGACGAATGTTTGCGCCCGGCAGCAACACCCGCTGGTCATGACCACTGATCAGCGCAGCGCCGGGGGCTACGCTCACCCCGTCTTGCCCGCCCAACACCCAGTCGCGGAATCCCGCTGCGCCAAAGCGGACCGGGTCGAACATGAACTCGCTGCTCGTACTGCCGGGCGCACCCCCGATATTGATCTTGCTGGTCGCGATCGACAACCGTGCGCCAGCCGCCATACCGAAGCCGGTGACCGAGCCATCGAGCACCACCGATGAGAACTGCGGATCAAAGCGCGTGTCGGCGCCGAAACGCCCGGAGCTGAACGCGGCGGTGCCCGCATTCCCGCTGGCGACCAGTGCGCCGGCTGCGCTCAACTGGGCACCCGCCGAGACATCCACGGTGCTGCCCGCACCGACGATCACGTCGGACAGCGCGGACAGCGCGACCGTGCCGCCGTTCAATGCCACCGGCGCGGTCGCGGCCGACACCAGGTCGTTGGTCCACAGGCCGGCGGTCGAAATCACGCTGCCGGGCGCCAGGGTGACCCGATAGGCCTCTGCTCCGAGCGGGTTGCCGGCCTCGTCGCGATTGTCGACAGTATTGCGCGCGATGATCGAGATCGAACCCGATGGCGCATGCACACTGCCAGCAATTTCGGCACTGCGCGCGGTGACCGCCAGCGAACCGCCGGGCGCGATCATGAGCGAAGCGTCGGCATCGATCGTGAAGCGGCGGTTGCTGAACAGCGAGAGACGGCTGAAGCCTGCACCGGTGGTGTTGGCAGGGGTCAGCACGATCTCGCCAAGACGATCGAGCGGGATCTGACTGCCCGCATCGAAGGTCGAGGGCAACAACGGGGTCTGGGTCGAGAAACGGAAGGCGGGGGCAGAGAAATTTCCCGATGAGGCGCCCGCGGCGTCTCCGATGGTCAACGCCCCGCCGAGCGGAAGCAACGCGATCGTGCGTTGATTCGGGCCCGGGTCGACACTCGCCCGAAACGCGCCGTCGATCACCGTGCTGGGCGCCAGCAGCGAGACGCTGCCGGCGGCCCGGCCTTCACGATACCCAACGATGAACTGCGGCACTGGCGCGCTCGTCGTGGCCGGTCCCCAGCGCGACGCTGGTGTGGTGTACTGGCCTGCGAACCCCTGATAGACCCGGTCCGGCGATGCGTTGGCAATGTCGAACACGACGCCGGCGCTCGCGAGCTGGGTAGCGGTCGAGAACCCATCCAGATAGCGGATCCCGCCACCGGATACGTCGACCAGGCTGCCTGCCCGAAGGATGAGGTCGGACTCGGAGCGCAGCACCACGCTGCCTCCAGTAGCGGTGCGCTCCCCGATGTCCCGTTGCACCTGGCCGACAAAAGGTGCGATGTCGGTCAGCGGCGTCCCCCGACGCACGTCCACAGTGACCCGGCTGTTGCGCAGGAAGCTGTCTCGCTGCAGAGGCGCATCGCGAAGTTCGGTCCCGGTAAGATCGATCTCGATGAAGTTGCGCTCGACCGGGACCTCGCTACCGCGCGTACCCGAGGCGTCGATCGATGCACCTGAGGCGACATAGACGCGAGCGCTCTGGCCGGTGGCATTCGGGTCCTGGTAGGTGCCGCCCCGCTGGCCGCTGATGGTGATCGAGCCGCTGGGTGCACTGACAGCGGCCCCCTCCAGCAGGGTCACCGTGCGCGCCGCGATGTCGATCGATGACGCAGTGAACGGCTGGCTATCCTGCGTTGTCCGGGTGTCGCCCAGTTCAGGCCGCACCTCGGTCACGCTTCCCGGGCCGAAGGTCACCGACCCTCCGCGCGCGCCTCTGGATACGGCAACCCCGCCGATCGTGGTCTGGTTCGTGCCATTGCCGGCATCGACCGTATCGCGCCCGGCGAGAATCAACGACCCGTTCAAGCGCACCGAGGTGGTCGCCCGCACCAGACCGTTCTGGTTCACTGCAAGCGCGGCAAGCGACACGTTGCCACGCTCGGCGATGATCCGGCCAACGGTTTCGTTCAGCACCGACCCGGACAGGTTGACTGTCGGATCGGTCGCGTCGGTGAACGGATCGACCTCGACCAGGAATCCACGAAGTGCGGAATCGAACGGTGCATTCAGATAGACCCGGCTACCCGCGGCCAGAACGGTCTGGCCCTCCGGCGTGCTGATCAGCCCCCGATTCTCGATACGCGGGGCGAACATCAGGATGCGGCCACCGTTTTCGGCACGCAGCTCGGCGCCGCTTTCTATACGGATCAGGCTGTTCTGGAACTGCTGGGCGTTGCCCTCGAAGCGAAACGCCGGTTCACCCAGCGCAAACGACAGCAGCCCGCGCTCGAAGCTCTCGTTGGAGATGTTGAGTGTCGAGGCCACCAGCGAACCGACATTCACCTGTGCGCCGCTGCCGAACACGATGCCGTTCTGGTTGATCAGGTAGATCTGCCCGTTTGCCGAGAGCCGTCCCTGGATCAGGCTGGGATTGGCGTCGAAGATGCGGTTCAACGCGGCTGCGCTGGCGCCCGGCTGCTGAAACCGCACCGCCGCGTCCGCGCCGATATTGAAGCTCTGCCAGTTGAGCACCGCGCGCGGGGTGGCCTGATTGATGGTGAGCGTATTGCCGAGGGTGGTTGCACTCACCGAACCGCTGGTCACGAAGTTCGGCGCGGCGACCGGCAAGGTACCCGGCCCGAGGGGTGCGGCTGCATGCGCACCCGTCACCTGCAGCGCGCCACAGAGCGCGAGCACGACCGGACTCGCGCAGGACGATGCCAGCCTCGGCAGCGTTGTACGGCCGCGTGCTGCCGACCTGCGCCTGGCTACTCTGCGTGTGCGCATCGAGCTGCCCGGCGCATGGGTTTTCGGTGTCATCGATGTCATCTCTAGAACTCGTAGGCCAGCCGGAACAACGCCCGCACATCGCCGGCACGGGTACGCGAACTGTCTTCCAGCGGCGCCGCCAGTTCAGCGCCTGCCACCATCGACCGGCTGGCACGAACCCGGAAGCCGACGCCGGCGCTGGACAGGCGAACCCGATCGGTCTGCCCGGGCAACGGATCGATCACCCAGGCGCTGCCGGCATCGACGAACGCGAGCAGGAACAGCTCATCGACCCCCTTGGCAGCGGGCAGCAGCCGCGGGGTACGCAATTCGACTCTGCCGCGAACCCCGCGATCGCCGAGCTGCTCGGACTCGAGATAGCCGCGCACACTCTCTGCACCCCCGAGCGCAAACGCCTCATTGGTGATCAGTGCCTGGCCGGTCGCCTGCAGGTCGCCGCGCACGACCAGGCTGTAGCTGCCGGGCAGGCGCTGGGTCCGGGTCAGGTCCGCGCGCAGGTAGATGTAGCTCGCGTTGCCCCGGAAGCGTTTCTCGGCGAACTCGCGTTCAGAGTTTCCGAACATTCCGCGCGGCGCGAAGTTGAGTGTCGCGTTGACCTGGCTCTGCCCGGACCGATCGTTCAGCGTCGCCCCATAGCCGAGCGAGAACTGCGAGTAGCTGATCGGTGTGCGCACCGGGTCGCCACCGGTGAGATTGACCTGCTCGCGAAAGTCCTTGTAGTCGTAGCCGAAGGTGAACGAGTGGAACCAGTCCGGCAGACCGCGCAACGGGATGATCCAGCGCGCCCCGTAGATGTCGCCATTACCCAGGACGTTGAGCGTCCCGATCGCAGCCACCTGACTGCGTGAGCGCACCGCATAGAATGCGAGGACTTCGTCCCGTTCACGCAGAGGCCACACATAGGACGTCGACATGACGTTGGCTTCGCTGGGCTCCTGCGGAGCGGTGAGGAAGTTGAACGACACGCTGTGCGCCTTCTGCCACAGGTTGTCATAGCGAAGCTGTCCACCCAGTCTCAACGGTGAAGTGTTCGCGCTGTACCGGTTGGTCAGCTCCAGATTGCCATGCAGCGGCAGCTTGTCCTCGACCTTGAGATCGAACTCCACCGTGCCCGGTGTCGCCCCTGGACGCAGCACCGGGGTGACCTGCCTGTCGGCAGTGCGATTCAAGCCAGCAATCTCGCGCTGCGCTGTCGGAAAATGCGGAACACTGCCTGGCGCCACCTCGGGCACCCGGCTCCGGATCCAGCCAAGCGAGAAGTAGCGCGCACCGCTCACCCGAACCCGGTCGACCTTCCCTTCCACCACCCGCAGCCGGATAAGCCCGTCCGTGCCCACCTGCTGCTCCGGGATATCGACCAGGACGGTGAGGTAGCCGGCCTGGCGATACACCCGCTCCAGTGCATCGCGCGCGCGCTCGACATCGGACACCTTGCGCTCGGGCCCGAGGAAAGGCATGACTGCCCGTTCGATCGCCACAGGTGCCAGCACGCTGTTGCCTTCGACTAGAAACTCCAGAATGGCCAGCGGGCTCGAGTCCGCACGCGCGTCCACCTCCGGCTGTCCCAACGCGATCGGCACCGGCCCCAGGCTGGCGGCTAGCAACAGCACCATGTGCAGCACTGCCGATCTGCTGGACGAACGTCGACGACTCTGGGACACGTAGGCTCTTGCTCGCTGCCGCCTCGGACGATGACCTGGCCGCGTCCGACAAGAAAAAGGAAACCCCCTCCCGCAAGGGAGGGGGTCGGTTGCGCGTCCAACCGGGACGCGCGCTGCAGCCATGGCTATCGGAAGTACACCAGGGGGCTGCACATGTTCCCGCTCCGGCTCGCGCGGGTGACGTTGGCGGTGTTGACCCAGCCGAAGTTCGGCAGTGCCGCGGTGGCAGCACGTGGGCCACCAGCCAGGGTCGACAGGATGGCCGGATCGCTCGCCCGCTCGATGAACAGATCGACGAAAGCCGCCTTCAGTGCGTCTGCCGACAAAGGCGGTGTCGTTCCGACCTGAACATTGCGGAACTGGAACGACAGCTCCGCCGAGAAGTCGTACGCCCCCGACAGATGGTTGGCCTTGGACGGCGAGATCCCGGTTCCGGTCTCGGTGAACACCGGATTGGCTGAGTTGAAAGTCGTCGTGCGGAAGCTGCCCGCCCCGTCCACGTTGCGGAACGACCAGCGACCGCTCTGCTCGCTGGAATCGAAACCGCTCGCCGGCGTGGTCGTGTTCAGGCTGTCCAGCGACAGAACACCCACCGCACGATAGTTGCCCCCGCCAAACTGGACCCGATAGAACCTGAGGTCATCTCCCTGGAAATTCAAGTCTCCCCCCGCCACCGCGCGCGCCAGACAGGTGCGTACATTGCCAGACGAGGGAAGCTCTACCACCGTGAAGCCGTCAGCCGGGTTGATCAGCCGCGGGTTGGTCACCCCCTCCGGCGCGGCCGGGTTGAGCAACGGCCACACCCCGTCGATCTGGAAGGTGGCGCTATTGGTCATACGCGCCGGAGACTGGCTGCCGGTGCCCGCGACGCCGCCAAACTGGCACGGGAAGTTGTTGAAGAACCAGTTGTAGCTCGCCTGGGTACCCGAACCCTGCACCCGGCGACAGATCACCATCTGGGTGTTGCCGGCAACGATCGCCGGATTGACCTGCGGCCATTGCTGCAATCCCCCGGCCAGAATCGCCCCGTACATGGCACGGCTGAAGAACGTCGTGTCCGGCACGTTGGTCGTTGCCACCATACCCATCATCAACGTGTTGCTTGCCCGCACCGTCAGTCGGTTAGTCTCCAGCTCCGTCAACTGCGTCTGGCCGAACTCCACGTTCGCCGGGCCCTTGAACATCACCGGCGGCAGATCTGCCACCCCGAAGTCCGGTACCACCTCGGCACCGGTCGGAAGAATCGGGTTGCCGGCCGAATCCAACGCACCCGGATCCACCCCCGCCAGACCACAACGGAACACCCCGTTCGGGGCGGTCAAACAGTTTGCCGAACTGATAGGCATCGTCTGGATCGCCTGCGCGCGCGCCACGGGGTTCACCCCCCATACCGACCCGCCACGCGCCCGGTTCACAAGTAACACCCGCTTGCCGCGCAGTGCCTCCGGAATTTCGGCACCGCTCCTCATCACGCCGTAGTACGCCCTGTACCCCGTGCCGTCGTCGGCTTGATCGGCCGGCGTGTTGTTGTTGTCGAAGTACACATTGATTTGGAACTGGCCCAGCACCGGGTCAAGATCGGTGCGAAACAGCGAGTTCGCCAACGCACCCAGAAGGTTCTGCGGCGCAGAGGCACCGGACAAATACACGGTCAGTTCGGGCGCCTGAAACGGCGTTGGCGTCTGGGCCATCGCATGGCCCGAAGCGAAGACGGTACCGAATACCACGCCGCACGCTGCGGCAATCTTGCGAAGTTTCATTTTCTTCCCCTCGATCAGATTTCAGGACGAGCAGAGCTAACGTGGTCGGTATGCCCGACCGCGCTTCTTTTACCAGCCACCGGCGGTCTTCTTCGCCGGTGGCGCCACAACAGTCAGTGGTGACTGCCCGATCAGGCAGCGCGTGACTTCCTGCGACCGAAGAAGCCAAAAGCACCCAGGCCAGAAAGCATCAGCACCAGCGCGCCAGGGACCGGAATGACGCTGGGGCCGGGGCCGGGATCGATCACCACCGCATCCGGGGACAGGAAAGTCAAGGTTCCGTCGGTCCCGAGCGTGAACTTCGAAAAGCCGTTTGCGTTGTCGTAAAAGTTATACGTCGCTGCAGCCACCGAACCCACTGCACCCTGGAGGAAGAGGAAATTCATCGAAGTACCGATTGCACCCGTGATGCTGTGACCCGGAGCGCTCAGAAAACCGAAAATCCGGTCCGAAAACCGCCCACCATTGCCCGCATTATCAACGTAGGCCACCCCATCGGCCGGCACGGCGGTATTGGAGCCGTTCACTGCGAATGCGCCTGGGTGAGTGCCCAGCGTATTGGCTGCGCCAAGGTACTGGTCGATGAATGTCGCTGCGTTATTCACGTTGCCACGAGTCACCGCATTGAGCGCAGCGGGCGCAGTGCTAAGCGACGTGGTGACCGCAAGCCTCGCTAACTCGGCACGCCCGAACGCGACGCTGAACTGAAGTGACGACAGCCCTGCCCCTGCACCGCCCAGAAAACTGGTCAGCAATGCGTCCGGCGCCCAGGTACGGGTGAAGCCGGCAACCTCAGCGATCGCGTTGGTGAACTGGGTCTGCAGGATGCCCAGATCGCGCGTGTAGGAGATCTGACGGGTCCCATCGATGATGCTCAGGACACCCTCACTACCGGTCCCTGGCGTACCGGACGGGGTGATCGCCGAGACGGCGTTGCCACTGCCCACCAGCGCGACAGCGAGCGTGATTGCCTTGATCGCAAATTTCATGCGTAACTCCTTTGACTGGACGTTGGCCGGATGCACTGTGCCTCCGGTTGCGTTCGAGACCCGCCCCTGCGGTCCCTCGTCTGCTGGACCCAAAGTTACGCCCGGGATGTTGCATCGCCCATCGCCAGCGAGGCGCAAGAAATGGTTCTAAAGAACTACGAATCGCGTTCAGAGCTACCGGTCTCGGTTGTCGATAAGTCAGACGTGCCCGTGCCATAGTCCGAAAGAACCATGTCACTGGCCAAGCGTCATCGGGCGTTCACTCGCCAGAACGTATCAAGGGCGGAATCGCACGCGAGAGCGTCGCCTTCACCACCGCCTGCGAACGGTTCGCCACCCCGAGCTTGCGCAGCACCTTCTGCACATGGTTTTTCACCGTCAACGGGCTGATGCCGAGCGCACGTCCGATATCGGTGTTGCTCAGACCGCGTTGCAGACAGCGCAGGATCTCGAGCTCTCGGCTGGTGAGCAGGCTGTCGTTGTAGGGCACCATGCCTGCGTCATGCGGATCGATCGACACCCGCACCAGAGCGCCGTGAAGAAACGGCACCAGCAGCTCGAGCAGATAGGCGCATCGCTCGTGCGGCAACGGGTCGACATCGAAGAACAGGAACCCGCTGCTCGGCGCGCCGCTTTGATCGATCGTTCCATGCATCGCGATCGAGCCCTTGCCGAAGCTCGACCCCTCGATGCCACTGTGAAGGAAAGGCCGCTCTCCGGAACGCAGGATGATCGGGCGGCCGCCCTCCTCGATCCATGCGGAGGTCATCCTGGCGAGCAGGCCGCTGCCGCTGGAGCAGACCTCCTGCAGCTGTTCATCCGGAATCGGGATGGTACTGAAGCGGTCGGCCAGTACGCTGCCGGTTCCTTGATCCCTCAGCGTGCATATCAGCAGTGAATGCGGCAGCACGCCCTGAAGCGCGCCCTGAGACCACAAGTAGAGCTGGTGCCGTCGACGAACGCTGGTGGCGCCCTCGATGGCGCGCAGGAAGCGCTCCTGTTCCGCGGGCAGCAGGTTCGGCATGGAGAACGCCGGCGCGTAGGCTCCCGCCGCGTCGTCTGGGGTCTGCGTCATGTCGGCCGCCTTCGCGACGGTCGCAGCCGTGCCAGGCAGGGGTAGCTCCTCTGATCCATGCGGCTCAGTGTGCAGCGCGGAGATGAAACATAGGCTGGCAGCCGCTTCGTATCGGATAGTTCTTTAGGACCACAGTCAGAAGACGTTCCGACACACTGGTGCACCGCGGCATCTACTGGCTGGCGACAGGTGAAGCCGTGCGGGTAGCCCGCGCATGCTCCAGCAGTGCCGTGACCTCGCCCAGCACGAACAGATCGCCCCGGAAGACTGGCGGCCGCTGTGCCACGTCGAGCTGGTCCGGATCGACCCCGGCGTCCAGTATTGACTTGAGCAGCGTGAGGTTGCCACTGGTCGCCACGATGCCAAGCGATCGACGCCCCCGTCGGTCAGGGGCCTCCAGGCTGGCACCTGCGCGGATCAAACGCTCGGCGATCGCGGTTCGCGCCAACCCAAGCGCGTCGTTGAGCGCTGTGTTGCCGTTGGCACTACGCAGCTCCGGATCAGCCCTCGCTCGCAGCAGCGCCTCGACCGTCGGCAGGTCATCGTTCAGAACGGCCATGCCCAGCGGCGTCATGCCGGAGGCCGCCCGAACATCGCTGCGCGCGCCGGCGAGAAGCAGCAATCGGACCGCCTCCAGTTGCTGGTTGCGCACGGCGATCGACAACGGCCAATCCCCGACCACGCTCGAGACGTTTGGATTGGTTCCCGCCGCGAGCAGCGTGCGCATGGTTTCGGTATCGCTCGCCCGGGTGGCCTCGATCAGCTGGCGCTGGGCGCCAGTCTCGAAACGCGGCTCCGCCGAAGACAGGGTGTCCCCCGGCCGACGCGATGGATCGCGAGGCGGGATCGTGCGCATTGGGTCCGGCATCGCACGCACCTGGCGCTCGAAGGCGGGAATCGAAGTCGACGCTTCGGAGCCCGATGCACTTGAGGGCAACTGCGCCAAGGCTGCCATGGTAAAGCCAAGCAGCCAGCCGGGCCGGAAGGCGCGGGTCCGGCGGGTATCGAAAACATGTTCCGTCATCGCATCCTCAGTGGGGAGACGTTCTGGCCGCTCTCGCAGGCGACGTACCTTTGGCTCGCCGAGATCAGGCATTGCCCCGCCGCTTCAAAGTTCTCCGCGCCGCGCAGGCCCTGACAGACCTTTCCATCGTTGGCCCGTTGGGCCAGGCAGTTGGGCTGGGGCGGCTTCTCTGGCGGCGGTGGCTCCTTCGGCTTTTCAGCCGCTGGGGCTATCACTACGGTCTGCAGGCGTTGTGGGGTCGTGTCTGCGACCGTGCCCGGAGGACTGGGAGAAGCCGCGACCGGACTGCTCACACCCGCCCCCAGCCCGGCTACGGCAGGCGCGCCGCCCGGGACAGACGCGGCAGCGAGCTGGGCGCCGCTGCGGGCGGCGAACAGCCAGTCCCGATAGGTTTTGGCGTCGGCAAACGGGAACGTCCCGAACGCGCTCGCGCGCTTGATCGGAACCAGTTCGCTGGTGCTGTGCACGCCAGTGATCGTACCGTCTGGGGCCCGCACCAGCATCCAGTCCGGCTTGCCGGTGAGCGGGTCGGCGTACAGCCTCCGCAGGTGCCGCCGGACGAACGGCCCGCGTCGGTCCTCGACGAGTTCCTCGAGTGTGCGTGGATAGCGGCGCGGCTCTATCGGTGTCGCCAGAAAGTAGGATTCGAGCGCGCGCTGAATCTCGCCGCCGATGAACAGCAGTTCAGCCTCGCGCTCACGCGCTCCCTCGGTGCGCCAGAGTACCCCGGTGGCCGCGAGCGCAGTACCGGCCAACACAATGGCGAACAACAGGGCCATGTAGGTGAATCCGTCCTGGCCAGCGTCGATCGACCAGCTGGTCTCATGCACGTCCGGAATGATGGACATCGAACCCCTCACCATTGGCTGTACGGCGTTCCGTCCAGCCCGTTGCCAGTGGCGCCACTGCGCACGTCGCGCACCCCGGCGGCCTCGCCCCCGGCGTCCGCGGGCGGCGGCACCGCGATCCAGGTATCCGCGACGCCGGTGATCGAATCCACCGGCAGCGCGCGAAGGTAGCGGCGCTCAACCAGTTCCTGCAGCGTTCTGGGCCAGCGGGCAGTATCACCATGGAACTTGTCGATCGCATCCCGCATGGTGTTCAGGTTGTGCTTCAGCGTCACTTCTGCGGAACGATCGACACTCTGGAAGTAGCGCGGCAACGAGATCGTCAACAGCACACCGATGATCGCCATCACCACGATCAACTCGATCAGCGTGAAGCCGCGGACTGCGGCCCAGCGAAGCCGGTAACGAAGTTGCCAACGAAGCTGCCAACGAAGTGGGCACCGAATGCCTGCCGCCATATGCGCATCGCTCATCGCTCACCACTGCCTGTAGGGCAGGCCATTGAGCCCGGACCCGGCCGCGCGCGAGTAGACATCGAATACATCGCGGCCTTCGGCCGGCGAATCCGGTGGACTGTCATAGCTGCGACGACCCCAGGTCGCTGCCGCTGGCAGTGCAGGGTCGGCGAAAGGGTCGCGCGGAATGCGACGCAGCAGGTAGATGCGTCGACGGTCCGCGGCCCGTGTATCCACAGCGCCCTCGACCAGAATTTCGAGCGAAGGCGGATAGCCCGACTCGCCGACGTTCCGGGCCAGTCGACCGTCGTCCCAGGCGCGTTTGTAGTTATCCAGCGCGGTGCGGATGTCACGCAGCGCGGCACGAAGCTCACGTTCCCGGCCTCGCTGTACCGCAAGCTCTGACAGCGGGACCAGCGCCGAGACCAACACGCCCGAGATCGCCAGCACGATCATGATCTCGACCAGGGTGAAACCCAGTACCAACCGGAACTGATGCACGTCTGCCACCCTGCGCGGATGCGGGCCTGCCACCCTGCACGCATGCAGGACTGCCATCCGGCACCGCTGCAGGTCCGGCATCACTTGGCCGATACCGAAATCGTGTGTGGCGGCGGCGCCACCACGTTCAGGCCCAAACCGTTTGGATCCTGAACCTGCACCTCGGTCACCGAGAGCACCGTGCTGGAAGGCGGCTTGCCCAGCATGCGAAAGCGCACCTGAGCCGGCTCGCGGGAAGACGGGTCGATGCCACTGAAGGCGATGATCGCACGTGCACCCTGCACGCTTGTCTGAACCCCACCCGCGCTCTTGAGTGAATCCTTCACCACTTCGAGCACCTTCGGATCAAAGGCGATCTCCATCCGCGCTGTCGCAGCATCGATACCGATCGGCAATCCGATCGCGACGTTGAACTCGGTTCCTGCAGCCACTTCGTTCGGGGCCGCCCAGAGCAGTGACACTGCCGCAGGGCGTGCAGCGGCCGCAGCTGTCCCCCCTGCAGACGCCGTGAGCGCAGCCTGCGTGGCGGCGCCGGCGGGACCACTGCCAGGCGCGATACCCAGCGCACGCTCTGCAGTCGCCCGGATGCGAATGGGTTGCGCACCCACCGCGCTGTCGGTGCCACCGAAGAACTCGGCAGCAGCATAGTCCGGGCGTTCGAGGTTGCGAACGATACGCGGGGTGATCAGCAGCACGATCTCGGTGCGAGAACGATTGTCCGCCTGGTTCGAGAACAGCCGTCCGACGATCGGCAGATTGCCGACGCCGGGCACCCGGTTGGTCGAGTTCCGGTCCTCGTCGCTGATCAGTCCGGCGAGGACCTGGGTCTCGTTGTCGCGGATGCGCAGCGTGGTTGCCGTGTTGCGTGTACCGAGGCGATAGGCGAGCGTACCCGCCGGGCCAGGTACCTCCTGGATGATCGTGCTCACCTCGAGCGCGACCGTGATCTGCACCTCGTCGTCCAGAAAGACCAGCGGAGAGACGTCCAGCTTGAGCCCGACATCCAGAAAGGTGACCGACGAGGTGACCCCGACGTTGGCTAGCTGCGTGGTGGTGAACACCGGCACCCGCTCGCCTATATGGATGCGCGCCTTGTCCCGGTTGCGCACCCGGATCCTGGGGTTGGACAGGATGTTAGTCGTGCCGTCGAGTTGCCGCAGGTTGAGCGTCAACAGCGGATTGGCAGCCGTCGCGATCAGCGTCGCACTCAACGGCACGTTCGCCAGGGGCACCTGACCGACATCGACCCGGGGGCCGAAGTTGATCGCATCCGGAAAGCGCACGCCGAGTGTCTGCAGGCGACTGCGCGCAATCTCGATCACCTCGACCTGCAGCACGACTTCTGGCTCGGCGAGATCCTGGCTTGCGATCAGCCGTTCGGCCAGCCGCACCGCGTCCGGCGTGTCCTTGACGATCAGCATGTTCAGCTTCTCGTCGAAGTACACATCACGGATCTTGGCGATGGTTCTCAACATGGTCGCGGCCTGCTTGGCCTCGGAGTTGGCGAGCAGAAAGCTGCGTACGATGGTGTCCTGGTATTCCTTCTGTTTCGCCGGGGTGTTCGGATAGATCAGCAGCGAATTGTCGTTCAGCACCTTGCGTTCGAGCTGGTTGGTCAATAGCAGCAGTTTGATCACGTCCTCGACGTTACTGTTGCGCACGAAGATGCTGGTGCGAAGGTCCGCCCGCACATCGCGGTCGAACACGAAGTTGAGCCCCGCGGTCCGCGACAGCACTTCGAACACCTGACGAAGCGGAGCGTCCCGGAACTCCAGGGACACCGGCCTGGAGAGCGCCGTCTTCAGCTGCGGCAGGCCGGAATCGACTCGGGCAAGCATCTCGTCGATGCGCCGGGCAAGACGGCGCGCGTCACGCTGCGTTGAGTTTTCGGCCAGCACTTCACGCACCAGCCGCTGGGCGGTCTTTACGTCACCAGCGCGCAGCGCTGCTTCCGCGCGCACCAGATCACGCACCTGCCGACGGTCGGCTTCGACACCACGCACCCCGTCCAGAGCGCGCCCGCTCTGCGGGTCGAGCTTGAGCGCGCGCCGGTAGAACAGCTCGGCTTCATCCAGTTGCTGGTTCGAGCGCGCGAAGTCCGCCTGGCTCATCACCTGGCTCACCACGTTCTCGCGCTGGCTGAGATAGAAGGCGCGCAGCTCGAGATTGCGCGGCTGCTCGCGCGACCGGCGTTCTAGCAGTTCGAGTGCATCCTCGAAGCGCCCCCCGACCAGCAAGCCGCGCGCCTCCTGGATATCGGGCGTTGGTGTCGTCACACAGGCGGCAAGCAGTGCGACCAGGATCACCGGCACATAAGCAAGGCGGGGGGACAAGCGAGTCGGGTTCATCTTGGGATTCCGGGAATGGCCAGCATCTGCTGCTGACCGAGCGGGAGATAGGTGAAGTGCACGGCGTCGTCGTCGATACGCTCGACCCGATAGACGTTGTTGATCGTCTCGCCCGGCGCGACGATCACGGTAGCCGTGCCATGATTGAGGAACACCTGTCGCCGATCGCCGTCGATGAGTTGTCCGAAGAAGGTAAACGGCAAGGCCGGCGCCATCGGCGCCGGCGGTGGCACCGGCGAGGCGGCTTCACGTTTCGCCCGCTCGGTCGCCTCGGCAGCGGCTACCGCCGCCGGGGTCCAGGCGGCGCTGGCAAACGGATCGCCGGCAGCTTCCGGCACCATGCGCTGGCGCTCCAGCCGCGAAGTCTGAATGGTCAGCGCCCTCGCCGGGGCTGCAGGGGCGCTGCGCACTGGCGCTGGTGGAGCCTCGCGCGGCTGATCACTGGTCGCCGCGTCGACCCCGACCTGGACCTCGACCTCGCGCGCACGCGGCTCGACCCGAGCGGCATTGCCGTCGACCCAGCGCATGGCGAGCACTGTAAGCAGCAGGCTGGCACCGAGCAGCAGCCCGCGCATCATTGGTGAAACAGGCAGGCGTCCAGAGCGGTTCATGGCAGGGCGAGGTAGATCGACAGTCGAAGCCGCGCTTCGATCGCCGGGGCACTGACCGACTCCCGCTTGACCGTCACATCGTCCAGCGCGACCTGGGGCATCTCGTCGAGCAGCAGCGAGACGAAGTTCCTGACCTGGGCATAGGTGCCCCGAAGTGGCAGCGTCACCTCATAGCGGGTCAGCCGAAGTGTGCCTTCGCGCGCGAGCCGATACTCTGCGGCCTCCAGCGTGAGGCCGCTTCGAGCCACGGCATCGTTCAACCGGCCCAGTGCATCCGGCACCGAGGAGGAGTCAGCGAAGAAGCCGTAGAACGCAGTGAGTTCGCTTTCGATATCGTTGCCCCGGGCGGCTTCCTGCTGGGGTCGCTGCTGCGCGCCAGCAACCTCGCGCTCGAGTGTGGCGACCCGGTCGCGCGCCGGCAGCGACGCCGTCACCGAGTACATCAGCGAGAACAGCACCAGACCGATGCCGATCACGCCTGGCAGGCCGAGCCGATCGGCGAGCCGCTGCAGACTGAGTTTTGCAAGCAGACTCATCTGGCGTCCCCGCTCCAGCCGCTGGCCAGAGCAAACCCGACTGGCCGGGAGGGCAGGTCGACGCGTACCTGGTGACTTGCCAGATACACCGTCGAGAATGCAGGCGTGCCTTCAAGCCTTTCGACGAAGCCGAGCACGGCCTTGAAGTCACGCGCCTCGCCCTCCAGCCTCACAGAACGCGTAGCACTGTCCGGCTGGATGGCCAGCAGAGCCACCGTCCGGTCCGACACGCTCTCCAGATCTCGGAACAGCTCCGGCCAGGGAACAGTCAACTGGTCAACCACCCGGTTTGCCGAGCGAACCTCCTGCTGCAAGGCGACCTGGTCCCGTGCCGGCTCGCGCACCCGGATGGCCGCACGTCGGGCGCTTTGCCTGAACTGCTGCGACTCGGCCTCCAGCTGTTCAGCACGACTCGACCATGAGAGGTGGCGCTCCACGGCGCCCACCGCAGCCACCAGACCAAGGCCGAGAAGTACCCAGCCCAGCCTGGATGTCGCACGTGCTGCCAACCAGTCGAGTTCGATCCTCGCCTTCACGCGACGGCTGCCATGAAGGTCAGCGGATAGCGCGCGGGATCGACCTGCATGGCTGGCCCGGGCGTAGCCTGCCCTGCCTGCTTGGGCACCGAGTCTGGCTCACCCACCCGCTGCAGGGTCCACCCCGGACCGGGCGCGACCAGCGGTCCCTGCCAGCCCGGCGCGCAGATGAAAGCGCGGCAGTCGACATCGACGAGTTCGCGCGCCAACGCGTCCTGCACAAGCAACGATGCGATGCTCTCACCGATGTCGCCGCGCAAAGGCTCGCTGCGAATCCCGGCCAACCGATCCTGAGTGAATGCAGCCATGCCGATGCGCCCGTCCTCGACGGTCACGAACCATGCGTTCTCACCGCGAACCTGATCGCACACACGGTTGAATGCGGCGACCAGGTAGGGTTGAGCGGAAGTCAGCGAAAGACGCGCGGCGCCGGCGCATTCGCGCAATGCGTCGAGCAGCGCACTATCCACCGCACCGGCGATTGTTCGAGTGCCTGCACCGAACGGCGCAAATGTCGTCTGCCAGGCCTCAGCCCGGTCGCCATAGATTGCGCGATAGCGCAGATCGACGAAGGCTGAGCGTTCCTCATCGCCGTCCAGCTCGGCCGGCGCATCGATCAGGGCGAACCGCACATGATGGTTCGACAGCACAATACGGCACTGGGCCCGCTGCCAGCACGGGTCAGACAGCGCCAGGGCGAGCGCAGCCATGCCTGGGGCCCAGTCGCTGTCCCCGCCCCTCGCCGGCACAACGTCGACCAGCGCCGCATGCTCGACAGCCGGCTTCCAGCCACGGCCGCGCCGCACCAGCTCCAACCGGCCGGGCGCGAGGCCGATCAAAACTTCATCCCGCCACAAAGGTGACACGGTTCGCCTCCTGCAAGCTGGTTTCTCCGGTCTTCACCAGAGCCATCGCCGCCTCCCGAAGAAAGCGCGTGCCGCGTGCCCGCGCGACATCCTTCAACTGCCTCACCGGCGCACGTGCAGTGATCAGCTCGCGCAGTTCGTCGTCGAGCACCAGCAACTCGGCGATCGCACGGCGCCCCTTGTAGCCGCTGCCACGGCACTGGCCGCAGCCGGTACCCGCACGGAACGTGAAGCCGGCCAGATCCGTCGAGTTCAGGCCCGAGTCTGCAAGCAGGTCCGCGTCGGGTACCGTATCCACCGCGCAATGACTGCAGTTCACCCGGATCAACCGCTGGGCCACGATGCCGTTCAGGGCGGATACGAAACTGTACGGATCGACGCCCATATGGGAAAACCGGCCGATGACATCGAACACGTTGTTGGCGTGAACGGTGGTGAACACCAGGTGGCCGGTCAACGCCGCCTGAATGGCAATCTGTGCCGTATCGGCATCACGGATCTCGCCGACCATGATCTTGTCCGGATCGTGCCGCAGGATCGAGCGCAAGCCCCGGGCGAAAGTCAGACCCTTCTTCTCGTTGACCGGAATCTGCAGCACCCCAGGCAACTGATACTCGACCGGGTCTTCGATGGTGATGATCTTGTCATGTCCGTGGTTGATCTCTGTCAATGCCGCGTAGAGCGTCGTCGTCTTGCCGCTTCCGGTCGGACCGGTGACCAGCAACATGCCGTAGGGCTCACTGGCCAGCCTGCGGATGCTCGCCATCGAGGGCGCGTCGAAGCCCAGGCTGTCCAGACGCAGTCCGCGCAACTGGTCCGACAGACTCTGCTTGTCCAGGATTCGCAGCACCGCGTCTTCGCCGAAAATGCTCGGCATCACCGATACACGGATGTCGATCTCGCGCCCGCGCAGCGCCACTTTGAACCGTCCGTCCTGGGGCACCCGCCGCTCCGCAATGTCGAGTTCGGACATGACCTTGATGCGCGAGACCACCTGTTCGGCCATATCGGACCCGGAGATCGACCCGATCGCGCTGAGCACGCCGTCGATGCGGTACTTGATGCCGAGTGCCCCGTGCGCAGTCTCCAGATGGATGTCGCTCGCCCCGGCGCGAAGCGCATCGTAGAGCGTCGAGTTGACCAGCTTGACCACCGGCGAGGTGTTCTCGCTGATTCGAGACAGCGACAGGTCTTCGAGATGGCCCTGGTCACGCGCGCCACCGGCGCCCCCCATCTGAACGGTGTCCATCGCCCGCGCGCCCTCTTCGAAGCGCGCGAACATCGCTGCCAGGTCGCCGCGCGAGGCGAGACGCCAGGCCAGCGGCTCTGCAGTCTGCTCATGCGCCCAGGCGCGCAGGTCGAAGTCGAAGGGGTCCGCAACAACCGCCTGAAGCGCTCCCGCGTCATCGCGCAGCATCAGACACTGGCGCTTGCTCGCCTCGGCGAGCGGCAGCGCGTCGAACGCCGGAACAAGGCGATTGAGTTCGGCGATATCGAGGAACTGCTGGCGTGCAGACGAGGCCAAGGCAGCCGTGAACGGGTCGCCGGAGACGCCGACCACCTCCTCGAGACACTCCAGCCAGGGCCGCCCGTTCTGTCTGGACGCGGCGCGTGCGGCCGATATCTGCGCACCATCGATCACCGGCAGCGTCACTTCAGCGGGAAGTGCCGCGTTCACTGTACGCTCCCGGCCAGCTCGAAGATCGGCAAGTACATCAGGACCACGATCAACCCGATGACCAAACCGACCACAGTCATCAGCAGGGGCTCGAACAGTCGAGTGAACCACTCGACGAAGCGGGCCATCTCGTCGTCATAAAACACGGCGATACGCTCCATCATGTCGCCCATCCGGCCGGAGCGTTCGCCCACCTTCAGCATGCGCAACGCCACCGGCGTGGTCAGCCCATGCTCGGCCAGCGCGACCGACATCGGCTGGCCTTCGCTGATCCGCGCCGAAGCCCCACGCAGTGCCTCGCGCAACGCGGGTTGAAGCAATCCACCGACCATGTCGAACGCACGTACGGCTGGCGTGCCCCCGCGCAGCAGCATGCTGACCGTCCGATAGAACCGGGCCAGCTGGTAGATGCGCATGCGCTCGCCGACCGCGGGCGTGCGCCAGAGCAGTCTCTCCAGCATGCGGCGCGTTGCCGGACGGGTAAGCGCATACCCGAGGACCGCAAAGAGTATGAGCGCGCCCAGTCCGAGCCAGACTCCATGGTCGGCGATCGCCCGTCCAACCACGAGCAGCGCGCGCGAAAGCCAGGGCAGGTCGGTGCCCATCTCCTCGTATATGTAGCTGAACCTGGGCACCACATAACCGAGCAGGAACAAGGTCACCAGTCCCCCCACCACCAGCAGCAGCGCTGGATAGATCAGTGCCGAAACGACTTTCTTGCGCACAACATCCAGCTGGCTTTGATAGGCCACATACCGGGTGAGTGCTTCTGACAGAGCGCCGGTGCGCTCGGCTGCCCGGATTGCCGCGACATACAGCGGCGGGAAGGCAGCCGAATGCGCGCCGAGCGCATAAGACAGGGGGCGCCCCTCGCCGAGCAATCGCCGCACATCGAGCAGGACGCGACGGGTATCGCCCCTGCTCTCTTTCTCGGCGAGCGTCTCGATCGACTCGACCAGGGAGATGCCGGAGTCGAGCAGAGCCAGCAGCTCCTGGCTGAATTGCACCACAGGGAAACGGCCCTGCCGACCGGGCAACCAGCTTACCGCGGAGTCACGCGCAGACCGCTTGACGGTAAGCGGCGTCAGGCCCAGGGCGCGGGCCTGGCGCGTCGCTTCCAGATCATCCGGGGCGTCGATCTGCAGGGAAGTCATCGAGCCTGCGGCGTCCAGCGCGCGGATGGCAAAGCGCATGGCAGTCAGTTCGATCCGAGATCGGCAGCTTCACCCACGCCACCAGGCTGGCCGTCCTTGCCAAGTGAAAGCAGGTCGTATTCAGCCTTCTCGCCCGGGGAACGGTACAGATAAGGATTGCCCCAAGGGTCGGGCGGAACACCTTTGCGCAGGTAAGGCCCCCCCCACTTCGGTTCGTTTGCCGGCCGCGCCAGGAGCGCGTTCAAACCCTGTTCAGTCGTCGGATAGCGGCCGGTGTCCAGGCGAAACTGGTCGAGCGCCTTCTCGAACGCATCGATCTGAGCACGTGTGACCTTGACCTCGGACTTTCCGACCTGCGCAAAGTAGCGGGGACCGACGTACCCCGCCAGCAGGCCGATGATCACCATCACTACCAGCAGTTCGAGCAGCGTGAATCCGGCGCCTGACCATCGCCTGATGCGGGTGGGCTGGGGGTTTGCAGTTGCAGAAGACATCCGTGACCATCCTCGCGCAACGATCGAACTCGTTTCGCCATGTGAACAGCCCGTGAGTATCGACTCAGCATTGTGGCAAGCGTATTGCATCTTCATTGCGGTTAGTGATTGCGCGTTTCTGCGTCCAGCATCGGACAGCCGTAATGCGGAAGCCCCAGACTATTGCCGTTGAAGGTCGGCCGAGCACTTGCGCGACAGCCCGGCCCGGCCTGTCGCCCAAGCGCGCGGCTGCGGCGTTCCGAACCCACTGAGGAGCCACAGATGACTCTATGTTTATCGACGCACGGCCGAGCCTGGACGGTCGGTCTGGCTGTCGCAGCGGTACTTTTTTCCGGCATGGCATACGGCCAGGAAGCCTCGATCAGAAAGGCGTTCGAGGAGCGCTACCCGAAAGCGCGCCTGGAGAGTGTGCGGCCCCTGCCGTACGGAAACCTGTATGAACTGGTGGTCAGCGGCGGGCCGATCCTGTACGTGAACGAGGGCTTCACTTTCTTGGTGCAGGGCGCGCTGGTCGACCTGAAGACCGGGATCAACATCACCGGCGAGCGCCAGAAGGAGCTGCAGGCAAAACGCGAAGGTCCGATCGCGTTCTCGCAGTTGCCGCTCGATCTGGCGATGAAGAAGGTGGTGGGTCCAGGCAAACGCACGCTGGTCACCTTCGAGGATCCGAACTGCGGCTTTTGTCAGAAGCTCGCGGTCGAACTCGCCAAGCTGGACAACGTGACCATCTATACGTTCCTGTTGCCGATCGTCGCCGCCGACTCCGTCCTGAAGTCGCGGGCAATCTGGTGCAGCGCCGATCGAAACGCGGCCTGGGATCGCTGGATGCGTGCCGGCACCGTGCCTGCATCGCCCGGCGCAGACTGCGATGCTCCGATCGAGCGCACGATGGCACTTGCCGAGAAACTGGGCATTGAAGGCACGCCCACGTTGTTCCTGGCAAATGGACAACGCGTAGTGGGAGGGCTGCCTGCAGCCGAGATCGATGAATTGCTGAACTCGGTCAAGTAGGACTGCCAACTGGAAGGGGGCATCCTTGGACGCCCCCTGGGTGCTGAGCGGGGATGCCCAGTCGGCGGGGTGTTCGCCCGCCCTGAGTAAACTGCGTCCCGCACCCCAAGTATCGGCGTTCGCTCGGAACTCTTGAGCAGCAGAGTTCACACTTGCATGCGGACAATTTACAGGTCGAGTTGGCGCCCGTAGAAATATCTGTGACCAAAAGCGCTTCCAAGAAGCGCGTCCAGGCTGCAAGTGCGTCTCGGTGCAAGGTGCCTGACCGAGTTCGCCAGAACGCGTCCATCGGGCCGGAACGCATCAGGCACTCCCGCTGATGCCGCGGCTGGTGACAAGGCCTCAGTCGCGGCTCGGCTTATTGAACCGGGGCCGGCGCCCGGGCACGACCGTCAGCGCTGCGATCCTGGGTCAACGCCATGGCCGATGGGGTCCTCAGGTATAGCCTTTGCGTGAACCCGATCGAGACTGCCCCAGGCGAGTGCGCTTCGACGCCCTCGCCAGACATTGTTCAATCGAGGATTCCGCATGGTCAGTGCATACGAAGCTACAGAAAACCAGCTGCTTGCGGCACTGCCGGATTCGCAACTGCAGCGCTGGAAGCCGCTGCTCGAGCACACAGAACTGTCGCTCGGACAGGTGCTCTACGAATCAGGCTGCACCCTCAGCCATGTGTACTTTCCGGCGACCGCCATCGTGTCGCTGCTGTCTGTCCTCGAGAACGGGGATTGTGCAGACACCGCAGTGGTCGGTAGCGAGGGTGTCGTGGGCATTCCACTGTTCATGGGTGGAGAAAGCACGCCCAGCCGGGCGGTGGTGCAGACCGCCGGTCGAGGCTACCGGCTGAGTGCCCACGCAATCAAGGAGTCCTTTCAAGGCAACACGCCGGTGATGCATCTGATGCTGCGTTACACGCAGGCATTGATAACCCAGATGTCGCAGACCGCAGTCTGCAATCGCCATCACACTTTAGACCAGCAGTTATGCCGTTGGCTATTGCTGAGCTTCGACCGCCTGAGCGGCAACGAACTGGCGATGACTCAGCAATCAATTGCCAACATGCTCGGTGTACGCAGGGAAGGTGTCACCGAAGCCGCTTTGAAGCTTCAGGCCGCCGGCATCATCAAGTATTCGCGTGGGCAAATCACGCTTCTGGAGCGGCCAGGGCTGGAGCGGCGCGCGTGCGAGTGCTATGCCGTGGTGAAGAACGAGTACGAGCGGTTGCTGCCAGCACTACGGCGATCGGCACCTGGCAGCCAACGGCCACCGGAAGCGCCGGCCTATCGCGCAATGCCGGCACAACTGCGGCACTGAGGCTCCACCCGACGGTCCTTTTTTTGCCCGACTGTCGAAGGCGGCCGCTGACATCTTGAAACTTGGACTATTGCCGCAGCCATCAGCATGGCACCACCGCGCGTTGCAGCGATCACTTTCCCATCCACCCGAGCGCGACGCGCCCAGCCGTGACCGCGATTGGCGTGGCTAGCGTGCCTGCAACCAGGTCGACAAAGAATGTGCTCTGCGCGAGGGGGCTAGGTTGGCGAGGCCTTACGCGTCGTACGCATACAGTCCGAGCAATGTGGCAGCAAACAGACGGAGGCAGCGCACCATGCCTCACCTTGCCGCGCGCACCGGAGGCTTGGTGCGGGTGGGCCACGGCGGCATCGCACTGGGTGCGCACGGGTCAGTCGCAGGCTCGAAGTTACGCAGTGCGATTCTGCGCATCGGATCGCCCGCACGCGATCCGCCACTGCGATGTCGATAATCGGCAGCGCGCGCCTTGGGCTTGCTCAAGCTGCGTGCGCAGGCGACATCCATGGCCGTGGTTGCGACGAGTGCTACCAGGGCCGTCAGACCCACGCTACGGGTCGATCGGTTGCGAACGGCAAGCGCGACGATGGCCAGGTCGATCAAGTCGCCACCCACCCGAGCCCAGATCCAGGGTCGTGGCTGCGAGGAATACACCAGGCCCGCGCCGTTGACCACGCTGATCAGGCCATAAGCGCCGGCCATCAAGGCGATCCTCGGTCGGTCTGTTGAAGTGCACAAGGGGCGTACCCCGATCAGCGCGGCTGCTCCCAGCGCGAGGCTGAACCACCCCCTGCCACGGGCGAGCGTTCGGGCTTGATGATGAGAGGGCAACATTGGCAACTCCTGGGGTTTGAAGACCTTGATTTCCGTCGTCGGTCTTGTGCATCTCGCTGATGGGCCTTACGAGTGCAAGGGGCTGGAGCGGCGCGCGGCTCCTTTGCACGCGCAAGGGCTATGCCCTCCCTGCCGGCTGCTCCAGTCGGGACACGCCTCATGCGAAATGTCGGTACGCAAGCAGTGACCCCCCGATTGTCCTGTTCATGGCGCCGGCCCGAAGACCCGATGTCAGCACCGCAACTGTCCAGGCGCGGAGACTGGCGCCCCTTCCATGGCGGGCATCGTGTTTGCGGGGAGCTTGGACCTACCACCAACCCTTTGAGGCACCGACATGCGCTATATCTTTCTTTGGCTTCTGGGTGTTCCCGTCATCGGAATTGTTCTGCTGCGGGTTTTCGGACTGATCTGAAGACTGGGACCGCAGCAGCACCCGGGGGCGCGTCTCGCGACAGGCGCGTCCCCACCG
>JBBRCD010000046.1:0-29209 GCA_038205245.1 Burkholderiales bacterium
TCATCCTCGGGGGTGCCGCCACTCGGCATGACTGTTTTGACTGCTCAGGGTTCGCGGGTATCGATGCCGGCCGGCCACAGCCCGCGCGCCGCTTCGTGTGATTCAGGCTACCGCAAATCGCTGCTCAGGCCGATCAGGATCGGGAACGGCCTGCAAAGCCTATAGAATCCGCCAGCGCTGGATTCATCTTCTGCCGGAGGCCATGTTGCTGGAAGTCACCGCCCTCGCTGCTGCGCGCGGCGATCGGCTGCTGTTTGCCGATCTCGGCTTTTCGGTAGGGCCGGGCGAACTGCTGCAGCTGACCGGCCGCAACGGCACCGGCAAGACGACGCTGCTGCGCGTGCTGGCGCGGCTGGCGCGGCCGGAAGCGGGCGAGGTACGCTGGAACGGCACGCCGGTGGGCGAGCTGGGCGATGAGTTCTTCGCCGACCTGTGCTATCTCGGTCATGCGCCAGCGATCAAGGACGACCTGACCGCCGAGGAGAACCTGTCGGTCTCCGCCGGCATCGCCGGCATCGCGATCGGACCGGACGAGGCGCGCGCGGCGCTGGGCGAGGTCGGACTCACCGGGCGCGGACAATTGCCCGGGCGCGTGCTGTCGCAGGGTCAGCGCAGGCGAGTCGCCCTGGCCCAACTTTGTCTGGGTCGCCGCCGTCTGTGGCTGCTGGACGAGCCGCTTGCGGCGCTGGACAGTGAGGCAGCCAGCGCCTTCGTTGCCTTGCTCGGTCGTCACCTGCATGGCGGCGGGGTCGCCGTGGTCGCCACCCATCAGCCGATCGAGCCGGCGGCCAGGGCGGATGACGGCGCCGGACACACCGCTCAGGTGCGCTCGCTCAAGCTTGGCGAACAAGGATGATCGGCGTCCTGCTGTGTGTACTTCGTCGCGACCTGCTGCTGACCTTGCGTCGACCGGCGGACATTGCGACCACATTGTTTTTCTTCATCATCGTCACCAGCCTGTTTCCACTGGGCATCGGACCGCAACCCGAACTGCTGCGTGCGATCGCTCCTGGCGTGCTCTGGGTGGCCGCACTGCTGGCCTCGCTGCTCGCGCTGCCCCGCCTGTTCGCCGTGGACCATGCCGATGGCACGCTGGAACAACTCGCATTGGCGCCGCAACCGCTGTCGCTGATCGTGTTCGCGAAGCTGCTCGCCCACTGGCTGACAACCGGCCTGCCGCTGACCCTGCTGTCGCCATTGATCGCGCTGCAATTCGATCTGCCGACCTCGGCCACCGGCGTGCTGATGCTGTCGCTCGCACTGGGCACGCCGATCCTGGGCGCGATCGGCGCGGTCGGTGCGGCCCTCACACTCGGCGTGCGGGGCGGAGGCGTTTTGACTGCGGTTCTGGTGCTACCGCTGTATATTCCGGCTCTCATCTTCGGTGCCGGCGCAGTGGAGGCAACGCTTGCCGGCCTGGATGCGGGCGCCCACCTGTCGCTGCTCGCCGCGCTGATGGTGTTCACGCTGACCTTCGCACCTTGGGCGGCTGCCGCGGCAGTGCGCATCTCGCTCGAATGATGCACGCGTCGGACGCCCGCCACCGACGCTCGATACAGAAGCTCACCACAGACGTTCACCACAGCCGCCGCCCCACTGACGCCTCCGCACTGACGCTGTCCCACTGACGCCACCCCGCCGACCCACCCAGGAATCGCGCCCGACGAGGGCGCCAGAACAAGCCGATCCCGACAATAGATGGCCATCCACTGGTTCAAGTACGCGTCGCCTGCGAGTTTCTATACGCTCGCCGGACGCCTGATTCCGTGGTTCGCCGGGGCGGCGGCGGTGTCAGCACTGATCGGGCTGTATATCGGGCTCATCCTCGCGCCGTCCGACTTCCAGCAGGGCGACTCGTACCGGATCATCTACATCCATGTTCCGGCGGCCTGGATGGGCATGTTCATTTATCTGGTGATGGCGGGCTGGGCAGCCACCGGACTGGTGTTCAACACCCGTCTGTCGGGCATGATGGTGCAGTCCCTGGCGCCCACCGGGGCGATGTTCACCTTCGTCGCGCTCTGGACCGGTGCCTTCTGGGGCCGTCCAACCTGGGGCGCCTACTGGGTGTGGGACGCCCGCCTCACATCGACCCTGATCCTGTTCTTCCTCTACATCGGCTACATCGCGCTGCGCGCCTCGATCGACGATCCGCGTCGAGCCGACCGCGCGGGCGCGCTGCTGACCCTGGTCGGCGTGGTCAACGTGCCGATCATCTACTTCTCGGTGCGTTGGTGGAATACGCTGCATCAGGGCGCCTCGGTCAACTTTGGCAGCACATCGATGGCCTCGGTGATGCTGGCTGGCATGCTGGTGATGGCGATCGCAGCCTGGCTCTACACCATCGCAGTGTCGCTGGCACGGGTGCGCTCGATCATCATCGAGCGCGAACAACACAGCGCCTGGGTGGGCGAACTGCTCGCCGATGGCCGCGCGACCGAGAGAACGACATGAACTGGTCAAGCTGGTCTGATTTCATTGCCATGGGCGGCTACGCGTATTTCGTGTGGATTGCCTATGGCGTCACCGCGCTGCTGGTCGTTGTCGAGATTGTCTGGATCGGCCGCGAGCGCCGGCAATCGCTGGCGCAGGCCCTGACCCAGCGCAAGATCAGACAGTGGAGCAGCCCATGAAGCCGCGCCAGAAACGCCTCGCCATCATCGGCGTCGGCCTGGCCGCCCTGGCCGCCACCTCGGCATTGGTACTCAATGCGTTCGAAGAAAACCTGCTGTTTTTCTTCAGCCCGTCCCAGGTGTACGCCAAGGAGGCGCCGGCCGATCGTGCGTTCAGGATCGGCGGCCTGGTCGAGGCTGGAAGCGTGCGCCGCCAGAGCGACGGCCTGACCGTGGCGTTTCAGGTCACCGACACCGCGAAGACGGTGCCGGTGACCTACAAGGGCATCCTTCCGGACCTGTTCCAGGAGGGCAAGGGCGTGGTCGCGCGTGGACGACTCGGGCCGGACGGCGTGTTTCGTGCTGACCAGGTGCTCGCCCGGCATGATGAAAATTACATGCCCCCAGAGGCCGCATATGCGCTGGAGCAGGCGAAGAAGGCCCAGGGGTCGATGGTTGCGCCAAAAGGAGGGTATGGCAAATGATTCCCGAGCTTGGTCATTTCTGTCTGATCCTGGCGCTGGTGCTGTCGCTGGTTCAGTCGGTGTTTCCGCTGATCGGCGCGCAGCGCGGCAGCGCCGCCTTGATGGCAATGGCGCGCCCGGTCGCTCAGGGACAGGGGGTGTTCGTCACCCTCGCCTTCGCCGCCCTGATCTACGGCTTCATGAACCAGGATTTCTCGATCCTGAACGTCGCCCAGAATTCGCATTCGCAGCTGCCCCCGCTGTATCGGTTCACCGCGACCTGGGGTTCGCATGAAGGCTCGCTGCTGCTCTGGGCGTTCATGCTGTCGGGATGGACGGTCGCAGTCAGTGTGTTCAGCCGGCAGTTGCCCGACCCGCTGACCGCGCGCGTGCTCGCGGTGATGGGCATGATCAGCGTCGGCTTTCTGTCGTTCATGCTGTTCACCTCGAACCCGTTCGAACGTCTGCTGCCGGCGGCCCCGGACGGGCGCGACCTGAACCCGCTGCTGCAGGACATCGGCATGGTGATGCACCCGCCATTGCTGTACATGGGCTATGTCGGCTTCTCGGTGGCCTTCGCCTTCGCCATCGCCGCACTGATCTCCGGGGAACTCGACTCGACCTGGGCGCGCTGGTCGCGGCCCTGGACCACGGTGGCCTGGCTGTTCCTCACCCTGGGTATCGCGCTCGGGTCGGCCTGGGCCTATTACGAGCTGGGCTGGGGCGGCTGGTGGTTCTGGGATCCGGTCGAGAACGCGTCGTTCATGCCGTGGCTGGTCGGCACGGCATTGATCCACTCCCTGGCCGTGACCGAAAAGCGGGGCGCGTTCAAGAGCTGGACGGTGCTCCTCGCAATCAGCGCATTCTCGTTGTCGCTGCTCGGTACCTTCCTGGTGCGCTCCGGGGTGCTCACTTCAGTGCACTCGTTTGCAACCGACCCGGAGCGTGGTCTGTACATCCTGGCCTTCCTGGTGATATCCATCGGCGCATCGCTCGTGCTCTATGCCTGGCGGGCACCCAAGGTCGGCTTGGGTGGAAGCTTCGATCTGATGTCGCGGGAAACCGCATTGCTCGGCAACAACGTGCTGCTGATCGTGGCTGCGGCATCGATCATGCTGGGTACGCTCTACCCGCTGGTGATCGACGCGCTCGGCCTGGGCAAGCTGTCAGTCGGGCCGCCCTACTTCGACACGGTCTACCTGCCCCTGATGGCGCCGCTGATGTTCCTGATGGGGATCGGGCCGGTGGCAAAATGGAAGAAGGCGACTCTGCCCGAGATCGCGGTTCGCCTGCGTTGGGCGTTCGCGGTCAGCGTGGCCACTGCGGTCGTCATACCCTTGGCGATGTCGGCCAACACCGGCATCGGTACTTTCAGCCCGATGGCCTCGTTCGGCTTCCTGTGTGCGGCCTGGATCGCCTCGACTGCGGTCACCTCGCTGGTGCAGCGGGTAAGCCAGGGCGACGGGTCGCTGCTGCAGCGGCTGCGCCGGCCGAGCGCGAGCTTCCATGGCATGCTGCTTGCCCACTTCGGCGTTGCAGTATTCGTCTTCGGGGTGACGATGGTGCGCGGCTACGAGAGCGAACAGGACGTGAAGATGCGAGTCGGCGAGACGGTCGCCGCCGGCGGCTACGTGTTTCGCTTCGACGGGGTGCGCGATGTCGCCGGTCCGAACTTCCGGGCGATGGAAGGGACGGTCACCATACTGAAGGAAGGCCGTTTCGTCGAGACCCTGTCGCCGCAGAAGCGGGTGTACAACGCTTCGGGCACGGTGATGACCGAGGCGTCGATCGACTCGGGCTTCACCCGTGATCTCTACGTGGCGCTCGGCGAACCGGTGGACGATGGCGCCTGGATAGTGCGCGTGTATCACAAGCCCTTCATCGACTGGATCTGGGCGGGCTGTTTCCTGATGGCGCTCGGCGGACTGCTCGCGGTGTGCGACCGTCGCTACCGGGTGCGGGTGCGTGAGCGGGTCCCCGGGTTCACCCAGATCCCTGGCCCGGCCGGCCCGGCCGGACCAACTTACCCTGCTGGCCTGACCGGCCAGCCAGCGCCGCAGGCGCTAGGCGCGGGGGCGCCGGTCGCGCGCGTCCCGCTCGCGCCACCGGAGCGCCGCTGAGGCCATGGCACGCTACTGGCTGCCGCTCGCCGGCTTCATCGTTCTCGCAGGCTTTCTCGCCGTCGGGCTGACGCTCAATCCGCGCGAGGTCCCGTCGCCACTGATCGGCAAGGCAGCACCAGCGTTCAAGCTGCCCACGCTTGCCGACCCCGGGCGCGAATTCTCGGTGGGCGACACGCAGGGCAAAGTCTGGTTGCTCAATGTCTGGGCGTCCTGGTGCGCGCCCTGCCTGGAAGAACATCCGGTGATCGAAGCCCTGTCCAGACGCGGCGTGCCGGTCTACGGTTTGAACTACAAGGACAAGCAGGAAGCGGCGACCGCGTGGCTCGCCCGTCACGGCAACCCGTATGTGCTGTCGGTGGTCGATGCGAGCGGACGTACCGGCATCGACTACGGCGTCTATGGAACGCCCGAGACCTATCTGATCGACAAGCAGGGCGTGATCCGCTTCAAGCATGTCGGACCACTCACCCAGCAGGTGGTCGAGCGTACGCTGCTGCCGCTGATCGAGAAACTGCGCCAATCGTGAGTGCCCGCGGAGCGACTCTTGCGCCGCCTCTGGCAGCGACTCTGGTGCTGAGCCTGGCATTTACCGGCCTGATGCCAGTGTCGCTCGCCTTCGGGCAGCCAATCGTACCCGTGGCTGCACCCGTGGCGGCACCCGTGGCCGCACAGCCGGCGGCGGGGGTTGCAACTCCGCCTGCTGTGCCGTCTGCCGGACCGGCCGCGCGCCCGACCGCGAGCGATCCGGACCTCGAGAAGCGCCTGCTGGCAGTCACCAAGGAGTTGCGCTGCATGGTTTGCCAGAACGAGACCATCGCCGAATCGCACGCCACACTCGCCGTCGACATGCGAAACGAAGTACGTGAGCAGTTGCGCTCCGGCATGACCGATCGCCAGGTGATCGATTTCATGGTGGCGCGCTATGGCAATTTCGTGCGCTTCCGCCCACCTCTGGACGCCACCACGCTCGCACTCTGGTTCGGTCCGGGGTTGCTGCTGCTGGGTGGACTGACCGTACTGGTGCGCCAGCTCGCGCGCCGGAAACAGGCGGTCGCAGGCAGTGACCCGGCATTGTCCGACCTTGAGAGTGAAGCGCTGACAAGGCTGTCCGGCAAGTCCGGGGCCGCGCCGGGAGGCACCGGGCCGGGATGACTGATCGATGACCGGATTCTGGATCGCCTGTGCGCTGCTGGCGTTGATCGCTGCGGCCTTCGTTGTGGTTCCACTGCTGCGCGCCGCACGCCAGTCGGTCATGGGACCGGCGCGCGCGGAGCTCAATGCCGCGGTCTACCGCGACCACCTCCAGGAACTGGACCGGGAACTGGCCGAAGACGTGCTGTCGGCGGACCAGCATGCACTGGCCAGGCGCGAACTGGATCGGCGCGTGATCGCCGAAACCGCGCTCGATGCCGGCGCCGCGCCAGTGCCGACAGGCGCGCGGCCGGTGTCCGGGCGCTGGCTTGCGCTCGGCGGTGTCGCACTGGTTCCCCTGCTCGCCCTGGGCATCTACCTGAAGATCGGCAACCCGGGCGCGCTGCAGCCGCCAGAGCAGCAGTTCGTCCAGATGGTGGACCAGCTCGCCGCGCGGCTCGCCAGCAAGCAGGACGACGCCGATGGCTGGGTGATGCTTGGGCGGGCCTACCAGCTCATGGGCCGCATGCAGGAGGCGGTATCGGCGTTCGAGAAGGCAAGCGCGCTCAAGCCGGACAACGCCGATCTGATCGCCAGTCATGCGGACGCACTGGCCATGGTGCAGGGCAGCCTGTCTGGACGCCCGCGGGCGCTGGTCGAGCGCGCGCTCGAACTCGATCCGAAGAATCAGACCGCGCTCGCACTGGCGGCAACCACAGCGATGGAGACCCGCCAGTTCAGCGAGGCGATCGTGTTCTGGCAGCGCCTGGCGGTGCTGGTCGATCCGGCTTCCCCTGACCGCAAGATGGTGGAAGACGCGATGACCCAGACCCGCCAGGCGGCCGCCGCCGCTGGCGTGAAGCTCGACCCGGCGAGTGCGCCCGCCAAGGATGTGCGGACCAACGCCGAGCGGGCCAGCGTCAGTGGCGAGGTCGCACTCGCGCCGGAACTGGCTGCGCAGGCGCGGCCTGAGGAAACAGTGTTCGTCATCGCCCGTGCGATCGACGGCGCGCCGGTCCCGCTCGCCGTGCTGCGGGCGCGGGTGAAGGACCTGCCCCTGCGCTTCACGCTGGACGATACGCTGAGCATGGCCCCAGGCGCCATGCTGTCGCTGCACAAGACCGTCATCATTTCAGCGCGAGTCTCGCGTTCCGGACAGGCGCTGCCTCAGCCGGGTGACCTGGTCGGTACGGTGAAATCGGTCACGGTCGGGGCCACCGGGGTCAGTGTGACGATCTCGGAGATCGTGCGTTAAGATGGGGTACGAAAGACACACCGGCCGATTTTTTAACCGCGTTGCAACCTCGCAGCCGTTGAATTTTCACTGAAGGGTAACCGGTCTGTCTTGGTGAGTGCTTACCGTCTCTCGGTTCCCTGTGGAGGCAGTCGATGCTTAAGATCGAACACTCACGGTCGACCAGACAGGCGACACGCGGCCTGACGGTCAGCTTCGCCCGCAACCCGGGTGAAATCGAGGAAGCGCTCCGGTTGCGCTATCAGGTGTTTGCCGAAGAGCAGGGCGCCCGCCTACCGAGCGCTGCGCTGGGGATCGACAAGGACGAGTTCGACCCCCACTGCAAGCACCTGATCGCGCGCAATACCGCAACCGGCGAGGTCGTGGGTACTTACCGGGTGTTGACCCCTGAGCGGGCACGACACCTTGGCAGGTACTACTCTGACTCGGAGTTCGATCTCGGCCGGCTGGCCCACCTGCGCCCGCGCATGGTCGAGGTGGGCCGATCCTGTGTTCACCCGGGTTACCGCAATGGCGGCACGATTGCCCTGCTCTGGTCAGGACTCGCCCAGCATGTCATGGAACAAGGTCACGAGTTCCTGATCGGCTGTGCAAGTATTGGTCTCGCCGACGGTGGGGTTCAGGCCGCGCACATCTATAATGAACTGCGCGACTCGGCGCTCAGTCCGCCCGAGTACCGGGTGTTTCCGCGCTGCGCACTGCCGCTTGATCCGAAGAGGCTGGCGCTCACCCCGGGGGTGCGTGTATCGATGCCCCCGCTGCTCAAGGGGTACATGCGTCTGGGCGCCTATGTTTGCGGCGATCCGGCGTGGGATCCGGATTTCAATACTGCCGATCTGCTGCTGCTGCTGCCCGTATCGAACATCTCCGCCCGTTACGCGAATCACTTCATGAAGCCGCTGGAAGCTGCCGCCTGAATCGTCGGCAGGGACAGCGTGCTTCGTTGCCCTGTCCGCATTGAACGACAACCTGCCTCCTTCCGCTTCCTCACCGCCCCCGCCCCCCCCGCCCGACACGGCCAGTGAGCACGGCACGCCGGTCCGTCTGTGGCGGCTCACACGCGCAACCGCCGTGCTGTTGAAGGGGCTGCTCATCGCCCTGTTCAAGCTCAAGCGCGCCGACGTGCGTCTGCGCAACCGGCACATGCAGCCATGGTGCGCCTCGCTGCTGGAGATTCTGGGCGTTCGCCTGGAGGTGCGTGGCGACCTGCCGCGGGACGACGCGCCAGTGTTCATCGTCGCCAATCATGTGTCCTGGCTGGACATCTGGCTGATCAACGCAGTGAGCCCGACGCTGTTCGTCGCCAAGTCGGAGATCCGCCATTGGCCGGTGGTCGGCTGGCTCGCCTACCGGGTCGGTACCCTGTTCATCGAACGCACCCGGCGTTCCGACACCCGCCGGGTCAACGACCAGATCGTGGCCCGGCTGGCGGTAGCCGGCGAACGGATCTCCGTTTTTCCTGAGGGCACGACCACCGACGGCTCACTGGTGCTGCCGTTTCGTGCCTCGCTGTTCCAGCCGGCGGTGTCGGCGCAGGCCCGGGTCTACCCGCTCGCGATACGCTACCTGGACGCACAGGGCGTGCGCAGCGACAAACCAGTCTACATCCTGGACATGACGCTGCTCGTCTCGATGTGGCGCATTGCCGGTGGCAAGGGATTGCGCGCCGAGCTGCACTTCCTGGAGCCGATCGAGCCAGGCGATCGTAACCGGCGGGAACTGGCCGCCTTGTCGCAGCAGCGGGTCGCCGCGGCGATCAGCGATTCGATCAGCGGTTCGTCTTGATCTGGTACTGCACCGCTGCGCGAATCTGCGCATCGGTCAGCGCGGGGTTGCCGCCGCGCGGGGGCATCACGCCGATTCCCTTCAACGCGGAGGCCACCAGCGCGTCCTCGCCCTTCTTGATGCGCGGCGCCCAGGCAGTCTTGTCGCCACTCTTGGGGGCGCCAGCCGCACCGGTCGCGTGGCAGGCGGCGCAGGATTTCTTGTAGATCGCCTCACCGTCGGCCGCCGGGTCAGCTGAAGCCGACTTTGCGGTGCCGGGCGAACCTGCGGCAGCGACTGTCGTTACTGCGGCTGCGGCTGCTCCCGCGCCGGTGGCGACCGCGGCCGTGACCACCGGGGCAGCCGGCGCCGCAGGTGCGGGAGGCTCCTTGAACTTCGCGCCGGATTCGTTCGCCATGTACACCACCGCCCGCTTCATCTCCAGGTCGGTCAGCGCGGGATTGCCTCCGCGCGCCGGCATCTGCCGAATACCCGCGATCGACTGCTTGGTCAGCATGTCTGCGCCTTCCGGGATCAGCTTGGCCCAGGCCGCCTTGTCGCCCAACTTGGGGGCATTGAGCGCCCCCGAAGTGTGGCAGGCGGCGCAGACCTGTTTGTAAACGGCTTCGCCGGTCTGCTCGACCTTGACCGCCGCGACCACTGCCACCGGCAGCGCGCCAGCGGGCGCAGGCTCTCCGGCCAGCCAGAGTTGCCCGACCGGGCGCAAGCGCTCGGCGATCATCTCTGCGCCTTTCGCGCTGCTGCCCGCCGGTTCGACGTTCTTCTCGCCAGTCACCAGCTTGGCGAGCATGACGATGATCGCCACCGGCACGATGAACGAGAGCAAAACGACCACAATCAACTGCTTCGGCGTCCGGATCAGGCCCCCAGCCTCGCTGTGGCTGTCGGCGTGACCCTCATCCTTGCCTTGCTGCGCGCTCATCTACCGGATCTCCAATGGGTTCCGCTGCTTTGCTTAACCCCAAATTATATCGTCAACCGCCCCAGGAGAGCATTCCAGGGCATGTCGACCTGCAACGCCCGACCGCCGGTGCGACAATCAGCGTCCCGGGCGCCTTCGCTGTCGGCGTAGTCGGAATTCGCCGTTTCTCGCCGCTGTTTTTCGAATCTGCTCTGGCCATGTCCTCAGAACTGACCCAACTCACTGCACGCGCGGCAGTCGACCTGCTTAAGAAGCGGGCGATCTCGCCCTTGGACCTGATCGATGCCGCGGTCGCGCGTATCGAGGCGACCGATCCAGCGCTGAACGCCTTGCCGACCCGGTGCATCGAGCGCGCGCGAGACCACGCGCGTCGGCTGATGCAGACCCCGGACGGCACCTTTACCGATTCGCCTTACCAGCTGCATGGCCTGCCGATCGCGGTCAAGGACAACAACGAAGTCTCGGGCGTTCGCTGCACCATGGGCTCGCGGGTCTATGCCGGGCGCATCTCGCAGGTCAACGACGTCATCGTCGACCGCCTGGAACGCCACGGCGCGATCGTGCTGGCCAAATCGAACCTGCCCGAGTTCGCCGCTGGCGGAACCACATCCAACGACGTGTTCGGCACCACGGTGAACCCCTGGAACACCGGCATGACCTGCGGCGGCTCCTCGGGCGGTTCGGCCGCCGCACTGGCCGCCGGCCAGGTGTGGCTGGCCACCGGCAATGACTTCGCCGGCAGCATCCGGATCCCCTCTTCGTTCTGCGCTACGGTCGGGCTGCGGCCGAGCACCGGCACCGTTGCCCGGGTACAGCGCCAGCCGTATTCGCCCCTGTCGGTCGAAGGACCGATGGCGCGCAATATTGCCGACCTTGCACTGATGCTCGATTGCGAAGCCGGCGAGCTGGCCCTCGATCCACTGTCGCGCCCGGCGCCGGCACGCAGCTTTCTCAGCGCAGCACTCGCGCCCGAGCTGCCACCACGCATCGCCTACAGTCCTGATCTGGGTATCGCCCCAGCGGTGGACCCGGAGGTCGCCGCCCTCTGCCGAAGCGCCGCCGAGCGACTGCAGGTGGGTGGCACCCGGGTCGAGCAGGCCGCGCCCGACCTGCGTGATGCACACGCGATCTTTCAGGTCCTGCGCAGCCATATCTATGTCGGCCGGCTGGCAGCGATAATGGACCAGCATCGCGACCAGATGACTGCGAACGTGATCTGGAACACCGAGCAGGGCCTGGCCAGATCGGTACGCGAGGTCGTCGACGCCGAGATCGGACAGGCTGAGCTGGCACGGCGCACCGTGCGCTTCTTCGATCATCATGACCTGCTGGTCTGTCCGGTGGCGCTGAGCGCGCCGTTCGATGCGCGCCGACCCGGACCGGAGGTGCCCGCAGGCGTTGCCTTCGACACCTACTATCACTGGATGATCCTCACCTACGCGATCACCCTCACCGCCTGCCCGGCGCTGAGCATCCCCTGTGGAGTCACCGCCGAGGGCCTGCCGGTCGGCCTGCAGGTGGTCGGCCCGCCGCGCTCGGATCACCGGGTGCTCGCTGCCGGGGCGTGGATGGAGCAGGCGTTCGGTCTGTCCGACCGGGTACCAATGGATCCGGTGATCGTCGCGCCGAGCCGCGTCTCGAGTCTTAAGGAAAGCACCCACCGATGAGCACTTCAGCCAGCACCCCGCCCGCCGATCGGCTCTACAGCGCCACCCATCAATGGGCGCGCGACCTGACCAATGGCCAGGTCGAGATCGGCATCACCGCCCATGCCCAGGATGCACTTGGCGATATCGTTTTCGTCGATCTGCCGAAGCTCGGCGCGAAGTTGATCGCGGGCGAATCGTTCATGGTGATCGAGTCGGTGAAGACTGCCTCGGATGTGCACGCCCCGGTGAGCGGCACGGTGGTCGAAGTCAACGAGTCCCTGCGCGAGCAGCCGGAATCGCTGAATGGCGATCCCTACGGTCAGTGGCTGGTGCGGGTCGCCGCCGACAGCGAAGCCCGCGCCGGTCTGCTGCAGTGGACCGACTATGCCGATTCAGTGGCTGGGGGCTGAAGCGCCGCCCCGACCGCAGCTGCGACCCCACTGCGACCCCACTGCAACCCTACTGCAACCCCACAACGATTCCAACAGACGAGGAGACACAACCGATGGCCACAGTCACCCTGGGCGGCAACCCGATCAATGTCGCCGGCAGCCTGCCGGCAGCAGGCGCCACCGCCGGCGCGTTCACGCTGACCGGCAAGGACCTGAAGGAAGTGTCGCTCGCCGACTACGCAGGCAAGCGCAAGGTGCTCAACATCGTGCCCAGCCTGGATACGCCGACCTGCCAGAAGTCGACCCGTGTGTTCAACGAGAAGGCCTCGGCAATGACCGACACCGTAGTCCTGGTGATCGCCGCCGACCTGCCGTTCGCGATGAGCCGCTTCTGCGGCGCCGAAGGGCTGAACAATGTGGTGACGCTGTCGACCTTCCGCAATCGCGATTTCCACCAGACTTACGGTGTGGACATCACCGACGGCCCGCTCGAGGGTCTGACCGCGCGGGCGGTGGTCGTGCTCGATGGCGCCAACAAGGTGCTGCATTCGGAACTGGTGTCCGAGATCAAGAACGAGCCGAACTACGACGCTGCGCTCGCCGCGCTCTGAGCATCCGGGCAGGTGCGGGTGCGGCTGAACGGCCCTGGCGCGAAGTTTGTCTTGCCAGGGCCGTTTGATTGCAAAGAAATTTCAACATAGTGTCTGTAGGCTCGTGACTTCCGCATCACCTGGGGCTTCAGTCCTGCGCGCATGAATCGCCGATGAACGATCTTCGTCCGCCCGCTGTTTCTTCGCAGACTCCAATTGAAGAGAGCCCGCACAAGGGCAAGACCGGCCTGCGCCGGGTCTGGAACGCCCTGCATTACTCGGCAGCAGGTCTGCACGCGGCCTACCGGCACGAAGATGCGTTCCGCCAGGAGGTGCTGCTGGCGGCACTGCTGGTCCCGCTGGCGCTGTTGCTGCCGGCGACCGGACCGGGCCGGGCAATGATGATCGGCTCGGTGCTGCTGGTGCTGATCGTGGAACTGCTCAACTCGGCGGTCGAGGCGACCGTCGATCGGGTCTCGCTCGAGGATCACGCACTCGCCAAGCGCGCCAAGGACATCGGCTCGGCAGCAGTGCTGCTGACCCTGCTGAACGTGCCGGTGGTCTGGGCGCTGGTGCTGTTCGGCTGACGGCGTGCCGTCACGAGGCGCGCCCCGCTGCTCACAACGCCTTCTCAATCGCTGCCGCCAGGGTCGACAACACCTTGATCCGCGCAAACTGCTTGTTGTTCGCCTCCACCAGAGTCCAGGGGGCAACGTCGGTCGAAGTGTGATCGACCATGTCGCAAACTGCCTGCCGATAGTCGCCCCAGCGACGGCGGTTGCGCCAGTCCTCGCGGGTGATCTTGTACTTCTTGAAGTCCACCTTCTCCCGTTGGCGAAACCGGGTCAGCTGTTCCTGCTTGCTGATCTCGAGCCAGAACTTGACCACGATCGTGCCGTGCGCGCACAACTCGCTCTCGAAATCATTGATCTCGCCATAGGCACGCATCCAGTCGGCCTGGCTGCAGTAGCCCTCGACCCGCTCGACCAGCACCCGCCCGTACCACGACCGATCGAACAGCGCGAACCGACCGTCGCGCGGCAGGTTGCGCCAGAACCGCCAGAGGTAGGGCTGGGCGCGTTCCTCCTCGGTCGGCGCAGCGATCGGGACGGCCTGGTACTGACGCGCATCGAGTGCTGCGGTGATACGCCGGATCGCCCCGCCCTTGCCAGCGGCATCGCTGCCTTCGAACACGACGACTGCCGAACGGGCGCGAAAGCGGGAATGCCGGGACAACCGATTCAGCCGCCCCTGCAACCGCTCGAGCTCGGCATCGTAGTCGGCGCGTGACATCGGCTGGTCGAGCACCAGCGCGTCGAGCACGTTGCGCCGGTCGCTCGTCGGAGGCGCGAGCGGGACGCGAATCGGCGCGACCGGATCGGGCGCGGCCAGCCGCCGGGTCATCGTATCGAGCAGCGCGTCGCCTGCGGTGAGACTGCGATACTGCGCATCCAGACCTTCGACCACCAGCCAGGGCGCCTGCGCAGTCGAGGTTCGACGCACCAGCTGCTCGGACACCTTGCGAAACCGGTCGTAGTGTTCCAGCCGCTGCCAGTCCTCGCGCGTGACCCGCCAACGGGTCACCGGGTCTGCGTGCAACGCCTTCAGCCGCGCCCTCTGGTCGCGCTTCGAAAGGTGAAACCAGAACTTCAGCAACAGCACACCCTCGTCGGTGAGCATCTGCTCGAACCGGCAGATCTGCGCGATCTGCTGCTCGAACTCACCTGAATCGATGCGCCTGGCGACCCGATCAAGCACTGGCGTGGTAGGCCAGGCGCCAAAAAGAATGCCGATGCGCCCCTTTGGGGGCAGCGCACGCCAGTAGCGCCACATGCGCGGCCGCTCGCGCTCTTCGTCCGAGGGCGCTGCGAACGCGGCAGTGAGAATCAGCCGCGGGTCCATCCAGCTGTTGAGCAGATTTACCGTCTCACCCTTCCCGGCACCGTCCACCCCGCCAATCACGATCAGCACCGGAAAGCGCTTCTGCGTGCCCAGCGCGAGCTGTGCATCCAGCAAGCTGGCGCGCAGCAGCGGTTCGCGCCGCGCATACGCTGCCTTGCTGACCCGATGCCCAAGCTCTGCAGATTCGAACATCGCGCGCTTTCCTGGCCTGAGTTGCCATGAATGCTACCTCCGCACGCGGCGCAGCAGAAGACCCCGATCCGGGTCAGGCCGCTTTAAAGCAGGTCCGGCGACATCGCGGCCCGAAGCACGGTCTCACCGACCGACTCCCGCTCGCGATAGGAGATCCACCACACGGCACCCTTGCGAATCGCCCATTCGGTCGGTTCGCCGGCCAGCACCATCGAGGCCACCTCGCCGAGCGTTGGCTGGTGGCCCACGACCACCACGGTTCCGGAAGCATGCGGCCAATTGGCCGCTGCCAGCACCGCGGCATAGGATGCACCCGGATCGATGCTGGCATCGATCTTGAACTTCTCGGTAAGTGCGCGCGCGGTGTCCTGGGACCGCCGGGCACGGCTGCAGATCACCTTGTACTTCTCAGGCAGGCGCGCCTCGAGCCAGGCGCCCATGCGTTGCGCCTGCCGATGCCCTTTCGCGGTCAACTGGCGCGCCAGATCGTTCGGAGACTCTTCAGCCTCGGCATGCCGCCACAGGATCAGGTTCATTCGCCGCTCCTCGGGACTGCTACCAGAATCCCTGCAACGTGGAAAAACGTTTCCAGGCCCGATCGGCATCCTGCAATGTTGCGCTGCCCAGGCCGGCCCGCCAGCCGGCGAGCAGTGCCACGCCGGCTGGGTCCAGTGTCTGCGAGAAGTCCGTGGCTGCCAGCTGTTCGCCGGTGACGATATCGTTCAAGGTACCAAGCGCCTGTTGCAACTCGGCCATCACCTCCAGATAGGGTGCGCTCGCCCGGTTCGGATAAAGGGCGGCGAAGAACTCTGCGGCATAGCGCAGCTTCTTGATCGCGATACGCAGTTCATGGCGCGCAGCCGGCGCCATCGACGAGGGCTGCGTACCCGCCGCGAGCACTGCGCGATGCCGGCGGCCGAGTGTGGACGCGGCAAACCGCCGAATGCCGGCGCCCTGCTGCTCAAGGACCCGGTGGCGCACGCCGCGCGGGTCGGTGGCGCGCTCGGTATTCGTGCCGGCCGGGTGTCCAGCCGTCCCGGCGGCCCCTGGTCGGCTGTCGTCCGGACCTGGTCGCCAGCCGCGAGTGTCCAGCCAGTGCAGCATATCGAGCAGGAAGGCGGTGAACCTGGGCGGCGACAGCGCGCCCGCGGCTTCCAGCCTGGCCTTGGCGCGCTCGCGCTCCAGCCGGGCGAACACACCGTCCAGACTGGCACCGCAACCTGCCTCGACCAGCGGCTTCAGCGTTTCGTCCTCGAACACGTCCAGATTGCGCGCATGGCCCATCGCCGAAGCCAGCGAGCGCGCTTCCTGCGACAACGCCTCGCAGCTCGAGCGCGGCACCGCGCGGCGGAAGGTGGCCAGTGCAGAGCGCAGCCGGCGCAATGCAACCCGGGCCTGATGCACATACTCCGGATCCTCGGCATGGCGTACGCCGCGCGCGTTGGCCTGAAGGTGATTGAGGCAATGCTGAATCACTGCGGCGAACGCTTCCTCGACTGTGCTGCCTTCTTCCAGCTGCAGTCGCCCGCCCTTGACGGGTGCCTCGACAGCGCCAGTGAGCAGCGCAACCCCGCGCGCCGCCTTGCTGCGCGGCTCGATCGCCAGCGCCAGGTCGCGGTTGAACGCCTTTGCCGCTGCGTACAGCCCATCGATCGGGCCGCTCTTGAGTTCAAGCTCGAGCTCCAGGATCGGCGCAGCAAGCTCGCCTGCCACGATCTTGCCCCGATCGATCGCAACCTCGATCGCTGACTGTTCGAACTCGATGAGTGCGGTAGATCGCGAGAAACGGGTCTCGAACCTGGGCGCCAGGGCCTCCCGGTTGCGCGCCTTGTCGAACCAGTCGGCAAGTGGCGTCTCGGCGAGTTTGCTGAAATCCAGGGCAGACCTGGCCACTGGCCACTCCCATTCACCGCGCTGGTGATCGCCACCGCCCGCGAGGCTGCACTTGAAGGTCTGCACCCAGGTGCGACCGATCCGACGCAGACGCAGCCCGGCGCGGCGCTGTGCAAGGGCCAGTTCCGGGGTGTCGAAGTAAATGCTCAAGAGCGGCCGGCGTTGAAGCGTGCCGGCCAGCCGCGGGTGCGCACCCAGTGCGCGGGCCTGGGCCGCGGTAAGCATGAAACGCAGTTCGGTTTCGACAGGCATCGGCTTGATCCGCACGGTTCAATCCGCCGCAACGCTGCGGCGGTGTTCGTTATCGCGCGTCTATTCGCGCGTAACCGGGTCTTGCGCCAGCTCGGCAAGCAGCGCCTGCTGCACCGAGTAGGGCCGCCCGCGGGCGGAGCTGCGCCGGCGGTAGGTACCATCCGCGCTCATCTCCCATGCCTGCAGGTTGTCGCGCAGGCAGGGCCGCAGGGCCTCGGCGACGATGCGCCGCTTGAGCCGCGGGTCCAGGACGGGCACACAGATCTCGACGCGCCGGAAGAAGTTCCGGTCCATCCAGTCGGCGCTCGAGAGGTAGACCAGTTCCTTGCCGCCTGCGTGGAAGTAGAACACCCGGGAGTGTTCAAGGAATCGCCCGAGTATCGAGCGCACCCGGATGTTGTCGGACAGCCCGGGCACGCCCGGTCGCAACGCGCAGACGCCGCGCACGATCAGATCGATCTTCACACCCGCCTGCGACGCCTTGTACAGCGCCTCGATCGTGCCAGGCTCGAGCAACGCGTTCATCTTGGCGATGATCTGCCCGCGTTTGCCGGCGCGCGCGGCCCTTGCCTCCTCGTTTATCGCCTTCACCACGTTCTCCTGCAGGGTGAACGGCGCCTGCCAGAGATGATGCAGCCTGCTCGCGCGGCCCAGGCCGGTCAGCTGCTTGAAGGTCTCGTTCACGTCCGAGCAGATCTGTTCGTTACAGGTGAACAGGCCGAAGTCGGTGTAAAGCCCAGCCGTGCGCACATGATAGTTTCCGGTGGACACATGCACATAGCGGCGCAGCTGGCCCTCTTCGCGCCTGACCACCAACGCCATTTTTGCGTGGGTCTTGTGGCCAACCACGCCATAGACCACATGGGCACCCGCCTGCTCGAGCTTCGCCGCCCAGTTGATGTTCGCCTCCTCGTCGAACCGGGCCAGCAGCTCGACCACCACGGTGACCTCCTTGCCGTTGCGAGCGGCTTCGATCAGCGTCTCCATCAGCACTGATTCGTTCCCGGTGCGATAGACGGTCTGCTTGATCGCCACCACGCACGGGTCGGATGCGGCCTGCTGGATGTAGTGCACGACCGGCGCGAACGACTGGTAAGGGTGATGCAGCAGGATGTCGCCACGGCGGATCGCCTCGAAGATGTCCGAGCGGCGCATCAGCGTGCCCGGAATGCCCGGCGTGAACGGCCGGTACATCAGGTCCGGCCGGTCGACCCAGTCGGGCACCTGCATCAGCCGTACCAGATTGACCGGACCGGGGACGCGGTAAAGATCATCCTCACCGAGGTTGAACTGCTGGCGAAGAAATGCGGTCATCGCCTCGGAACAGTTGTCCGCCACCTCGAGCCGCACCGCATTGCCGAAGTGCCGCTGCGGCAGCTCGCCCTGAAGGGCGGTGCGCAGGTTCTTCACCTCTTCCTCGTCCACGAACAGGTCGCTGTTTCGGGTAACCCGGAACTGATAGGACCCGAGCACCCGCATGCCGGCGAACAACTCGCCTACGTGGGCATGCAGCACCGCCGAGAGGAACACGAAACCGTTCGGGCACCCGGCCACCTTGGGCGGCAATGCCACCACACGCGGCAGCACCCTGGGCGCCTGCACGATCGCCGCACCGGAGCGCCGACCGAAGGCATCCTTGCCTTCGAGTTCGACCGCGAAATTGAGCGACTTGTTGAGCACCCGCGGGAACGGATGCGCAGGGTCCAGCCCGATCGGTGTGAGTATCGGCATCACCTCCCGGACGAAATAGCCGCGCACCCACTCCTGCTGAGCCGCATTCCACTCGCCCCGGCGCAGGAAGCGGATGCCTTCATGCGCCAGCCGGGGCAGCAGTTCGCTGTTGAGCAGCCGATACTGTCTATCGACCAGCTCATGCGCCTGCTGCGCCACCAGCCGGAACACCTCGCGCGGCGCCATGCCGTCCGGCTCGGTCGCAGGCGCGGCCACGGTGATCTGCTCCTTCAGCCCGGCCACCCGGATCTCGAAGAACTCGTCCAGGTTACTCGACACGATACACAGAAAACGCAGTCTTTCGAGCAGCGGAGTCTTCGGGCTTTCAGCCTCTTCCAGCACCCGGCGGTTGAAAGCGAGCTGACCCAGTTCCCGGTTCAGAAAATGTTCTGGCGAAAGTTCCCGCTTTCGTTTCACGGCGGCAGTGCTCAAGGCTGGCGCTCCTCCGGATCGTGTCTGGACGATCAGAGGGCATCCCGCATGATCGGCGAGCGGAGTTTATGACGTCAAGGTTGCAGTATCGTGACAATGCAAGGCTGGCCGATTGCCAGCCAATCGGGGCTCAGTCGGGCTTGGGCGGGGGCACGTAACCCTGCGCGACGTCAGCGCCGTCACCGAAGAAGTGCTTCTCCATCTGCTCGGCGAGGTACTTGCGCGCCTTCGGGTCGGCCAGACTCAGCCTGTTTTCATTGACCAGCCGCTTCTGGTCTTCCAGCCAGACCTTCCAGGCCTCTTTGGAGACCCGCTCGAAGATGCGCTGCCCGAGCGCGCCGGGGTAGGGCGGAAAATCGAGTCCCTCGGCGTCTCGGCCGAGCTTGATGCAGGACACTGTGCGGGTCATGTCGATTCCTGGCTGAAGCGGGGAGGCGCCCTTTCGCGCATGCGCGCAGACTCAAGGACGCTCGCCCGATGTATTTGCGCGCAATTGTTGCATCCACCGGGGGTGCAACCAACGGGGAAGTGTAATCGCGGATCGCCCGCAACTGGCGCTTGACAGCGGACCCGGTCGTAAGGCGAGAATCCAGCCTGTCCGCCCTCTGCCAGGATGCGCGCCAGCGTCCGCCGACGCTCAGCGACAAGGAGTGACCGATGCGACGACTGCTGATCCGCAATGCGACGCTGCTGACCATGGACCCATCGCTCGGGGATTTCGACTGCGGCGACCTGCTGATCGAGGGCTCGCGCAGCATGGTTGACGCGGGATTTGCCGCGATCCCAGGAAGACGAAGCGCCGTCGAGGCGCGGCGACCCGAACGGCTTGACATGTACGGAGATATTCCGTACACAGAGAAAGTCCGCCATCAGGGCGGGCGCGCAACGCACGTCACCCCCTCGAGGCCACCATGTTGACCGAAACGACCGATGCCCCAGAGAAGTCACGGGCAGGGCGCCTGGAAGCCCGCGTCACGACCGGCCAGAAGGCGTTGCTGCAGCATGCCGCCGCCCTGGCGGGCCGGACGCTGAGCGACTTCGTGATCGCGAGCGCTGAGGAAGCAGCAACCAAGCTGATCCAGGAACGCGAGACCATTCGGCTCACCCGCAAGGAACAGGTCGCCTTCGTGACCGCCTTGCTCGAACCGGCACCGGCTAACGCCCGCCTGCGCAAGGCCGTCGTCAAGTACCGGCAGCAAATGGGACTGTGATTGCCCACCGCTGTCGCGCCCTACCGCGTCGTCCCCCTCGCAAAAAGCCACGAGCGCAGCGCCTTTGCCTGCGGCAGTGTGCTTCTCGACCGCTACCTGCTGCAGCAGGCCCGCCAGGACGCGGAGAAGCGCGTTGCGGCGCCCTTCGTGCTCTCTGAGCCGCCAGGCACAGCCGTCCTCGGCTACTACACGCTGTCGGCCTCCCACATCACGCCCAATGAGCTGCCGGCCGCACTCACAAAGAAGCTCCCACGCTACCCGCAGCTACCGGTGACGCTGCTGGGCCGTCTGGCCGTCGACCAAAGACAGAAAGGCGAAGGGCTCGGCGCCTTTCTCCTCATGGATGCGTTGCACCGCAGCCTGACGGCCGCGGTCGAGATCGCAGCCATGGCCATCGTGGTCGATGCCAAAGACGACGCAGCTGCGGCCTTCTACCAGCACTTCGACTTCCGGCCACTGCAGCAGCAACCCACTCGCCTGTTCCTGCCGATGAAGATCGTGGCGGGACTGTTCCCGGAGTGATGGGGAGGCGCGCCACTATGGCCGCAGGCGTGCCGGCTGGAACCGCCAGCGTGTGGAACTCCACCACGTCATAACCCGGCAAGTGCACGAAGTCCGGCCTTGCGGTAGCCGCCCGCGACGACGTCTACAGCGCCTTCACGAACACCTTCGAACGCCGCTGCCAGTTGTAGAGCTGACGGCGCTCGGCCGGCAGCTCGTTGACGCCCACCTCGTGAAAGCCGTTCTCGATGAACCAGTGGGCGGTATGCGTGGTCAGCGCGAACAGCCAGTCGAGCTTCTGGGCGCGTGCCCGCGCCTCGATATGCTGCAGCAGCGCCTCGCCATGGCCAGCGTCGCGGTGGTCTGGATGCACGACCAGACAGGCCAGTTCGGCCGAGCGTGCCGCCGGAAACGGGTATAGCGCAGCGCAGCCGATCAGCCGTCGGTCGTGGTCGATGACGGTGAAGTAGCCGATCTCGCGCTCGATGCGCTCGCGCCCCCGCCTGACCAGCGTGCCTTCGTCCTCCAGCGGCGCGATCAGCTGCAGCACTGCGCCTACATCGTCGATCCGCGCTGGACGCAGCCGCTCCAGCGAATCGCGCGAGATCATGGTGCCGATGCCGTGATGGGTGAACAACTCCAGCAGCAGTGCCCCGTCGACATGGCGGCTGACCAGATGCGCGCGTGCGACGCCACGCCGGCAGGCATCGATCGCAGCCGGCAGGAAGCGGTCCAGGTCGCTCGCGCGCCCGCCAGTCGGCACCTGGGTGCGCTTCAGCCAGGTCTCGGCACTGGACAAGGTCAGCTCGCGCATCAACCGCCCACGGCCGCGCTGCACGCCCGGACCGTCGATCATGAAGATCAGCTTCTCGGCAGCCAGTGCGGTGGCCACCGAGGTGGCCACATCCTCGACGGTGAGGTTGAACGCTTCGCCGGTGGGCGAGTAGCCCATGGGCGAGACCAGCACGATCTCGCCGGCATCCAGGCGACCGCGCAGCGCCTGCACATCGACCTTGCGCACCGCCCCGGTGTACTGCAGATCGATGCCGTCATACACCCCGCGCGGGCAGGCAACGATGAAGTTGCCGCGGGCCACGTTGACCGCCGCGTTGGCCATTGGCGTGTTCGGCAACCCGGTGGACAGGCGCGCCTCGATCTCGATGCTCACGATGCCGTTGGCCTGCTTGACGCAGTTCAGGGTCGCTGGATCGGTCACCCGCAGGCCGTTGGCATATTGCGCCTCGAGCCCTTGTTGTGCGATCAGCGCGTCCAGTTGCGGGCGCACCCCGTGCACCAGCACCAGACGCACGCCCAGACTCGCGAGCAGCGCCACGTCATGCGACAGGTGCACCAGTTGCCCCTCGTCGATTACCTCGCCGCCGAAGGCGACGACGAAAGTCTTGCCGCGAAAGGCGTGGATATACGGGGCGGCGGCACGAAACCAGGTGACGAAAGAGGGTGGCGATGTGCTCATTGGCTGGGCGTCCCCGGCTGCGGGTGGGCTTGCGTTGTAGGGCGAACAAGGCTCGGCAGGGCAGCAGCAGCGAAATCATCGGCGATCGCGCGTACCGCGGCCAGTGCCGCCAGCGCGGCGGTTTCGGTGCGCAGCACCCGCGGACCGAGTGTCACCGGACGATAACCGTGCGCGTCGATCAGCGTGGTCTCCGTCCCGGAGAAACCGCCCTCGGGCCCGACCAGCAGGGTGACGCTCGGTCGTCCGCCAGCGCTTGCGCACTCGGCAACCCCGGCAAGCAGCCACCCGGTCAGCGAGGTCAAGCCCTGTGGGTCGAGCCGGCAGCGCAGTGCTGCGGCGACGACCGGGATATCGCCGTCGATCGGCGCTGCGCACGCGACTGACGCCGCGCAAGCCGCCTGCAGTGACAGCACCGGACGCACCTCGAGCAGCCAGTTCAGCCCGCATTGTTCACTGGCCGAGATCGCGAGCGCCTGCCAGTGCGCCAACCGCCGGGCGGCGCGCTCGCCGGACAGACGAACCACACTGCGCTCGACCTGCACCGGCGTCACTGAGCGGGCACCCAACTCGACCGCCTTCTCGATCACCCAGTCCATCTTCTCGCTGGCGACCAGCGCTTGCTGGATATGCACGTCGATTGCCGGCGCCCGGTCCAGGGCGTGAAAACGGGTCAGACGGGCCTGCGCCGGGGCGCCACGCGGCGCGTCCAGCACCGCCTCGTACTCGCCGCCCCGACCCGAGAACACGGCGACCGGAGCGCCGTCGGCGAGCCGCAGCACCCGAAGTGCATGGTGGGCCGCAGTCGCCGGCAGGTCGATGCGGGTGCCGTGGGCCAGTCCCTCGACCGCTTGCGGGCAATGAAACCGGGGCGTGAGCATCCGAGGAGGAACACCTGAAGCTCGTCGGCTTCGGCGCAGTGTTAGAGTGCCGCGATTCTACACATCCAACCGGGCGACCCGCGCCAGTGTCCTCTGCCATGAACACCACCCCTGCCACCATCCCTTCCACCATCTCCCGCACCGCCCCTTCCGCGCTGCTCGCCGCGACTGTCGATGTCGTCCGTGCGGTCGCCGCAACCGAAGTGATGCCGCGCTTCCTCAACGTCGGCCATTCGCGCAAGGGCGATGGCAGCGTGGTCACCGAGGCCGACCTGGCCGCACAGAGCGCACTCGCCGCGAGGTTGCGCGAGATCGTCGACGGCGAGTTCATCGGCGAGGAGATGACCGGAGCCGAGCAAGCCAGGGCCTGGGCCGGCGGCGAGCACGCGGCCTGGTGTGTCGACCCGATCGACGGCACATCGAACTTCGCCTGCGGGCTGCCCGGTTTCGCCATCTCGGTCGCCCTGCTGCGCGGCGGTCGGCCAGTGCTTGGCGTCGTCTATGACCCGGTACGCGACGAGGCGTTCCAGGCCGAGGCCGGGCAGGGCGCCTGGTTGAATGCATTGCCGCTGCCGCTGCACCGTCGCGACGTGCGCTTGAGACAGGCCATGGCCGGCATCGAATTCAAGCGGCTGGACCGCGCGCTGGCCGCCACTCTGACTGCGAGTACACCGTACTGCTCCCAGCGAAGCTACGGCTCCAGCGCGCTCGAGTGGTGCTATGCAGCAGCCGGACGATTTGACGTGTATCTTCACGGCGGTCAGAAGCTCTGGGACTTTGCAGCCGGATGGTTGATCTTTCAGCAGGCAGGTGGACACTGCGCGTCGCTCGATCAGGACGAGTTCTGGGCCGGCACGGTATGGGAGAAGTCGGTGATCGCCGCGCTCGATCCGACCCTGTTCGCCGAGTGGAAGGCCTGGTTGCGGGCGCATCACCCACTGCCATGACACCGGCCACCGGCCCGGTGCCGGGTAGCGCAGGATGAAGATCGTCATCCTGGGAGCGGGCCAGGTCGGCTCGACCGTGGCCGAAAGTCTGGTGTCCGAGGCGAACGACATCACCGTCGTCGACCTGGATGGCGAACGGCTGCGCCACCTGGCCGACCATCTCGACCTGCGCACGGTGGAGGGCAATGGTGCGCATCCGTCGATCCTGCGCGCCGCCGGTGCCGAGGACGCCGACCTGATACTCGCGGTGACCCAGAGCGACCAGACCAACATGGTCGCCTGCAAGCTGGCGGCAACGATGTTTCGTGTGCCGACACGCATCGCGCGCATCCGCTCGTCCGACTACCTTGGCCATGAGGAAGTGTTCGCGCCCGAGAACTTCGCCATCGATGTGACCATCTGTCCGGAACAGATCGTCACCGAGTACATCTCCAAGCTGATCGAGTTTCCCGAGTCACTGCAGGTGGTCGACTTCGCCAATGGCCGGGTACGGCTGGTGGCGGTCAAGGCGTTCACCGGCGGGCCGCTGGTCGGGCGGCCGCTGTCCGAGATACGCCAGCACATTCCAGACGTGGACAGCCGGGTGGCAGCGATCTTCCGGCACGACGCACCGCTGATCCCCACCGGCGACACCGTGATCGAACACGGTGACGAGGTGTTCTTTCTCGCCGCGAAGGAGCATATCCGCACGGTGATGCGCGAGCTGCGCCGGATGGACCGACCGGTGAAGCGGGTGATGATTGCCGGCGGTGGCAACATCGGCTCGCGCCTTGCACTTGCCCTGGAGTCCACGTACCAGGTCAAGCTGATCGAGGTCAACAAGCGGGCCGGCGACCGGCTGTCCAGGGAGCTCAACAGCACCTTGATCCTGATCGGTGACTCCACCGACGAGGAACTGCTGGAGACCGAGCATGTCGGCGAGATGGACGTGTTCTGCGCACTGACCAACGACGACGAGAACAACATCATGTCGTCGCTGCTGGCCAAGCGCATGGGCGCCCGGCGGGTGATCACGCTGATCAACCGCAGCGCCTATGTCGATCTGGTGCATGGCGGACAGATCGATATCGCGATCTCGCCTGCGAACACCACCATCGGCGCCCTGCTCACGCATGTGCGGCGTGGCGACTGTGCGGCAGTCCACTCGCTGCGCCGTGGCGCAGCCGAGGCGCTGGAGATCATCGCCCATGGCGACGCCCGCTCCTCCAAGGTGGTCGGCAAGCGGGTCGAGGACATCGGACTGCCCAAGGGTGCGACCATCGCCGCCATCGTGCGCCGCCGGGTGCCACTGGCCGACGACGAGATCGCTTGCGCGATCGGCGCGGACGATGACGTGATCATTGCCCACCACGATACCGTGATCGAGAAGAACGACCATGTGATCGTGTTCGCGGTATCCAAGCAGCTGGTGCCGAAGATCGAGAAGCTGTTCGCCGTCGGAGTTGGTTTTCTGTAGATGGCCCGGCTGCGCTCACCGGATTTTACCGCCAGCGAGCTGCAGCGCAACCTGTCGGTGGTCAACGCGCTGGGTGTGGTGACACTGATCTTCGGTGGGACGATGGCCTTCCCGCTGGCGATCTCGTGGTGGCTGCAGGATGGCGCGACCCTGGCCTATGACGTCGCGATCCTTGTCACCTGCGCCACCGGCGGCATCGCCTGGCTCGCCACCAACCGCTATCGGCGCGAACTCGAGGTGCGCGACGCCTTCCTGCTGGTGGTTCTGGTGTGGACGGTGCTGCCTGCATTCGCCACTCTGCCGCTGCTGCGCGCGATCGATGGCCTTACCTTTACCGACGCCTACTTCGAGACGATCTCGGGCATCACCACCACTGGCGCCACCGTGCTGACTGGTCTGGAACAGCTGCCGGTGTCGATCAATGTCTGGCGCACCCAACTGGTCTGGATGGGTGGCATGGGATTGATCGTGCTGGCTGTCGCGGTCCTGCCACTGCTCGGCGTGGGTGGGCGCCAGCTGTTCAAGGCCGAAACCCCGGGGCCGATGAAGGAGTCGAAGCTGACCCCGCGCCTCGCCGAGACCGCCAAGGGGCTATGGCTGGTCTATGCCCTGCTGTCGGCTGCCTGCATGCTTGCCTACTGGCTCGCCGGCATGAAGCCGCTGGACGCGATGATGCACATGTTTGCGACCATGGGACTGGGCGGGTTCTCCAGCTACGACGCGAGCTACGGCGAGTTCGACTCGGTGGCGATCGAGGTGGTGGCGATCGTGTTCATGCTCGCGGCGGGACTGAACTTTGCCACCCACTTCAGCGCCTTTCGAGGCCACTCGCTTGCACCCTATCGCCGTGACCAGGAGGCCAAGCTGTTCCTGATAGTGACCGTGGGCAGCGGCGTCGGTCTGGCGGTCTATCTGTGGTGGCTGGCGGTGTATCCGGACCTCGGCACTGCGCTGCGGTTCGCGATGTTCAACACCGTATCGATCGCCACTACGACCGGCTTTTCCAGCACCGACTATGCGCAATGGCCGATGTTCGCCGGACTTTGGATGCTGTTCCTGTCCAGTTTCTCGACCAGTGCCGGCTCGACCGGCGGTGGTATCAAGATGGTGCGTGCAGCGATTCTCTACCAGCAGGTGTATCGAGAGTTCGTGCGCATCCTGCATCCGAGCGCGTATACCCAGGTGAAGTTCGGCGGCAGCGTGGTACCGAACGCGATCGTGTTCGCCGTGCTCGCCTTCCTTTTCGTGTACATCGCGATCATCGTTTCACTCACCCTCGTGATGGTGGCGAGCGGCCTGGATGTGCTGACCGCGTTCTCTGCTGTGGTTGCCTGCGTGAACAACACCGGCCCCGGACTGGGCGAAGTCGGCCCCTCCAGCAACTACCAGAGCCTGACCGACTTCCAGACCTGGATCTGCACCTTCGCCATGCTGCTCGGCCGGCTCGAGCTGTTCACGTTGCTGATCGTGTTCACGCCGGTGTTCTGGCGCAAGTAGTCGCTTCCCGAGCAGTTGTCGATCATCCTGTACTGGCATCTGGACAAAGACGATGCCTGGTTCCGATCGCAGTGCCACCGCTCGCCTGCCGTGAGATGTCCGGCCAGGGTGATCTGACAGTGCAGGGCCCCGAGTCTGCGCTAGCGTCTGGATGTCATGACGTTCTGGTGTTAAAGCACCTGTTCGCCATTGTTTCAGGAGCCAGAATGTCCACCTCAGACACCGTTCGCTCGACGGTCTATCTGGAGCCTGAACTGCATCAGGCTCTGCGCGTGAAGTCGGCACACAGCCAGCGCAGCATGTCCGAGATCGTCAACCACGCGCTGCGCCAGGCCTTGCGTGAGGATCAGGAAGATCTTGCCGCAGTGGGCAGCAGGGCCAGGGAGCGCACGCTGAGCTATGAGGACTTCCTTGCCAAGCTCAAGGCCGATGGCACACTGTGAGCTTCGCTTCAGGACTTCGGTGTCGAAAGACCTGCGCAACATCCTCAGGGTGGACGTCACACGCATCCTGAAGCGCATCGGAGCGCTGCGCGACGACCCACGACCACAGGGTTGCGAAAAGCTCGGTGGCGCCGAGCTGTACCGAGTGCGCCAGGGTACATACCGGATCGTGTATGAAATCCACGATGCTTCGATCGTCGTGGAGGTCGTCCGTATCGGTCACCGCGAAGAGGCCTGTGTAGTGGTCGTCAGTGCGTAGCGCCGCACCGGGGCGAACGATACTCCTGGAGCGCGACGCCGGTCTGGCCGAGCGCCGAAGGCACGACCTGCATCGGGGACAGACCCTGAGGGTCTGTCCCCCGCGCCGGTAAGCGAGGGCGCGAGCACCGCGCAACGACGCAGCGGCTCCCGCAGCGGCTTTTCAACGAACTGCCAGTGTGCTAAGTGGAGGGGACGCAGTCGGCCCACAGCATCCTCAGGAGCAGATCATGCCCGCGCAAGATTCGAGCGTTGCACTTACCCAGGCGCTGGTGAGAATCCCGAGCGAGAACCCGCCGACTTCGGAGTCGGCTGTGGGCGCTTTCGTGGCGCATTGGCTGTCGGGGGAATCACGCATCGTCGTCGAACGTCATGAGGTGCAGCCGGACCGGGCCAACGTGATAGCCCGTCTCGCAGCAACCGGCGGCGCCCCGCCGTTCGCGATCCTGGCGCATATGGATACGGTGCCGGTCGGTACCGGCTGGACGCACGACCCGTTCGGCGGCGAGATCAGCGACGGAAAGCTTTTCGGCCGCGGCTCATGCGACATGAAGGCGGGGCTCGCTGTCGGCATGTCGCTGTTGGCCAGATTCGCGCGCTCGGGTCGGGTCCCGAAGCGCGAAATCGTGCTCTGCGCCACGGTGGACGAGGAGGGCAGCCACATGATCGGGGGAAACGACCTGATCGACAGGGGCGTGCTCGACAAGGACAGCCTGGTAGTGGCCACCGAGCCCACCGGGCTGGACGTGATCGTCTGCCACAAGGGGCTCGTCTGGATGCAGGTCGAGGTGTTCGGCAAGCTCGCTCATGCCGGAAACCCGCAGGTGGGCGTGGATGCGGTGCGGGCGGCCGCCGAGTTCATCACGAGGCTTCATCGCAGCGTGGACGGGCTCTCCCACCGTCACGAGACGCTGGGCAAGGCTTCGGTCACCTTCAGCCATGCCAGCGGTGGGATCAAGACCAACGTCGTACCGGCCTACGCCCGCCTGGAACTGGATATCCGGCTGCCACCGCCGATGTCGATCGAGGACGTGCATCTGATGGTGAAGACATGCGCCGCCGAAGCGCAGGCGCTGGTGACCGGGTCTTCGTTCGCGTTCAATCAGATGAACAACGACCGGCCACCGGTCGAAGCCGATCGCTCCGCCGAGCTGGTGTCCAGAATGGTCGAGGCGACCCGGGAGGTGACCGGACGCAGCGATGTGGTGAACGGCTTCCC
>JBBRCD010000047.1:0-28899 GCA_038205245.1 Burkholderiales bacterium
GTGAGGTAGCGCAATTCTGAACAACAGGGCTCATCACGTCGCGATGTTTATCGGCTGCCGACCTCCCCGGCGACCGAGGGACCAGGGCACCTGCACAACGGGTGCCCCTGTGCTTTTTGTGGTTTCCCGGATCGGATTACATGACGGCGCGGACGCGGGTAAAGTCGCGGGGGAACTTCGGGGGAACAGTTTTTATCGGGCTGCAAGCCAGTAACCACGCGGGGTATTGACACCCCTGGGGACGCCATCATGGACCTGGCACGGCGGCGCAGTGAACCGCTCTGATATGCAGAAATGACCAACCCGACGACGAGCGAAGTTGCAATCGCTCTAAATGGTTTCATCGATGCCGACGCCGATGCAGAAGTGGCGATCGCCGCGCTGTGCGACTTCATCCGCCCGCGCCACACGGACGATACCGGCAGCTGCCGGCAGCGCTGTACCGCCGCCGTCGAGCTGCTCGAGACCGATGCGAAGCGAGCCGCCCAGGTCATGCACCATGTGCTTCGCCAACCTCGCGGTGAGTTTCTCGCTTGCGCTGTGGATGGCCTTGCGTGCCTGGCAGCTGCCAATCCGGTCAGTCCGGCTTCGGCCCTTACGTACTGACGACCCCGGGCCACTTGACCAGTTCGCCTTTCCGAAAGGCCTCGAAACGTCTTGGGTGTGGTCGCTGAGCAGTGCTCACGGCAATCGTCGGCCACCACCCGTATTGAAGATGCGCTGCGCCAGGCCAATGGCAACAGGTCGCGTGCCGCCTAGCGACTGGGCATGACACTGCGCCAGCTCAGCTACCGGATACAGCGCCTGAGCATCGACTGATCAGGTGCCGCCCGCTCAGATCCGGTAGAAGGCGAAGGCGAAGGCCAGCAGCAGGAGCACAATCTGCAGGACATTGAGCACCACGCTGGCTCGGTGAAGGCGGTCGAAGCGGCGCGCCAGGGCAGGATCGCTCATCGAGGCATCGCGCGCCGAGTTGATCGCCGGCATCAGGCCCTGGCGGGCGACCACGAAGGCGAGGCAGACCAGGAAGGCCAGCCCGGAGGCGATCGGGGCATGCGCTCCGCACAGCAGTGCCGCTACTCCGGTGACCACGACGCCGAACGCGTAGTACCAGGGAAAAACCGCACGGATGAAACGGGCTGCGATCTGTGCCTCGAGCCGGATGAACACCAGCGGCGCGATGCAGGCCGAGAAAAACACCATGGCGCCAAGTGCAGCAGCGATCGCCAGGGCGCCCCAGGCAACCGGATCGATCAGGATCGAGCCGAGCACAGTGCCCGGTATGGAGAGGAACAGCTCGGTCGTACCCATCTTGGAAGTCCTGCAGGAATGATTGTCGTTGGACGGAGCGGAACGATACGGGCTGCGACACTCGAAGTGCAGCGCGGCATCGGCCGTCGAGGCTGAGCCTGCGGCCGAACTCGAGGCTGGCCCCGTGGCTGGCCCCGTGGCTGAAGCCGTAGCTGGACCTATCGCTCGACCCAGACCCCGCGCAAGCCTCCGCCGAACTTCAGGACGCCGTGGCTGCCTTGCGCTCCAGCGCCTCCCAACGGGCGAGCGCAGCCGCGAGCGAGGTCTCGAGCGTCGCCAGACTGCCGGTCAACGACTTGACCTCGTCCGCCCGCCCGGCATAGATGGCTGGATCGGCCAGCGCTGCGCCGGCCTCGACGATCTGCGCCTCGATGCGCTCGATGGTCGCAGGCAGGGTTTCGAGTTCGCGGGTTTCCTTGAACGACATCTTCGAGCGCGGCGCGGCCGATGGCCCGGACACCGGGCGCGCGTCGGGACCGAGGGGCGCGACCGCAGTTGCGACCGCAGTTGCGACTACAGACGCGGCAGCTGTTGCGTCCGCCGTGGCCGCGAGTGCTGCGCTGCCGGCAGCCGCAGGCGGCGCACTGGCCAGGCCACCACGGTAACGCTGCCAGTCGCTGTAGCCGCCGGCGATCTCGACCAGTCTGCCGTCCCCGGCAAAACCGATCACCTGGGTGGTGACGTTGTCCAGGAACTCCCGATCATGGCTGACCACCAGCACTGTGCCCTTGTACTCGGCGAGCAGAGACTCCAGCAGGTCGAGCGTCTCGATGTCCAGATCATTGGTCGGCTCATCCAGCACCAGCAGATTGGCCGGACGGGCGAACAGCCGGGCGAGCAGCAGGCGGTTGCGCTCGCCTCCGGAAAGTGCGGACACCGGCGAGCGCGCCCGCTGCGGCGGGAACAGGAACTCCGACAGGTAGCCGATCACATGCTGGCGCGCACCGCCGATCTCGACGAAATCCGAACCCGGACTGACCACCTCGGTAAGCCGGGCCTCGGGATCGAGCTGTTCGCGGAACTGGTCGAAGTAGGCGATCTCGAGCCGGGTCCCGAGCCGCGCCTGGCCCTGATCGACCGCCAGTTCGCCGAGCAGCACCCGCAGCAGCGTCGTCTTGCCGGCACCGTTGGGTCCGACCAGCCCGATACGATCGCCGCGCACGATCCGGGTCGAGAAGTCACGAATCAGCGTGCGCCCGCCCAGGGCTACCGTCACATGTTCCAGTTCGGCCACCAGTTCGCCCGAGGCTTCCCCTGAAGACAGGCGAAAGCCCACCTGGCCGATACGCTCGCGGCGCGCAGCACGATCCCGGCGCAACTGCTCCAGACGTCGGACCCGACCTTCGTTCCGGGTGCGCCGCGCCTCGATGCCCTTGCGGATCCAGACTTCCTCTTCCGCCAGCCGCTTGTCGAAACGCGCGGCAGCGACCGACTCGTCGGCGAGCATCTGCGCCTTGCGCGCCTTGTAATCGCGGAACGAGCCGGGATAGCTGGTGAGTTGCCCGCGATCGAGTTCGATGATGCGCGAGATCACCCGGTCGAGGAAACGCCGGTCATGGCTGACCACGATCACTGCGCCCCGGAACGACAGCAGCGTGGTCTCCAGCCACTCGATGGCCTGCAGGTCGAGATGGTTGGTCGGCTCGTCGAGAAGCAGCACATCCGGATCGCCGGCCAGGGCGCGCACCAGCGCGACCCGTTTGCGCCCGCCACCAGACAAGCTATCGAAAGCGGTCTGCGCATCGTAGCCATGGGTAAGCAGCAGCGCGGATACGCGTGAGGGCAGATCCCAGCCGTGCTCATGGTCCAGTCGGTCGTGCAGCACCTGCATCCTGGCGTCGCCGGCCGGTGTCGACTCTGCATGGGCGAGCGCAAGGTGCTCGGCGAACACCTCGGCGATCTCGCCGAAGCCGCCTGCGATCACTTGTTCGACTGTCAAGCCGGAGGCGAACACCGGTTCCTGGTCGAGAAGGGTGCAGCGCAGGCCGGGGCTGCGCACGATCTCACCGCTATCGGCATCGAGCTGACCGGCGACCAGCTTCATCAGTGTCGACTTGCCGGTGCCGTTGCGGCCGATCAGGCCAACCCGCTCACCTTCGTGCAGGCTGAACTCGGCACTGTCGAGCAGCAGCCCGGCGCCGAAGCCGAGCGAAACCCGGTTTAGACCGATCAGCATCACCGGCCAGACCCCATCGTGCGGATCATTGCACCTGCAGGCCGATGGCCTTGATCAGCTTGCCGAAAAATTCGAAGTCGCGGCGGATGCGCTGGGCGAATTGCTCTGGCGATAGTTGCGGCGTCTCGAAGCCCTGCTGGCTCCACAGCGTACGGAAGTCCTTGCGATCAAGCGTACGGTTGATCGTGGTGTTCAGGCGCTCGATCATCTCGCGCGGCGTGCCGGCCGGGGCGAGCACGCCATGCCAGCCGACCAGGTCATAGCCGGGCAGTCCGCTCTCGGCGATGGTCGGTACATCCGGCAGCGCGGCAATGCGGGTGCTTCCGGTGACGCCGATGGCGCGCAGCTTTCCCGCCTCCACCTGGGTGCGCACCGTGCCGTAGCTGTCCCACATCAGGTCCACCCGTCCGCTGATCAGATCAGGCATCGTAGCGCTGCCGCCGCCGCGGTACGGCACATGCACCAGCTTCACATTGGCAAGCGAGGCAAACAGTTCGCCCGCCAGATGAAACCCGCTGCCCACGCCGGTGGAACCGAAGGTGAGATAACCCGGCTTCGCCCGGGCCAGCGCGATCAGGTCGCGCGAGGTCTTGGCAGGTACTGCCGGATGGCCCACCAGTACGAAAGAGAACGCGGTGATCATCGCCACCGGGGCGAGATCTTTCAGCGAGTCGTAGGGCGCCTTCTGCAGTTGCGGCGCCGAGGTGAGCGAGGTGCCCGGCGCGGCCAGCAGCGCATAGCCGTCCGGCGCCGATCTCGCGATGAACTCGTTGGCGAGTTGACCGGTAGCGCCGGGACGGGGCTCGACCGAGAAGGTCTGACCAAACTGCTCGGACAGCTGCGCCGCAAGCGGGCGGATAGATACATCGATCGCACTACCGGGCGCGAAGCCGTGGATCAGCCGGACCGGCCTGGACGGCCACACCTGGGCCATGACATCACTTGCGGCCATGATCGACATCATCGCTGCGACAAGCAACCGGCTAAACGCACTGGCAGACGTCTGGCGCATTTCGTGGGCAACCGCTCGCATGGGTTGGCAGTCATCGATGTGGCGGGGCAGGGGGCGGGCGAAGGTCATTGAAGGTCGGTACCATGGCGCGTCAATCCACTATTCTATCGGGTTTGGATGCGGGGCCTCCTCCGGCCCCATGGCAAAGACCACTGCGCCGGGCCCATTAGCCAATCTGCGCGTGCGGGCAGTCACTCCGGAGCCGCAATGCCTTACCGTCAACCTGCAGACCCTGATCGCCTCCGGCTAGAACCCCGGCTGAAAGCGATTCTTCAGCAACCGTTTCCCCGTTTCTCGGAACCAGAACTCGCCCGCCGCAGAAGTTTGCTGGCTGAAGTGATGCGCAAGCACGAGGTCAACCAGTTGTTGATCTGCGGCGAGCAGCGTGCCGGCACCGGCGTGTCCTGGCTCACCGGTTGGGTCACCACCAGCGAACAGATCATCGTGTTCGATTCGCGCGAACGTCCGAAGATGTTCGTCGAATGGGTGAACCATACTCCGCTCGCCAAACAGATCGCCGTGGATTGCGATGTGGAGTGGGGTGAACATCGCAGTGTCGACAAGGTGATCGCCGAGTTGAAGCGCCGCGGTGCGCGTCGGGTCGGCATCATGGGCGTGTTCAACTTCGGCAAGTACCGCAAGCTCGCCGCCGCGATGCCGGATCTGGTCGATCTCAATCCGGATTACAGCCGCCTGCGGCTGACCAAGTCGGAGGAAGAGATCGACTGGTTGCGCATCGGTGCGGCGTTCTCGGATGCTTCGATCGCCGCCCTGCGGGAAGAACTGCAGGCAGGCCTGAACGAACGCGAGTTGGGCGATATCGTCGAGCGGGCCTATGTTCCTTTTGGCGGCACCACCATGCTTCACTATTTCGGCGTGACCTCGATGGCCGCACCGGACTGCTATATCCCGCGCCAGCACCCGATGAACCGGGTAGTCAATGACGGGGACTGTGTGTTCACCGAGATCACCGGCGCATTCTGGGACTATGGCGGGCAGGTGCTGCGCACCTTCGCAGTCGGTGCCGAGCCGACTGCGCTCTACCGCGACCTGCATGACACCGCGGAAGCTGCCTATGACGCGGTTACCCGTGTCATGCGGCCGGGCTGCACGATGGGCGAGATCATCGAGGCCGCCTCGGTGATCGAGGACCGCGAGTTCACCATCTGTGACGATCTGGTGCATGGCTTCGGCGGCGGCTACTTCCAGCCGATACTGGGCACCCGCAGCCGTCCGGCCGGACCGCTGCCTGATATCGTTCTGGCCGAGAACATGACCATGGTGGTGCAGCCGAACGTCATCGATCGGGGACACACCGCAGGTGTTCAGGTCGGCGACCTTGTCCGCATCACGGCCACCGGTTGCGAAAGCCTGCACTGTTCGCCGCGCGGGTTCTTCCGTGTCGGCTGAGCAGGGCGTTCTCCACGGCTGCCCCTGGTGAGGCGACCGGGCAGGGCGCAGGCACGCCGCGGCAAGAAAGTCGAGGAGACCCGGCCCGCGCAACCCGCTGGCCGGGTCGACCCGACGGCCGAGTGGCTGAGCGCGGTCTCGTCAAAGCCCTGGGTGGCAGCGATGCTGCTCGGCCTGTCAGTGGCTTCCTGGTCCGGCAACTGGATCATCGGCAGGATGATCCGGCTGGATGCGCCGCCAGCCGGGCTGACCCTGCTGCGTTGGGCAATCGCGGCGGCCGTGCTGCTGGTCTGGCAGTGGCCATCGGTGCGGCGCCACTGGCCTCTGCTGCGTCGCTCCTGGCTGATCCTGCTGGTGCTGGCCTTGCTGGCCAGCGTGCTGCAGCATCTGCCGGTCTATATCGGCCTGCGTACGACGACGGCGACCACCGCGTCGCTGCTCAATGCGACCACGCCGGTGTTCATTCTTCTGATGGCGTGGTTGATGCTGGGAGAGAAACTGCATGGCGCAATGGTCGCCGGGGTGCTGGTTTCGCTTGTCGGCGCGGTCTGGATCGTCACCCGAGGGCGGCCGGAGTCGCTGCTCGGCTGGGTGCTCAACGTCGGTGACCTGTGGATCCTGCTCGGCACCCTGAGCTGGGCGGTGTATACGATCTGTCTTCGCTGGCGACCGGTCGGGCTGCCCCCGCTTACCCTGCTGTGTGCGGTATCGATCCTCGGGGTGCTGTGCACGCTGCCAGTAGCCATGGTCGAATACGCCCTCGGTGAGCGCTTCATCTGGTCGGCGCCGGTGCTCACGAGCGTGCTCTACATCGGCCTGGTGTCGACCGTGCTCGCCTACATTTTCTGGAATCGTGGCGTCGAGGTGCTCGGTCCGAGCCGGGCAGGGCCGTTCATGTACCTGATGACAGTGTTCGTCCCGCTCCTGGGCTGGCTTATCCTGGACGAGACTATGGAAGTGTTCCATGTTGTCGGGATCGGCCTGATTTTTACCGGTATCGCCCTGACCCGGTGGCGGACCGGGCCCGCCCGCGGCGGGTGAGCCGGCAGCGAGCGCCTGCCAGAGGCTACCCGTTCAGGCCCTCGAAACAGGTCCGAACCAGGTAGTCGATCGTTTGTGCATCGTCGTAGCGCCCACTGGTACGCAGGTACTCCAGGGTCGGGTCGCAGGAGCGGGCATAGATCGTGTAAAGGATCACCTCGTGAGGCAACGTTCGGTCGAGCACGCCTTCGTTCTGGGCGGCGATCACCAACTGTTTGAGTTCGGCATTCAGCTTCATGATCAGCCGCACATAGCTGATGTTCAGCATCAGGCTTCTCTGCAAGGCAACACTCGTCGAGGGCAGGTGCGGCACAGCGCCTTTCAACCGCCGTTCCAGGGCCCAGCGCAACGTGGTTTTGAGCTTGTCGATCGGCGCCAGGGCTGAATGGAGTCCGGCCAGCAGATCAAGCGTGTCACGCGTCATGCGGCACAGGGCGGCAGCCGCAAGGCTTTCCTTGGACGCAAAGTGTTTATACAGACTTCCCTTGGCGATGCCGACTTCCGCGGCGACATCGTCCATGGTCATGAGATCAAACCCCTTTTTTGCGAGGAGTGTATTGACCGCGTCGAGGATAGCATCCTCGCGCGCTTCAAACTGCTGTTTCTTAAAGGAAAGTGGCATCGTTCCAACGCTTGAAAATTGACTTTATCGGCGTCCCGGAATAGGTCACAGAAGATTATTCCACAGAACGTGACCAATCAGTCATTATACGACTGTTGCGTCCTTGACCAAGACAAACCAAAAAGGACGCAACTGGGGACACCTCTTAACCGTATACGAAGACTCGGAGTACATCATGAAATCCATGCGCACCCTGATAGCCACCCTGACTGCCGCAATGACCTTGGGCTTCGCTGTAACCGCTACCGCCCAGGACGCGGCAAAGATGGACATCGTCGACACTGCGGTCAGTGCCGGCTCGTTCAAGACCCTGGTCAGCCTGATCAAGCAGGCCGGCCTGGTCGACACGCTCAAAGGAAAAGGACCGTTCACCGTGTTCGCCCCGACTGACGAAGCGTTCGCCAAGGTACCGAAAGAGACCCTGGAAGCCCTTGGCAAGGACAAGGCAAAGCTGGCTGCAGTGTTGACCTACCACGTCGTACCGGGCCGCGTCATGGCCAAGGACGTGAAGGCCGGCATGGTGAAGACGGTCAACGGCCAGGAACTCAAACTCGGCACCACCGGCGGCGTCACTGTCAATGGCGCAAAAGTCGTCAAGGCGGACATCGTGACCAGCAATGGCGTCATTCACGTCATCGATTCGGTCCTGCTGCCCAAGTAACTGCCCTGCCATGTTCCCCTCAGCACCAATGCGCAGTGCCTTGGCGGTACGGCAGCAGCGACACCGCTGCCGGTTCGACCAGGTGCGGCGGGCCGCCTCTGGCCGATTGGTGCCGTTTCCGCTGCGGGCAACCGCAGTGGTCCTTTTTTCGCTGGTTCACTCTGGAGGTTGATCATGCTGGATACCTGGAAGGATCTTGAAGTGCTGTCAGGTAACGCGCCGCAGCGTCAAGTTCGCGCCAACCCGCGCAGGATCGACATCCGTGCGATCGAGCCGGGCGAACTGGTGGCGCTGCGCAAGCGCCTCGGCGACCAGCTGGTCGTCGTCGATGTGCGCAATAGTCCAAAGGAGATGCTGCGCACCACGCTGCCTGAGGCCAGGGTATTGTCTGTCGAAGAACTTGAAGTGCGCTGGCGGCAGCTTCCGCAGGGCGCGACCATCGTCGTCTACTGCTGGGACACCTGGAGTACCCTGTCCGCGCGCGCCGCTTATCTGCTGTCGCTCCGGGGGATCGACGTAATGGAGCTGTCTGGCGGTATCAAGCGCTGGCGCGCTCTCGGCATGGAAGAAACGCCTATTGCCTCGGCGACCGAGCGCTCGCGCTACCACTGAGCGCGCGCATGGTCGAGTCCGGCGATGTTCAGCGCGCCGTCGTTCGCGCGCTGCCGGCTGCATCGAGGGCGACGGTGAGTCGGTCGAGCGCGGCACGCGTATCGGGGCCGTAACCGGCCTCGCCAACCCTCGACACAACTTCGCGCCCTGTGGCGACCAGTTCGCGGCTCCATGCGTCAGGGTTGGTGGCCGCGAGGAACGTGAGTGCGTTCACGCGCCCGTTTCCGGACAATTGCTGCGGACGATCCGGCGCATACAGCGCGAGTATTTGGCCGATCGCCAGCTTCGAGTTGCGGTAGTCGCGGATCAGCGTGGCCACGGCAGAACGACGTTCGTCCGCGCCGGCGCCGTCCAGCTGCTTTACCAGTTGTGCCAGGATTGCCGCATCTGGCGTTGCTGCCGCCGCGAACCAGACCTCCAACTGCCGTACCCGTGAGCGCGAGTCGAGGCCACGGAGCTTGACGACTCGCAGGTCCTGGAAACCCCAACTGCGTATCATCTCCGCGAGGTTCTGCGCGGCTGCCTGGTCTTCGTCGCGCTGGTAACGCAACTCGAAGCGCGGCGGTGCGGCACTGACCGTCTCGATCGCGGGCGCCTGGTATCCCGCTGCCTTCAGCTGCTTCTGCAACGCCAGCGCCGGCTCGCGCGGCAGGCCCGCCGGAATTTGCAGATAGACCAGGGTCTGGCCAGCGGCGCTGGCATCGATCGCTCGGGCCAGCCTGGGATCGGCCTCGATTGCGCGGTCGAGCTGGCCCTGCACCTGGGCGCTTTCGCGGGCCCAGTGGCGCGCTCGCTCCAGCGCGTCTTCGGCCTCGGCCTTGGCCAGCAGTGCGCGCGCCTCGCTATCACGCGCTTCGCGCCGCTCCACACTGGCGAGCTTCTGCGCATCGGCCGCGCGCTGGTAAAGATAGGCGAACACTCCGGTCGCCAAACCCAAGGCGATGGTGGCTGCCACAGTGAGCTTGCGCATCCGCTGGGTGCGCGACACCTGCGCCTGCAGGCGAGCCTCGTTCGCCTGGCGCTGCGCCTCAACCGCCTTGTCGAGCTCGAACGCCGTCTGACTGGCGTCGATCAGCGCCAGAGCGCCCGCCAGATTCGGATGGTACTGGGCAGCCCAGGCCGCGTTCGGCTTCTCCATACGCCGCCAATCGATCGCCACCTGCAGCTCCGGATTGCGCAGCAGGTTCGCCTGTCCGGCTGCGTGCAGTTCGGCGGTTTTGGCAATCCGGCGCAAGATCCGGGCGGACTGCGCTTCCTCGTCGCCCCACTGCTGGAGCCGCTGCCAGACCCGCATCAGGCTCTCATGCGATATGTCGATCACGGTGCCAGGTTCGATCGGCTCGCCTGCAGGCGGCATCAGGAACCCGAAGCGCGCGTCACGGAATACGTCGATCACCCGAATCAGGTCAGGCGCCGTCGCCTCGGTGATCGCGCACAGGCTGTCCAGCCGGCCCGGGCGCCGGGTGCCGCGTCCCAGGACCCGGTGGTCGGTAATGGCCCGGAACACGGCTTCGCACAGCACGCGCGCCGCGGCGTCCGGAAGGCAGGCGAAGGCTTCTTCGGCGTGCAGGTTCAACGCGTGGGCCACGGTCCCGATTGCCTCATAGTGCTCGAGACAAACCAGCGGTGCCGGGTCTGCGCCGGCGGCGCGCTCATGGCTCCATCGAGCCCAGGTGCGGTTCATCGCATGCTGCAACTGGGACAGCTGATCCGGATTGTCGCCCACATCATTGACCAGACGGGTGAGCAGGGCTGGATCGATGTCCGCCCCGCCCACGCCGATCGGACCCGCGATGGCCAGTCGCCGGTCCTCCCGGGTCATTCTCGGGATCAGGTACTGGCCTCGATTGATTGCCTCGGGCAGCCCGAAGAACTGGGCGCATTCTCCGAGAAAGTCCGACCGCATGGTCAGGACCACATAGATCGGCAGCTCCGGGTGCGCCGGCACCTCGAGCAGCAGATTCATGAACGCGGTCGCCTCTTCCTGCACCCGGGCATCATTGGCGGCGCCAGCTTGCGTCAGCTCCCGGTAGCGGAACAGTTCCTCGAACTGGTCGACAACGATCAACAGGTTGGTACGATCGGGCAGGCGGGCCTGGGTGAAGATGTCGATCAGTCCGAGCTTGCTGATGCGCAGGGTGCTTTCGACCAACTCTGCCTGGCTGAACTCGCCGGCGTCGAGCGCGGGAAACAGCAGGCCGGGCGCCGCGAGCGCCTGCGCCAGCTCGGTCAGCGGCGCGTTTCCCGGTCGCAGGCTGGCCATTCGCCAGACCGTCCCCGCCCCGGACATCAGCCCGCGATGAAGCGCAGGGCGCAGTCCGCAATTCACCAGCGAGGACTTGCCCGAACCCGAAGTGCCGACCACCGCCAGAAAATGCGTCGCGGCCAGCTTGTTGACCAGTGCATCGGACTGCGGCTCACGTCCGAAGAACAGATACTCCTCGTCTTCGCGGAACGGACGCAGGCCCGGGAAAGGGTTGAACCCGGGTTCGTTTCCCGGGTTGCCGGCGGGCCGTGCACCGCCGCTGGCAGGCAGGTTCATGGCGCAGGGTCTGCTGTGGGCAGACTGTCGATCAGTGGCGCGAGCAGCGCAGGGGCAAAACCAGCCAGGCCGTCGATCAGACCAGGCTCCTGCAACGACTGCAGGAGCTCCTTGTCGGGGCAGGGCGGATCGGCCAGATAAACGTACAGCGGTGGTGGGCGGTTCGATGCGCGCACACCCGAAATCTTGCGCACCTCGTTCTGCTGGTGAAACTTCCAGGCCTCGTCACCGGCGCCGTAGTACATGATCACCGCATCGCAGCTGGCCAGACGCTGCTGGTTCGCCTCGCGCACCGCCGCCGCATCGCCGGTGAACACCGGCGTGCTCACCTCCACGCCGCAGCTGCGCAGGTGCCGGATCAGGGGCACGATCTCACGCCGGTCGCGTTCCTCGCACAGCAGGTAGACCATCCTGGCACCGGAGAACTGGGGCAAGGCATGCCGTCTCGCCAGGGCGAGCTCGATACGCGCGAGTGCCGCATGCACTGCGGCCTTCACGCTCTCGATGTTTCCGGTAAGCAGGTCAGCACCGATCTGCAGCGCCGAATCGGTCTGCAACGCCGAGATGAACGACTGCTGTAGCGATTGCTCGCCGGTAGTGCCGGCGGCAAGCCAGATCAGCCGGTCCAGCCCACGCTTTCTGCTGTGAGCAGTGGCCAGATCGTTCTGCAGCACGACGATGGAACGGTTCCCTGGACCATCCGGGACCATGCCATAGCCGCTGCCAATCAGGTGAATCGACAAGGCACACTCGGCCAGGCAGGCGTTGACCGCTGCCACCAGCGACTCCTCGTCCAGCGGCAGCGGCCGGTCCGGCAGGACGCGGTAGCCGTGCATCTTCAGTGCAGCTTCGATCATCTCGCGCGCTGCGCGCCGATCGCGGCTCACCTCGGCGAGGAACACCGGGGCCCGATCTGCTCCGGCGGGAGCGATCTCGCCTGCCCCAGCGTACGTTGAGCTCATCGCGTCGCCACTCGAGGCCTGCAGCAACGCACCGCCGACCGCCGGCCCGGTCGGCACGTTCATCCGCTCCCAGAGTTGGGCGATGTCCCAGGCAAGTTTGTTGAGTTTGCGCAGAAACGCCTGGCGCGACTCGTCGCCGAACAACGGATCCAGGTCGCGCGGCGTCTGGTCCTCATCCAGATCATAGAACTCGTAGCCCAGCACCTGACCGATGATCGCCGGTAACCCGGCTTCACTGTCCACCGGTGTCTTGATCACCTTGAACACCCGGCACTTGTTGTCCACGCGCAGGCCGCCGCTCTTCTCGGCGGCCGCGACGAACTCGCGGATCTCACGGGTACACCACTCCGACTTCAGATAGCGCGGCGTGAGCACCGGAATAAGCAGGGCGGTATGGGTGAACTGTTCGACGATCTCATCGGAAAAGACGTCGTTGCCGGCCAGCTTGTCATCTCGCCAGATGTTCGCTTTCTGGCCGATACGCTGGCTGAGCATGGTCGCGAGCGTCGAGTGGAACCGGGTCACCCAGCCATTCTGTTCTGGCGTCAGCGGTTCGTTGTCTATATGCGCATAACTGATGAAGGCGTGGCGCTCGAAGGTCTGACGCTCGATAGTCATTTCCGGCCTCGATCCTGGGTCAAGGCTCACACGAACGGCCGCAGGTGATCGAGGGTGACATGCCGGGCAGCATACGCCTTGCCCACGGCCTGGATGTCCGGGATGAACTCGACCGAGTCCATCACCTGCACGTTCTCGGCGGAGATCGAGGCAAGGCCAAGCTCGTCCAGTCCGGTACGGGTGACATCCGGATCGTAGCGGACATAGGTGAACAGCTTGTTTGCGGTCCAGTTCGAAGGCGCACCTTCGACCATCATCATGGCGCCGACTTCCCGGTCGATCGGCGCGCCGAAACGGCAGGCCCCCAGTGTGCGGCAGGCCATGTCCCAGCCGGCTGCGGCGGCATTCATCAGCGCGGAGGGAACATTCTTCGCGTAGTGCAGCAGGTTCAGATCGGCCGCTTGCAGATCAGGCTGCGCCCTGGCGGCGCTGCCGGTGCCGATCGAAACGATCAGAAGCTGATCGACACCAGTCTTCCAGTTCACCCTGTAGGGGGCCGCCGTTGCCATCTGGAAAGCAAGGAAGGCAGGGTTGTTGTAAGTGGTGACCCCGCCATCGACGAAGATGAAGGAATACTCTTTGTCCGTGCCTGCCCCCAACACCACCACCTCCGGCGGAAAGAAGGTCGGCGCCGCGGTACTTGCCCGCACCAACTGCCACAAGGGCAGCTTCAGATTGCAATCCGCGCGATCGAGCTGGTTGTAGCGGGCATGCGGATTGTTGGAGACCGGCCATGGAGAATCGGTCGTATGGTTGCGCATCACCAGCATCAGCAATGTGCGCAGGTTGTCGTCGCCCAAGGACGCGTAGGGCGCAGCGTCGCCTCGGCCGAGCGCACGGTTCAGTTCGTGGCGCAGCTTCTCCGCCAGCGGCTCGTCGTTGTAGTTGTAGCGAAGCCGCTTGAAAACAGACGCCCTGTCGAACATGTCCTTGCCACTGCCAACATAGAACGCCCGGATACCATCGATCGACATGCCTGCGGACAGACAGGTCGCGATGATGGCGCCAGTGCTGGTGCCACAGAAGAAGTCGAAGAAGTCGGACAGCACCAGGGTCGGCTCGTCGCGCGCAAGCCTCAGGTCGGCCTCGAGCTTGGCCAGCAGCTCAACCGACATCAGACCCAGGATACCGCCACCGTCGCAGGCCAGAATCTTCTTCGGGCCAGGACTGGCCATCCGGTCCATCACGGTTTTGCTCATTGGCGTCTCCTTCTGACTGTCAAGCGTGGGGTTCGTGTGAAAGGGGCAAAGGAGGCGCGGCGCACGTCCGGGACCGAGCCTGGGGCAGGTCTACAGCGTGCGCACGTCGATCCAGGTCACTCGCCCGGTACGCCGCTTGACCTCGTTGTACATATGCGCGGTGCCGCCCGGTCCGTCGCCGCCACCGCCGTTCCAAAGACAGATAAAGCGCACCTTGTCGACGCCCCAGGCCAGTGCAGTGTTGAGCAACCACAGGTTGCAGCGCTCATAGGGGTTGGCTCCCCTGGGCAGAGGCCCCAGCTCGACCGGCATGATCCGGGCCTCATCGGCAAGCCTGGCCTTCATCGCATAAAAGCGTTCCCGCCAGGCTTCGCCGTCCTGCACCACCGACACCGAACGCTCGATGAACTCGGGCTCTGGGAAAGGCAGCATCAGTTGGCAGCGCACACCGCGCTGCTGGCAGGCCTCCAGAAACAGCAGGTCGCCGCCGGCCGCACCCTGGCAAAGCGCAAGGTCACCATCGCCAGCCCCGATCTGATCGAGCGCTGCGCTGATGCGTTCGCCTGCCTGCGCCGACTTGTGCATCGGCAGGCGAGGCACTGTACGCGCAGCCTCGTCGATCATGTGACCGCTGAACAGCAGTACCTGGCGTGGACGGAACGGCGGCGCAGCACGCGCAAACTCGCGTTCGACGATGGCCAGGGCGATCGCGGTCTCGTCCGGACGAAACTCCAGGTCACGCAGGATCGCTAGCTTCTGGCGCGATGCGTCCAACGCCAGCCAGTCGTTGTTGGCGACCGCGACTGCCTCGCTCCAGGCGTCCTTTACCCGTGCCGCACCAGAGCAGAGCAGACAGAGTTCAGCATAGCTCGCGCGCACAAAGTACTCGCGTGGGCTGCGCTCCAGGGCGCTCAAACAGGCCCAGCGCACACCGCCCAGAACCTGATCCAGAACCTCGGCATTCGCTTCGCCAGTCAGGTGCACATGCAGGGTGGCAAGCGTCAGCCAGTTCACCCCGGCAAAGTGATCTGCCGGCTGCCGGGTGAATGCGTTGCGGAACGGCTCGATCGCATCCGCAAGGCGGGCCTGCTCGGTGGCGGCCGCGGCACGCAGCAACGCAGGCGGCGCGTCCGGGATCTGCCAGCGCTGCACCCAGCTCTCCATCTCGATCCGCCCGGCAAGGGTGGACAGGGATGGATCCTCCGGACTGTGTGCCACCAGCCGACGCACTTCCTCGCGCGCTTCCTCGAAGCGCCCCAGTCGGGCCAGACAGAGCGCGCGCCTGCTCCGCGTGGTTCGATCCTGATCATCCAGGGCGAGCGCGGCATCGAACTGCTCCAGCGCGAAATCGAAATGACGCAGCCGGATCAGACACTCACCGGCCGCTCGCCTGGCCTCCAGCCTGAGTGCCTGGGTCGGCGTCTCCTCTGCCAGCACCAGAATGTCGCCCGGCTGGTTTTTCTTGCGCGCGACTTCCATCCGGCTGTGCCAGCGGTCATAGGCCTGGCTGAATTCGTTGTCTTCGGACAGCAGCAGGTCGCGCCATTGCGGCTCGCGCAGGTGCTCGAGCAAGGTGTACACCGGACTCACCTTGCGCGCGCTGCTGGCGTCCAGGGTCGCGGCCGCCATCGCCGCCAGACGCTGCCGTTCGACTGCAAGGGTCGCCGGATCCGGCGCGCTGTCCTTGAGCGTGTAGCGCAGCTTGCGGTCGGTGTAGATATCGAACGGCTGCGACTGGCGCGGGCCCTGGATCAGCACCACACCGCGAGCGCGCAGCGCATGGCGCACACCGAGCTCATACCAGACGTTCGGGTTGTCCAGCGTCAGATCAGCCACCACCAGGTCGGCAACCAGCAGTTCCTGGAACATGTCGCTGCGGATGTCCCCGGCCCGGGTCTCCTCATCGGCGCGAAACACCACGCATCCAGCCGATTCGAGTGCAGGGCGGATCAGCTCGGCGAACACCCGGTTGAAGTCGATCAGCGCGCCGTCATGGCCTGGCTTGGTGCCGAACGGCATGGCGACAAAAGCATGCGGCTTCATTGGTGGGCGTGTGGACCCAGGCTGGCATCAGCCCGGCGGCCACTCACAACGATCGATGAATCTGAAACCACCATCGCCGGCGCGCCCTAGGGTGCCTGGGTGCGCTCGAGCAGCGCGCGCACCGCCTGGGCTGTCACCACGGCCTTGTCAATTGCCGCAACCAGCGGCCGGTCGGACGCAGACTCCAGACTGGATCGAAGTTCACGCATCATTGCCACACCGTCGTTCAGCGTGCGGGTGGAGCGTGCCAGCCGGATGCTCGCCGCCCAAGCCTGAGCATCCTCGGGGCCGACATCGAGCTGCTTGGTCAGCGTGACCAGTTCGAGATTGCGGCTGACCAGGCTCTTGAGCCGATCGTCGATATGCTGTTCGAGCAGTCCGATGGCGGCACGCGCAGCAATCTCGTCCAGCGCCTTGATCGGTCCCGTGTTCGGAAAAGAATGTTCGACAAACTGGGTAAGGCGCTCGCTCATCGCCAGCCGTGCCGTGGGGTCCGGAAGCTGCGCCACCCTCGTTGCGTCCTCCTGCAGCAGGGCGCGCAACTTCAGCGTCCATCCGTCCAGGCCCTCTATGCTGTCCCAGTCGTCCATCGCTTCTGCGCTTGTGCCTCTACTTTGGCTCATTGGTGGTCTCCCAGGCAGTACCGGTCTCGGGGGCGCCTGAATCAGCAGTTCAGCGCGAGCGTAGCTTCTGCACCAGCTCACGCAACTCGGCGACCGACTGCACCAGGGCCTGCGGGTCGAGCGTCGAGCCATCGCGTACCGCGACGAGACCCCTGCTGGAATCGTTCTTGTGGCAGTCGGCAATCTACGTTGGCGTTGCGGCTCTTCCCGACCCCTGATACACACAGCATAATGCACCTATTGTGGCGTCTCGTCGGCCGGCGTTTTGTAACCGGCGTTGTGTAACCGGTGTTGTGCGACCGAGCAAGGCGCCGACCGAACAACGAGACTGATACAACAAGACCGATATCGAATCGCGAGGGGAGGGGACGGCATGACGCTTACCGATCTGGCGGCTGGCGCGCGGCCGGTCGCCTTGGCGCTGATCGGCGCCGACAGAGCGCTTGCACGGGAAGTGCAGGAGCGCCTCGGCGTACTTGGCCTGCTCGACCCCCCGGTCGATGCTGAGTTCGGGCCTGCCTCGCTCTGGGCGATTGCCCAGTTCATGCGCAAGGCCGGCAGCCCCGGCAAGACGCAGCTCGACCAGGAGGCGAGCCGCCTGCTGCTGAGTCGCCAGGCGGAGAGCCTGTTCCCGCTGGTCGTTACCGACACCTTTGCCGGCCGTATCGCGGGCGCGATGATCAAGGCCGGCTACTGGTTGAGCCGGCATCCTGACTGTGTCAACGTGGTCTATGTCGAGGGTGCCGATGCGGACGGTTCGGCGAACAGCGATGCGCCGAACGCGTTCAACGATCTGCGGTTGGTGCTGCGGGTCAACCGCGCCGGCAACCCGGACATAATCGATGCCTGGGAGGCGACCAGCGAGCCGGGCCGCTACTACACGCTGGTGCAGAAGCTCGACCCGAACGGGGCCGCGCGTATTGCCTTCGGACAGTACAAGGCCTGGTCGGTAGGCACCCACCTGGCGGGTCGGCCGAGCGCCCATGAAGCGCTGGTGCAGACCCGACCGATCAAGGTCCATCGTGACTTCAATCAGGACTTCGAACGTACCGGTGACCGGGTGCATGAGGGCCTGTTCGGGGTCAACCAGCACTGGGGCTTCGACCTGCCCCGATCGGATGTCGGCCGTGCCAGTGCCGGTTGCCTGGTCGGGCGCACCCGGGCGGGCCATCGCGCGTTCATGGCGACTGTAAAGACCGACCCGCGTTATGTCGCCAACAACAGCTACCGCTTCATCACCACCGTTTTGCCCGCATCCGCACTGCAGGAGGCATCTTGAGAATGCTTAAACGGCCGGTCACCGTCCTTCCTGTCTTCGTCCTTTGCATGGCGGCCCCGCCCCTGGTCTGCGCTCAGAACGTGACGGCCGACCGCGACGGCGACCGAAGCTGGCCGAGTCGTCCGGTGCGCATCATCTCGCCGTTCACGCCGGGCAGCGCCGGCGATCTGGTGGCGCGCGTGATCCAGCCCAACCTGGCCGATCTGCTCAAGCAGTCGGTAGTCGTGGACAACCGGCCAGGCGCGGGCGGCAACATCGCCGCGGCGATTGCCGCCAAAAGCAATGCCGACGGCTATACGCTGCTGATGGCGACGACCGGCACGCATGCGATCAACGCGGGGCTGTATACCAGACTGCCCTATGACCCGATCGCCGATTTTGCGCCGGTGGCCATGGTCGCGACCAGTCCGAATGTGCTCGTGGTGGCACCTGCATCGCCCGCCAACTCGGTGAAAGAGCTGATTGCGCTCGCCCGGGCCAGACCAGGTGAGCTGAACTTCGGCTCCTCCGGAAGCGGCACCACAGTGCACCTGTCTGGCGAACTGTTCAACGTCCTGCTCAGCCTGAAGACGACGCATGTGCCGTACAAGGGGGCAGTCGAAGCGTTGAACGACCTGCTCGGCGGCCGCCTGCAGTTCATGTTCGCCAGCCTGTCCTCGGCGCTGCCCCAGGTGCGCGGCGGCAAGCTGCGCGCGCTGGCGGTGACCAGCGCCCAGCGCCAGCCGACGTTGCCGGATGTGCCGACGGTGATCGAGGGCGGGGTACCAGGCTTCGATGTCGTGGTCTGGTATGCGCTGGTGGCGCCCGCAGGCACGCCGCGCGCCATCGTGTCGCGACTGAACCGCGCCACAGTCACTGCGCTCGGCGCCGCCGACCTCAAGGAGCGGATGGCCGTGGCCGGCTTCGATCCGGCTGCTGCGTCGACTCCGGAGGAACTCGCTGCCTACATCCGCAGCGAACTGGCGCGATGGGTGAAGGTGGTCAAGTCATCCGGCGCCCGGGCGGATTGATCGGCCGGCTAGACTCCAGACGTTGAATCGACAGGGAGTTTCTCCATGCTGTTCCAGTTTCGCTCAAGCGTGTTCACGCCCGGGTCCGGCGGGTCGGTCTCGGCCCTGCTTTGGGCTGCACTGCTGTTGGCTGGCGCCGGGACTGCATCGGCCGCAGGCTGCCCGCCGCTGCTCAACCATGCGTTTCCCGAGCTCATCACCGGCAAGCCGGTCTCGGTCTGCCAGTATCAGGGCAGGGTGCTGATGGTCGTCAACACTGCCAGCGCCTGCGGGTTCACGCCGCAGTATGAACAACTTGAAGCGCTGCACCGGAAGTTCTCCGGCAAGGGCCTGACCATCGTCGGCTTTCCGTCCAACGAATTCGGCCAGCAGGAGCAGGGCAGTAACCGGGAGATCGCCGAGTTCTGCAAGCTCAACTTTGGCGTGTCGTTTCCGATGTTCGAGCGCACCGAGGTGAAGGGGCGCAATGCGAACCCGCTGTACGTTCAGCTTGCGCAACGCACCGGTGTGGTCCCCGGGTGGAACTTCCACAAGTATCTGATCGACCGCAACGGGGCGAGGGTGGTGAGCTTCGACACTCGGATCAGGCCGGACGACCCGAAGGTGATGCGCGAAATTGAACGCATGCTAGCGGAGCCGGTGAAGTAACGGCAAGAAAGCAGTTGAAGGGAGCGGGCAGACCGGACTACCCTTGCCACCTCGCAAAGATTTCTGCCGGCCGCCGCGGGTGCGGCGGCTGGCCAACGACCGAGGAGCCCTCGCATGGATACCGTCACCGCTCCGGCCTACCCGGATCTCTTTCTTTTCGTCGATGGTCAGTTCATCGGCGTCGAAGGACGCAAGCACCAGGATGTGCTCAATCCGGCGACCGGACAGCCGGTCGGCAAGCTGCCCCACGCGACCGTCGAGGACATGGACCACGCGCTGCTGGCCGCCCAGCGCGCATTCGAGACCTGGCGCCGGAGTTCACCGGTCGAGCGCTCGAAGGTACTGCGCCGCGCGGCCGACCTGATCCGCGAGCGGGCGCCGGAGATCGCGCACGGCATCACACTGGACATGGGCAAACCATACGCAGAGGCGCTGGCCGAGGTGTTGGGCGGCGCCGAACATGCGGAATGGCATGCAGAGGAATGTCGCCGGATCTACGGCCGGGTGATCCCACCCAGAGTCGACGGTGTGCGTCAACTGGTGCTGCGTGAACCAATCGGCGTCTGTGCGGCGTTCACGCCCTGGAACTTCCCGTTCAACCAGGCAATCCGCAAGGTGGTCGCAGCATTGGGCGCTGGCTGCACGCTGGTGCTCAAGGGACCGGAGGATGCCCCGAGTGCGGTGGTGGCAATCGCCCGGATCTTCGCCGATGCCGGCCTGCCGGCCGGCTGCCTCAACCTGGTCTGGGGGGTACCGGCCGAGGTCTCGGACTACCTGATCCGCTCGCCGATCGTGCGCAAGATCTCGTTCACCGGGTCGGTGCCGGTAGGCAAGCAGTTGGCCGCACTCGCCGGCTCGCTGATGAAGCGCTGCACGATGGAACTGGGCGGTCATTCGCCAGCAATCGTTTTCGACGACGCAGATATCGAGCGGGCCGCTGACCTGCTGGCGAACATGAAGTACCGGAATGCCGGCCAGGTGTGTGTGTCACCCTCGCGCATGTATGTGCAGGAGGCCGTATACGACCGCTTCGTCGAGCGCTTCGCCCAGATCGCCACTGGACTGAAGGTCGGCAGCGGCCTGGACAAGGACACCCGGATGGGACCGCTGGCGCATCAGCGCCGGGTGCCGACGATGGAAAGCTTCATCGATGACGCCGACAGGCGCGGCGGCAAGGTGCTGGTCGGCGGCACGAAGATCGGCGGAGCCGGCAACTTCTTTTCGCCCACGGTGATCACCGATGTGCCGGACGATTCGAAGCTGATGACCCAGGAACCGTTCGGGCCGGTGGCCCCGATCGTTCGCTTCAAGGCGTTCGACGAAGTGGTCAAGCGGGCCAACAGTCTGCCTTACGGGCTCGCCTCTTATGTGTTCACCCGCGCGTCGCGCAATGCGACTGCCATGTCAAACGCGCTCGAGGCAGGCATGGTGAACATCAATCACTTCGGCATCGCGCTGTCCGAGACCCCGTTCGGCGGCGTGAAGGACAGCGGCTATGGAAGCGAAGGCGGAACAGAGACCTTCGACGGCTATCTGGTGACCAAGTTCGTCACTGCCCTGAACTGATTCCTGATTGCGCAGCCCGGCCTTCATGGCACAGCGCCTGAACCGCGGCGAGTGATCGTTCATGAACATTGCAGTCCTGGATGACTTCCTGGGCGTGGTGCCGTCGTAGGCGGCGTTCGCCAGACTCGCCGGTCACCCCCTGGACACAACTGGAGCATCGATGAACATCCTGGTGGTGAACCCCAACACGTCCGATGTGGTGCTCGAGGTCATTCTCGCCTCGGCGCGCCGCCGTGCACTGCCCACGACCCGCATCACCGGCTTGTCCTCGCCCAATGGCACCCGCAACATCGACTGCGCTTACGGCGACTACATGAGCGCGCCACACATGATCGAAGCGGTTCGCCGGCGCGTTGCCACCGATCGACCAGACGCGGTCGTCCTCGCCGGCTTCGGCAATGTCGGCGTGTTCGCCCTGAAGGAAGTACTCGATATCCCGGTGTGCTCGATCTCGGAGGCGAGCATGGCGATGGCCTGCCTGCTCGGCCACCGCTTCAGCACCCTGACCATGCTCGAGCAGTTCATTCCGTACCAGCAGGATCTGGTGCGACTCTATGGCTTCGACGCCAAATGCGCCTCGGTGCGTGCGATCAACATCAACGTCGAACAGGCGGTGACCGATCGGGAGCGCGCGCTGCGCGACCTGTCGGTACAGGTGAAGGAACTGGTGAGCCGCGATCAGGCCGAGGTGGTCATCCTCGCCTGCGCCGGGCTGTGCGGCTATGACGAGGCGCTGTCCGCGCTGTCGGGGGTGCCGGTGATCGATCCAGTGGTCGCCGGGGTGAAAATGGCGGAGGCGTTCGTCGGCATGGGCATCAGCCACTCCAAGGTGCGCAAGTTCCACGCGCCACCGCAGCCGTTCGCTGACTATGGCGGCGACGTTCTCGCGCCCGGCACCCGCGCCTGATGATCGGTTGAAAATCGGTCGAAGGTCGGCTGAAGGCAGCCGTCGAACGCACACCGGACTGCCGATGCTCCCCGATCGCGTCAGCCGTCAGTGCGGGTGATGCGGGCGGTCAGCGCTGCGCCCAGGCCGGCAGCGGGCTTGGCTCCCGGTCGGGCGAAGCTGCCGGCAGAGGGTGGCCGGGGTGCAAGACCCACCAACGCCTCGGCCAGTCGCACTGCACAGCTCACGCCGTCGAGCACCGGCACCGGCAGTTCGCCGGCGATCTCGCGCGCGAGACCCGCGAGCGGACCGCCACCGACGATCAGTACTTCGGCCTCGTCCTGTTCGATCGCCAGCCGGCACTGCTCGAGCAACGCCGCGCCAGCCTGGTCCTTCGCGGCGGTGATGTCGCCGATGGCCATCGGGAGCGCACGGACGCTGCCCAGCCGCGCCTCGAGTCCGATCTGCCTGGCGCATTCGAGGTACCAGGTCCGCAGGCGCGGTGTGAGACAAACCACCGAGTAGCGGCGACCGAGCAGCCAGGCCATGTGAAAGGCCGCCTCCGAGATGCCAATCACCGGCATGTCGAAAAGCTCACGCGCGGCTTCCACGCCCGGGTCACCGAACGCGGCGACGATCACCGCATCGGACCCCGCGGCATGAGCGGCCACCACTTCTAGCACCGCGTGGGCTGCGATCGCCGCCTCGGCGCGGTTCTCGACATATTGCGTGCCGAACGGCGCAGTCACCGCGACCACCTCGGTTCCGGGCGCAGCGCTGCGGCGGGCTTCCTCGAGCATGAGCCGGGTGACCGCTTCAGTGATGTTAGGGTTGACGACAAGCAGTTTCATCGAAGGGTCCTGTGGGCTGCTGGGGTACGCCCTCGGGCGACGACGGGCCGGTTTGGCAAACTGCTAAACTGACCAGAGATGGGCGCGGTACCGTTGCGCGGTGCCGTTGCGCCATTCCGTTGTACGGTGCCGTTGCGTAGTGTCGTTGATAGGGTCCTGCAAGGGGCGTTCTCGAAAAAGGGGAGCAGTATGGGAATGCTGAGCGAGTTCAAGGAATTCGCGGTCAAGGGTAACGTGATGGATCTCGCGGTCGGGGTGATCATTGGTGCAGCCTTCGGCAAGATCGTCGATTCAGCGGTCGGCGATCTGATCATGCCGATCATCGGCCGGGCGGTCGGTGGTCTGGACTTCTCCAGCTTCTTCATCCCGCTGAGCGATGTGCCTGCAGGCGCTGGCACGGGTCTGGAGGCGCTGAAGGCGGCCGGGGTGCCGGTGTTCGCCTATGGCAGCTTCATCACCATCGCGATCAACTTCGTCATCCTGGCGTTCATCATTTTCATGCTGGTGAAGTGGATCAACAAGTTGAAGGCAGAGGCTCCCCCGCCCGCGCTGCCAGCCGATCCGGAAGAGGTGAAGCTGCTGCGCGAGATCCGCGACTCGCTGAAGAAGTAGTGCGTGCGAAGTAGTCGGTGCGCTGCCTGCTCCGCGGCGTCAGCTGAACAGGCGGCGCTCTGGCGTGCCACGGCGCTCGATACGCATCGGCTGTGGCACGTCGCAGGGAAGGTAGATGCCTGAACCGGGCGCGGCATGCAACGTGCCGTTGTCGACGATCACTTCGCCGCGCCGGACCACGGTGACCGGCCAGCCGCGAAGCTGGCGCCCGGCGTAGGGCGTGTAGCCGACGTTGTCATGCAGCATCGACCAGTCGACCGTCGTTCGTTTCTCAGGATCCCAGAGCGCGAGGTCTGCATCGGCGCCGACCGCAAGCGTCCCCTTGCGCGGGTGCAGGCCGTACATACGCGCATGGTTGGTCGCGGTGAGGGCGACGAATTCGTTGATGGTCATCCGTCCGGCCATCACGCCTTCCGAGAACAGCAGGGGCATTCGCAGTTCGATGCCAGGCACGCCATTGGCCATCTCCTTGAACGTCGTGTCCGCCCCCTTGGGCAGCTTGCCGCTCTCATCGAAGCGGTAGGGCGCATGGTCCGATGAGTACACCTGAAGCGTGCCGTTGGCCAGGGCGCGCCACACCTCCTCCTGAGCGGCCTCGTCGCGCGGGGGCGGACTGCAGCACCACATCGCGCCGTCCATGCCGGGCAGATCGATGTCCTTGGCGGTCAGAAACAGGTACTGCGGACAGGTCTCGCCATAGACCCGCACGCCGAGCGTCTGTGCAGCACGGATATGACCGATCGCCACCGGGTCGGACACATGCACGATGAGCAGCGGTTGATCGAGCACGGTGGACAGGGCGATCGCCCGGTGGGTCGCCTCGCCCTCGGCGATCGGCGAATGGGCCACCGCATGAAACTTGGGAGCGCGATGACCGCGCTCGAGCAGCCGCTTGGCGATCCACTGGATGACCTCGTGGTTCTCCGCATGCACCAGCACCATCGCGCGTTCGCGCTGCGCAACCGCGAGCACGTCCAGCAACTGATAGTCGTCCAGCTTCAGTTTGTCGTAGGTCATATAGACCTTGAACGAGCGGATGCCACCGGCGATGAGTTGCGGCAACTCGATGTCCAGCACGTCGGGCCTGGGATCGGACACGATCAGGTGGAATGCGTAGTCGATGATCGCCTTGCTCGCTGCGCGTATCTTGTAGTCATCGACCACGGTGAGCAGACTGTCACCTCGATGCTGGGCGGCGAACGACATGATCGTGGTGGTGCCGCCAAACGCCGCCGACACCGTGCCGGACAGAAAATCGTCCGCGCACATCACGCCCGAGCTCGATCGCTGCTCGATATGGGTGTGGCTGTCCACGCCGCCGGGCAGCACCCAGCGCCCGCTGGCATCGATATCGCGGGCACCCGGCGGCAGACTAGCGGCGAGCGCGGCAATCTGCCCGTTTTTTATGCCGATGTCGGCATGGAAGGTGTCGCTGGCGGTCGACAGTCTGCCGTTGCGAATGGTGAGGTCGAAGGCCATTTCGGTCATGCGCGACGACGGCTGTTGCGGCGCCTGAACAGGGGCGTCATTGGCAGACCAGTACAGGCGTTTTCGCATGCGCGAGCACCTTCTTCGTCTCGCTGCCGAGCAGCAGGCTGGCCAGCCCCTTGCGTCCGCCCGAGCCCATCACGATCAGGTCGCAGGCCTGTTCCTGCGCCACCTGAATGATGGTGTCAGCGGTGTGGTAGCTGGTCACATGGATCCCCTTGCTGGGCACGCCCGCCGAAGCCGCTGCATCGGTGACCTGGGAGAGGAACCGCTCGGCCCGGGTCACGGCCTCGCGCTCGAACCTCGCCTCGATCTCCGGGTCGAACGGGCCGGAATCCTCGTAGACCGGAGGGTAGTACTCCGGGACCACATGCAGCGCAGTAATCTTCGCGCCGACCGCCTTGGCCAGGCCGAGGGCATGCCTGAGGGCGATTTGTGCGCGTTCCGAACCGTCGGTCGGAAACAGGATGTGCTGGTACATTGTCTACCTCCGGTGACTGATCCATCCGCAGCGAAGCGTGCTACGGCCTGTTGATTTTCGCAAGCTCGGCCTGCATTTACTTCGCAGTTTTTCTGCAGTCTGCCCTCAGTTTTTCAGCAGGCCGTGCTCCGACCGCGGCCATCGCATCCATGGCGCAGTACTTCCTCATCCACCCTGACAACCCGCAGATACGGCTGTTGCGACAGGCGGCGGCGATCGTGCGCGACGGCGGACTCATCGTCTACCCGACCGATTCCTGCTACGCGCTCGGTTGCCAGCTGGGCAACCAGGAGGCGGCCGCGCGCATCCGGCGCATCCGCCAGCTCGATCCGGACCACCATTTCACGCTCGTCTGCAAGGATCTGACCGAGCTGGGGCGCTTCGCCCGGGTCGACAATCGGCAATTCCGGCTGCTCAAGGCGGCGACCCCGGGCAGCTACACATTCATCCTGGAAGCAACCCGCGAGGTACCGAAGCGGATGCTGCATCCGAAACGTTCGACCATCGGCCTGCGGGTTCCCGGCCACCGGGTGGTCAGCGCGTTGCTGGCCGAACTGGGCGAACCGCTGCTCAGTTCCTCGCTGCTGCTGCCCGGCGATGCCGGCCCGGTGAACGATGCAGTGGAAATTCGCGAGCGCCTGGAGCGGGATGTCGATCTGGTGCTGGATGGCGGCCCCTGCGGTGTCGAGATGACCACGGTGATCGATCTGACCCGGGATCCACCCGAAATCACCCGGCAGGGCCGGGGAAGCGCCATCGTGCTGGGAATCGACCGATGACCTGATGCGGTCAGCGCCGCATTGGCAGGCGCCGCACACGCGGCAGCTGACGATGGCGTGCCCCGGTGTTGCTTATACTCGACCCTTGGCGACATCCGGTTCCACCGGTTGCCGCGATCACCACTAACGGAGCCGAAGACGATGTATGCCGATCGCGTGCTGTCGGGGATGCGACCGACCGGCGCCCTGCACCTCGGTCACTACCACGGGGTTTTGAAGAACTGGGTCCGTTTGCAACACGAGCATGAATGCCTGTTCTTCGTCGCCGACTGGCATGCCCTGACCACACATTACGACACTCCTCAGGTGATCGGCGAGAACGCCTGGGAGATGGTGATCGATTGGCTGGCGGGCGGCATCGATCCGGCACATGCGACGATCTTCCTGCAGTCACGGGTGCCGGAGCATGCAGAACTGCACCTGCTGCTGTCCATGATCACGCCCCTTGGCTGGCTGGAACGGGTGCCGACCTACAAGGACCAGCAGGAGAAATTGGCCGAAAAGGACCTGTCGACCTACGGCTTTCTCGGTTACCCCCTGCTGCAGGCTGCTGACATCCTGATCTATCGGGCCAACCAGATACCGGTCGGCGAAGATCAGGTACCTCACATCGAGTTCACCCGCGAGATTGCGCGCCGCTTCAACCATATATTCGGCCGCGAGCCCGGTTTCGAGGAGAAGGCCGAATCCGCAATCAAGCGCCTCGGCAGCAAGCGGGCGAGGCTGTACCGTGACCTGCGCGGCAAGTATCTCGAGCATGGCGACGACCAGGCACTGGAGTCCGCGCGGGCCCTGCTCGAGGAAGTACAGAACCTGAACATGTCAGACCGCGAACGGCTGTTCGGCTACCTCGAGGGCGGTGGCAAGGTGATCCTCGCCGAGCCCGATGCGCTGCTGACCGAAGCGTCGAAAATGCCCGGACTGGATGGCCACAAGATGTCCAAGTCCTACAACAACACGATCTCGCTGCGCGAGGACCAGGACAGCGTGGTGAAGAAGATACGCACCATGCCGACCGACCCGGCCCGGGTTCGAAGGACCGACCCGGGCGAGCCGGCGCGCTGCCCGGTCTGGGCTTTTCACCAGGTTTACTCCCCGGACTCGGTCAAGCAGTGGGTGGAGCAGGGCTGCCGCAGCGCGGGCATCGGCTGCCTGGAATGCAAGCAGCCGGTGATCGACCGGGTCCTCGAAGAGCAGGCGCCGATGCGTGAACGAGCCCGCCAGTACCAGGAAGACCCGTCTCTGCTGCGAAGCATTGTTGCCGACGGCTGCGAGAAGGCACGCGAGCTGGCCAGCGAGACGATGCGCGATGTGCGCGAGGCGATGGGACTCAACTACGACTAGTCGGTTCGTCCAGACGCTGTGCGAAGCGGGCGGGTTACCAGGCGCGCGGCGGCCAGGAACGGCAGCACGGTGGGGCGCGAGCATCGCGCAACGGCATGGACGGCCCCCGAAGCAGCCTCTTTATGAACTGCCAGCCAGCGCGGTGGCAGACCGTCGTCCGCGCGGGGCGTCCGGTACGGGGCAGGGCGGGCTGCGGTAAACTCGTGAGGTATATGAGCTCATCCCCGACCCTAACGCCGGTAGCCGTCGACGCGACGATTTCGCTCTCACTGCCGCTGCAACTGGCACCAGCGCCGACACCGGACTCACTGTCTGCGGACTCAGCGTCTGCGGACTCAGCGTCTGTTCAGGTGCTGGTCGCGGCAGGACCGACCGGCGTGGCCCGCATCAACGGCGAGCCTCTGATGGCTGTGCCTCAGGATCTGTATATCCCGCCGGATGCGTTGCAGATCATTCTCGAGAGTTTCGAGGGGCCTCTCGATCTGCTGCTGTACCTCATTCGCAAGCAGAACCTGAATGTGCTCGACATCCCGATGGCGCAGCTGACGCGCCAGTACCTCGAGTACATCGACGTGATGACCGACAACCGTCTCGAACTGGCTGCCGAGTACCTGCTGATGGCAGCCTTGCTGATCGAGATCAAGTCGCGCATGCTGCTTCCACGACCACCTTCAACCGTACCGGAAGAGGACGACCCCAGGGCCGAACTGGCCCGACGGCTGCTGGAGTACGAGCAGATCAAGCTGGCTGCCCAGCAGCTGACCGCGATGCCCCAGGCAGGACGCGACTTCGAGCTGGTGCACGTGCTGTTCGAGCGGATGGACCTGCAGGCGCCGCCGCGGGTCGATCCGGAAGACCTGAAGGCGGTTTGGCTGACGCTGCTGACCCGCGCGAAACTGAACCGCCACCACCGGATCACCCGGGAGCAACTGTCGGTGCGCGAGCATATGAGCCGCATCCTGAGACGGTTGCAGGAACGCGGGTTCGTTGAATTCTTCGAGCTGTTCGATCCCAAGGCCGGCGTGCAGGTAATCGTGGTCAACCTGCTGGCCGCGCCCCCCCCCCCCCCCCCCCCCATGATTCAGCTCACCCAGCAGGCACCGTACGCGCCGATCCATGTGAG
>JBBRCD010000048.1:0-28547 GCA_038205245.1 Burkholderiales bacterium
CCGGCCGCAGCGGTGACCGGGGTATGGCTGTGGGCGCGCATCTTGTCGAGCAACTGCGACATCGGGCAGATGAAGGACCCGGAGGTGCAGCCGTAAGCGAGCACGTCGACTTCTGCGGTGGCAAGTTCCTCGGCGGCGCGATCGAGCGAGTCGGCCATTCGCTGGTACGACTCGACATCCGCCTTGCCAAGCAGCAGCACCCGGCTGGTGTGAATCGACACCCCTTCTGGCGCCATCTTCCACCACTCGGGCTCATTGGTCGTGTTGGTCGACGGCACGATCAGGCCGATCCTGGCCTTGTACCCATACGGGCTGTACAACGAGACGGCTTTCATCGGCAATTCCTGGAGGGTCTGGAGAGTGACTCGATCGGCGACCCGCCGCTGGAACCCAACCCGGGTATCGTCTGTACCTATGCGCTGTACGTATCGGCTGTACATTCTAGCCCGAGATTTGGCACCCTCGGACTCGCTTCGCTCAGACTCGATACGTTCGGACCGGATACGCTCGGACTCGATACGTTCAGACTCCATACGTTCAAACTCGTTACTTCCAGCCCCGATACTGCGCCCACCCGATGCCCAGCCACTCGCCCCCCCCGTCCCGCCAGAAGCTGCCCTGGGCCGGCACCAGCGTGTTCACCGTGATGTCCGCACTGGCTGCGAGGCACCACGCGATCAACCTTGGCCAGGGCTTCCCGGACTTCGACAGTGACCCGGCGCTGCATGCCGCGGTCAGCCGCGCGATGCACGACGGACACAACCAGTACGCGCCGATGCCGGGCATCGCGCCGCTGCGCGAGCGCATCAGCGACAAGACGGCAACCCTGTACGGTTACCGGTACGACGCCGAGCGCGAGATCACCGTCACCTCCGGCGCCACCCAGGCGATCATGACCGCACTGATCGCACTGACCGGCACCGGCGACGAAGTGATCGTGCTGGAACCTGCCTATGACTCCTACCTGCCATCGATCGAACTCGCCGGTGCGGTCGCGGTGCGGGTGCCACTGGATGCCACCCGCAACTACGCGGTCGACTGGGACCGGGTGCGCGCAGCGATCACACCGCGCACCCGGCTACTCATGATCAACTTCCCGCACAACCCGACCGGGCAGGTGCTGGACGCCGCCGATCTGCGGGCGCTCGAGGACATCGTGGCCAGCACCGGCATCAAGCTGCTCTCCGACGAGGTCTACGAACATATCGTTTTCGACGGACGCCTCCACCAGAGCATCGCGCGCTCGGCGCTGCTCGCCGCCAGCAGCGTCCTGGTATCGAGCTTTGGCAAGACCTTCCATACCACAGGCTGGAAGCTCGGCTACACCTGCGCGCCGGCCGCACTCACCGCCGAGATCCGCAAGGTGCATCAGTTCATGGTGTTCGCGGTATCCACCCCGATGCAGTTCGGCGTGGCGGCCTACCTTGCCGACCCGGCGCCCTACCTCGACCTGCCGGCGTTCTACCAGGCGAAGCGCGACCACTTCTGCGCCGGGCTGGCGCGCTCGCGCTTCCGCCTGCTGCCCTCGAACGGCACCTACTTCGTGCTGGCCGACTATTCTGCGCTCAGCGGTGCGACCGAGGAAGTCTTCGCGCGTGAGCTGATAGAGAAGCACGGCGTGGCGTCCATCCCGGTATCGGCGTTCTACCGCGAGCCGGTGGACAACCAGGTAGTGCGCTTCTGCTTTGCCAAGCGCGAGCAGACACTGGATGCCGCAGTACAGAAGCTTAGCGCGATCTGATCGGCAGGTACCCAAAACCCTCCCCGCGCGCCGGTGTGTTGCTGCAGCCGCGGCCTGCGGCAGGCAACACGAACCCGCTCAGGCCAGCCGCTTCTTGAAGAAGGCGATCGTCCGATCCCAGGACAGCTTGGCCGCCGCCTCGTTGAAACGCGGCGTCGAGTTGTTGTGAAATCCGTGCTGGGTGCCAGGGTAGGTATGCGCCTCGAAGACGACGCCTGCACTTTTCTTCGCTGCCTCGAACGCCGGCTGCATGCCGTTGATGCCCGGATCGTTCTCGGCGTAATGGACCAGCAGGGGCGCCCGGATCTTCGGTACGCCGGCGGTCTCGGCTGCCGCGCCGTAGTACGGCACGCCGGCATGCATGTCCGCGCCCATCACGGTCGCGAGAAAGTTCGTTGTGCCCCCACCCCAGCAGAATCCAGTGACCCCCAGCTTGCCGTTGGAAAGCGAGTGGGTCTTGACGAAGCGCGCGCCGTTGAGCATGTCGGTACGTAGCCTGGCCTGATCGAGCTTCGCCTGCAGCGCGCGACCGTCGTCATCGTTGCCCGGGTAACCGCCGACCGGTGACAGCCCGTCGGGTGCCAGAGCGAGGAAACCCTCGACCGCAGCGCGTCGCGCGACATCCTCGATGTAGGGGTTGAGCCCGCGGTTCTCGTGAATCACCAGCACTGCGGGGAACGGCCCTGCCCCCGCTGGCTGCACCAGATACCCGCGCATCTGGCCGGAGGTGCCCCCGGGCGAGGCGTAGTTGACATACTGCGCGCGAATCCGGGTGTCGGTGAACGAAATGGTCTGCGCGGCGGCGTAGCGCGGCATCAGTGCCTGCGCCATCGCCAGTCCGCCGACGGTCACCGCAGCCGCACGCAGCAGAAACTCGCGCCGATCGATCTGACCGTGGCAATACTCGTCATAGAGATCGAACACCCGCTGATCGATTTGTATCTGGGTGACCCCTTGCGGCTGGTCCAGCAGGACTTGCTCGGTCATTCGACGACTCCAGGGGATTGATTGGGGGCGTTGGTGTGAGACCGCAATCTAGCTGCGGACAGAACACTGGTCAATGGCCGCCCGACGCGATCTGCTGGACGCGATCTCGCCCGCCTGTCGACTGGCTGTGGCAAGCTCGCCCGGGCAGTCAACCTGTGTCAGGAGAAAACCATGATGTCAGTCGGCGCATCCTCCCGGTTGCCGGCGCTGATCGCCGAAGCGCTCAGGCTTCGCGCCGGGGCCTGAGCGCCAACGCGCGACCGAATATGTCGAATCGTCTCGCCGCCGACGCGGTTCTCGTGCTCCATCTGGCATTCATCCTGTTCGTGCTGTTCGGTGCCCTGCTCGCATTGAAGTGGCGCTGGATGCCGTGGGCGCATCTGCCGGCAGCCGCCTGGGGCATGTTCATCGAGGTGAGCGGTCGCATCTGCCCGCTGACGCCGCTGGAGAACCGGTTTCGCGCGCAGGCCGGCGACGCGGGCTACGAGGGCGGCTTCATCGAGCACTACCTGCTCGCGCTGATCTATCCGGACGGGCTGACCCGCGAGATCCAGTATGTCCTGGCTGCCGTCGTGCTGCTGGTCAACACCCTGCTGTATGGGTGGCTGTTGAAGCGGCGAAGGCAGCGAAGGCACGCACGCTGATTCGGGCTCAGGGCGCGCGGCCGCTGTCCGGCAGGCAGAGCAGCGCCTTGCCGATCTGCTGCCGGGTCTCGAGCCGGGCGTGGGCGACCTCGACATCGTCCAGCGTATGGCGTTGGGCAACGTCGATCTTCAGCGTGCCATCGGCGAGCGCCCCGAACACGTCGTCGGCGCGCCGTTGCACTGCCTCGGCATCGGCCAGGTGATCCGCCAGGCGCGGCCGGGTGAGAAACAGCGAGCCGGCCTCGCCGAGTTCGATCGGGTCCAGATCGGCGAGCGAGCCGGATACCGATCCGTAGTTCACCACCAGCCCGCGCATTCGCGTGGCGCGGAAGCTGTCGCGCAACGTGGTACGACCCACCGAGTCGAACACCACGTCGACACCACGACCACCGGTGGTGTCGCGGACCGCATCGGCAAACCGGCCCCCGTCATACAACATCGTGTGCTCGGCACCCAGGCTGCGCGCGATGGCGCATTTCTCAGGGGTACTGGCAGTGGCGAACACGGTGGCGCCCAGACGCCGCGCGAGCTGAACCAGGATCCGGCCGATGCTGCCCGACGCCGCATGCACCAGACAGCTCGAGCCCGGGCCGAGCCGGGCGATGTCATGCACCAGGTAGTGCGCGGTGCTGCCCTGGAACACGCTCGCCGCGGCGGTATCCAGACCGATCCTTGCAGGCACCAGCGCGATGCGCTGCTCGGGCACGCAGGCGTACTCGGCATAGCTGCCCCAGGAGATGCACCACGCGACGCGGTCGCCGACCGCGATCCGGGTCACCTCGCGTCCTGTCCGATCGACGGTGCCTGCGCCCTCCATGCCCAAGATGCAGGGTAGCCGCACCGGGTAGGTCCGCGACGTTGCGTACTTGCCCTGGCGAGTGTGGATGTCCATGAAGTTGATGCCGGCGAAAGCGACCTTCACCCGTACCTCATGCAAGCCCGGCTCGGGCAGCGCGAGATCACTCCTTCGCAGCACTTCCGGGCCGCCATAGCGGTCGATGGTGATCGCCTTCATCAAGGGCAGGCTCGTGGGTTTCCTGCGCTCAGCGGCAACCGCTCATCCGAAATGCACGACTGCCCTGCCCTGCACCCTCCCCGCGACTGAATTGTCGCAGTGCGCGATCACCTCGCCGATGCCGATCGGGAAGCCCACCTTGTCCAGATTGCGCGGCTTGAGGTCAGTGGCGATGCGTGCCCAGACCTGCTGGCGCACTGCCATCGGCGCGTTCGAGCTGACACCGATCAGCCTCACACCGCGCAGGATGAACGGAAACACCGAGGTCGCGAGTTCAGCACCACCGGCATTGCCGAACGCACCGATCACGCCGTTCTCCTGCATCGATCGGGTCAACCATGACAGCTGCTCGCCGCCGACCGAGTCGAGTGCGCCAGCGAACTGGGATTTCTCCAGCGCCTTCTTGCCCAGTTCGATCTCGCTGCGCACCCAGACTTCGGCAGCACCCAGTTCCCTGAGATAGGCCTTCGATTCCGCCTTGCCGGTGAGCGCGATGACTTGATAGCCGCGCCGCGCCAGCATGTCGATACCGATCGAACCGCAGCCCCCGGTAGCCCCGTTGACCAGCACCTTGCCGCTGTCGGGCGTAAGTCCGTTGTGCTCGAGCAGGTGGATCGCCAGCGCGGCGGTGAATCCGGCCACTCCGATGGTGCCCACATCGAGCAGCGACAGGCCTGCCGGTACCGGGATCACCCAGTCCGCCGGCACTCGCACCCGCTCCGAGAAACCGCCGTCATGGCTGACCCCCAGCCCGAAGCCGTTGACGAACACCGGGTCGCCGACCTTGAACCGCGGATCGCTCGACCCCTCGACCACGCCCGCGACATCGATACCCGCGATGCACGGGAAGCGGGTGATGATGCGGCCGCGGCCGGTCACGGCGAGCGCATCCTTGTAGTTGATGCTGGCGAACCGGGAAGCGATCACCACCTCGCCGGCATCGATCCCGTCGAGGTTGGTGTCGACCAGCGCGCTTGAAGTCTTGCCGCCGTCCTGGCTGACCCGGACGGCCTTGAATGTGGACATGAATGTCCCTCCCGTACTGTAAGTGGAGAGCTGCGGCTGCCGTTCAGCCCGGAGGCCAGGAGAACGGTCGTCCGCCGAGGAGATGAAGATGCAGGTGGAATACGCTTTGCCCGGCCGCGGCACCATTGTTGACGTTGAGCCGAAACGCGTTGGCCACGCCGAGTTGATCCGCCACCTTGGCCGCTGTCAGCAGAAGGTGACCGAGCATGGCCTGGTCTTCGGCTTGAGCGTCCGACAAGTTGACCATCGGCTTCTTCGGCACCAGCAGCACATGCACTGGGGCCTGCGGGTTGATGTCACGAAACGCGAGGCATAGCTCGTCCTCGTACACGATGTCCGCCGGAATCTCGCGGGCGATGATCTTCTCGAACAGCGTAGGCATGTCTTTCCTCGTCGATGAACAGGGGCCGCGTGTGTCAGCGGGCTGCGGGCAGCGAAGCCGCGATCCAGTCGACCACGGAATCGATCATCTCGTCGCTGGCCGCGGTGAGCGACGCTGCGGCGCCGGCGGCGTCCTGGCTTGGCGCGGGCCGCTCGACACTGAACGACCGCTGCGCCACGGTGACTCGCCTCGCACCGCCGATCAGGGTCGTGCGCGCACGCACCAGACCCCGGGACTGCCCCGGGGCATCGAAAACCTGACTGAACTCCTCCAGTTCCAGGCGCAGCAGATAGTCGCTCTGTACCCCGTCACGCGAGGACGCCAGCCCGGGCTGCGCGACGGCAGCGATGCGCGAACGCAGCCGTGTGGTGATCATCTCGGTCGGCGTACCCGCCCAGCGACTGCGGGAATACGCCCGCGGCTGCCCGCCATCGACATAGGCGAAGCGGTAGATGATCGAGTTCGAGTCAAGCCAGCCGGGGCCGACCGCATCCGGCACCGCCAGGCTCGCCCGGATGCGCACTGGCTGCGCCGCCAGCGCCGGGGCCAACCCGAAGTCATGCATGGTCGCCGGCGGACGCGGGGTCGGCCCGATTGCGCAACCGCCGATTGCGGCCAGCGAACCGGCCAGCACGAATTTTCCGAGCAGCCGCCGCCGCGCGGCCCCGGCGAAGTCGATCGATCGTGGCGTGGCCGGTATCAGTCTTCGCGGCATCCGGTTCTGCGTGCTTGGGGTTGTCATGTCGTCCAGTGCCTGGCGGGTGTAGTGGTTCGATGTCTTCGACGGGTGTCGTCGATTCAGCGCCGAGCCGGCACTGGCGGCGCGAACCCGGCCTCGCCAGGGCCGGGCATGGACGGTCCGCGCCCGAAAACCAGACTCTGAGGCTGCTCCTGAAAATCGTTCAGCGCACGCTCCAGTGCGCGCGAGTTACGCGACAACTCATCGATGAAGTCGCTGATCTTGGGCAGTGCGACGCTGATCACCGCTTCACCGAAGGCCTGGCCGACGTTGCCGATCTGCTCGGCGCTTCGGGTGATCCGATCAATGGATTCGAGCCGCTGCCCGAATTGAACGGTGAGCATGTTCACGTTGTTGACCAGATCATCGGCGCGCCTGAAGGTCGCACTCGCGTCGGTCGCCGCCGTTGCGGTAGCCTTGAGCGCCGGGGTCGCCTGCGCCAGCACCGGTGTGATCTGGTCAGCGACCCGGGATAACTTGCCAGTGGCGACCTGCAGGTTGGACAGCGTGTCGGTGACCAGTGCCTGATTGTCGTCCGAGAGCAGACGGTTGAGCCGGCGCGCGACCTCATCAACAGCGCCGATCAGGCCCGGGCCGCTCGCAGCCAGTTTGTCGAGCAGCGAGGGGTCGACCGGAATACGCGGCAGGTTGCGTCCATCGGAGTCGAGCCTGGCCTGATTGGTGCCGGCGTCGGACAAGTCAATATAAGCCAGCCCAGTGACGCCCTGATAGCCGAGCTGTGCCCGGGTGCCAAGGGTAAGTGGGGTACCGCGGTCGATCACCACGGTGATCAGGATCAGTCGAGGGTCGGTCGGATCGAACCGGATGCTTTCGACCTTGCCCACCTCGACGCCGCGCAGCCGCACTGCCGCCTGAGCATTGAGTCCGGACACCGACGAGGCAGACACCAGCAGATAGCGGTCGCGTTCCACGTTGTCCTGGCGGAACCAGACCGCCACTGCAATCATCGCTGCGAGCAGCACCAGGGTGAACAACCCGGCCGCCAGTGCATGTGCCTTGTTTTCCATATCCGCCTAAGCTCCCAACTAAGCTCCCAACTAAGCTTCCACCTACGCTCCCACCTACGCTCCCACCTGAGCTCTCACGGCCGCAGCCGTGTTTGATCGCTCCAGCATCGCACGCCTGCCACGTTCGCCACAGAAGAAATTGCACACGAACGGGTCATCGACCTTGATTATCTCTGCCAGGCTGTCGACTGCGACCAGCTTCGAATGGGCGAGCACTGCGACCCGGTCGGCGAGCGCAAACAGCGTATCCAGGTCATGGGTCACCATGACCACGGTCATGCGCAGTTCCCGGCGCAGTGCCTGGATCAGGTGAACGAAGCTCTCGCTGCGGTCCGGATCCAGCCCGGCGGTCGGCTCGTCAAGAAACAGCAATTCCGGATCGAGTGCAATCGCGCGCGCGAGCGCGATCCGCTTGACCATGCCGCCGGACAGTTCCGACGGCATTTTGTTCGCATGCCTGGGCTCGATGCCTACCATCTCGAGCTTGAGCATCACCAGGTCGTGGATCAGAGCGGGCTCGAGTTGACGCAACTCCTGCAGCGGCAGCGCGATGTTGTCGTACACCGACAACGCGGAGAACAGCGCCCCGTTCTGGAACAGCATGCCCCAGCGGCTGCGGATCGCAGACAGCTCTTCCTTGCCGCCGCGGGCCAGATCGACGCCAAACACCTGCACCCGCCCTTCGGCGGGTCGCTCCAGGCCTAGCATCTGGCGCAGCAGGGTGGTCTTGCCGCTGCCCGAGCCGCCAACCAGGGCCAGCACCTCGTCGCGCCTGACTTCCAGGCTGATGTCGCGATGTACCACCTGCCGCCCGAAGCGGGTGGTCAGGTGCTCGATCTCGACCACCGGGCGTTCAGACGCCACCGGCGCGTTCACTCGACCAGTCCCACATCGGAGAACATGACCGCGAACAACGCGTCGACCACGATCACGATGGTGATTGCGCTGACCACCGAGGCGGTGACTCCCTGGCCCAGGCTCTCGGTATTGGGCCGGATGCGTAACCCGAAGTGGCAGGCAATGAGCGCGATCAGCAGACCGAATACCACGCCCTTGCCCAACCCCAGCCACAGGTTGGCGATCGGCACGGCCGAGCGCAGGCTGTCGATGAAGTAGAGGTGACTCAGGCCGATCTCGAACTCAGCCGCGACCATGCCGCCGACAAGCGCCAGAGCGCTGGTCCAGAGCACCAGCAACGGCATCGCGATCGCCAGCGCGATCGCCTTGGGCAGGATCAGCCGCCGTCCATGCGGAACGCCCATTACGGTCATCGCGTCCAGTTCCTGGGTGACCCGCATGACACCGATCTGCGCAGTCATCGCCGAACCGGAGCGACCGGCAACCAGTATTGCAGCCAGCACCGGGCCCAGTTCCCGGATCACCGCGATGCCAAGCAGGTTCACGATGAACACATCGGCGCCGAACATGTGCAACTGCTTGACCGACAGATAGGAGAGCACGACGCCTATCAGGAAGCCGACCAGTGCGGTAATGCCGAGCGCCTGGGCGCCGGTCCGGTACAGGTTGGCCGAAATCTCTTTCCACGGAATTCGGGTCGGATGCATCAGTATAGCGGCGAGGTCCAGCGCGAGCTGGCCAATCAGCGCGAGCATCCCGGTCACATGTCCGGCGGACAGCGCAAGCACACGACCGAAACGGATCATCGGCCCCAGTGCTCCCAGCCGCGCGGTGCGCGGCCGCGGCTCGGTGACTGCGGCCAGGTGTCCGAATACGGACTGCTGCTCCAGCCGCAACTGCAGCCGGGCGGGTGCCTGGCGGCCCCAGGCCCGCCAGAGCATGACCGCGCCGGCGTCGTCCAGCCGGTCGACCTGCCGCAGGTCCCAGACGAGGTTGGCGTCGCGGGCAAGTTCTCCGAGTTCGCCCGCCAGCTTGCCGCTGCACGGGCCGAGCGCGTGAAGATTCCAGGCCCCGCGCAGACGAACGGTCCGGTCGGACCCAGCGTCGACCTGCCACCCCGGTTGCATCCCTGCCACTAGAAGTCGCCAGTACACGATCTGTTCGGTTTCGCAGCCCCTGGACTGCAGTGGCTGGAGGCCGCGGCCCGCCGCCATCCTAATCACGCAGTCAGCGCAAGTCAAAACGGTTTCTCGTACCCCCTCAGGGCGCGAAAGTGCAGGGCAGCAATGATTTTCGCCTATTCGCTGAAAAAAGAGCTCGATCAGGCTTGACAAAGGGCTTCCAGGGCCATAGATTGAGTCTTGTGCAGCGCAACATTCGTGCTGTACCGACCGCGACGCCAAACAACCTGCATCCCGCCCCGGGATTCGGGCCAACGAGGCCAGAGCGGCCCAGCTAAACACTTCGTCGCTCGATATCGGGCTGGGCAGCATCCTGCCAGGCACCGAGGCGGATTCATCCCGGAACCCCCCCAAAAAAAGCAAGGAGTCTCACCATGATCCAGGTCCCAGAACAAGTCGCCGCCGTCACCAAAGCGCAGGTCGAAGGCGCAGTCAAGTTCGCCACTTTCGGCCTGGAAGCGACCGAGAAGTTTGTCGACTTCCAACTGAAGCATGCGAAGGTTGCCGTTGGTGACGCGGTCGCCAGCGCCAAGAGCATGGCCGACATGAAAGAGCCGGCTGCACTCCCGGACATGAAGGCGACCCTGGTCGATCCGGCTGTCGAGAAAATGACCGCCTACGCCAAAGGCCTGTATGAGTTGTCGGCCGCCACCCAGACCCAGTTCTCCAAGATGATCGAAGAGCACATGACTCTGGTAAACAACCAGATGGTGTCGATGCTCGACGCCGCCGCGAAGAACGGCCCGGCCGGGAGTGACCTCGCGGTGTCGGCGATGAAGTCGGCGCTGGCAGCGGCAAACTCGGCTTACGACAACATGTCCAAGGCGACCCGGCAGGCCAGCGATCTGGCCCAGTCCAATCTGGCGACGGTCACCGAAACCACGAAGAAAAAAGTCGCCTGAGCTTTCGCTGTGCAGTATCGCGAGCGGGGAGCCATCGCAGGCGGGGACAGACCCTGAGGGTCTGTCCCCTGGGCTTGGTCCGCTGGGCCTGTCCACTGAGCGTTGCGCCGTCAGCGCCGTCAGCGAGGCCCGCCTTTAAGGCTGCCACTGACTTCAACCTCGCCCGGTGACGGCAACTTCCGTCGCAGGGCGTTTCGCTTTCAACGGGCCGCCGGCCGCGGCAAGTCCGCCGCGGCAGTGCGAACACGGTTGCGGCCTTCACGTTTGGCGACCTGCATCGCGCCCTCGGCAAGATGTGCCAGCGCCCCGGCCTCGCGGAGCGCGCTGTCGCCGGTGGCCACACCGATCGACAGAGTGAGCAGTGCGCCGGCCTGCCCGGTCGGCGATGCTGCGCCGAACCCGCCCTCAACGGTGGCGCGCAGCCGCTCCGCGCAGGCCACAGCGTCCGGACGATCGGTCTGCGGCGCGATCACCATGAATTCGTCGCCGCCGATCCGGCACACGGTGTAGTTCGCGGGTACCGACTCGCGTAGTGCCACGGCCAGCGTTGACAGCGCCTGATCGGCAGCGCTCGGACCAAGCAGGACGTTCATCCGGCGAAAGTGGTCGGTACCGATGACCAGGCAGGACAGCGGCTTGTGCTGCGGTTCCGTCCTGCCCCACGCCTTTGCGAGGCAATCGAACGCCAGCTTGCGATTGCCCAGCCCGGTCAGGGCGTCGGTCAGCGCGGCGCGCTGCACCCGGCGGCTCGCAACCTCCAGATCGGCCTCGAGCTTACGGCGCTCGCTCTGGCTGCATTGCAGCGCGTTTCGCAGCACCAGTGCGCGGCGCGCCGCGCGCAGGCGAAGGTCGAGCATCGCGGCATCGACCGGCAGGCAGAGAAAGTCGTCCGGGCCAGCATCGACACCGCTGACCGGCACCCGATCCAACCCCAGCTTTGGATCGGTCAGCGGTCCGGCCACCCGAGTGCCGAGCAGATAGATTTGCTGCCCGAGCGAAGTCGCGCGCAGGGTCGCACAAAGACTCGTGGCCCCAGTGGCCTCGCCCGCAAGATCGACGATCACCACGTCGGGCGACTCGGTGAGTGCGGCGCCGATCGCCGACTTCGCATCTGCATGAGACGACACCCGATGCCCGACGCCGATGAGCATCTCGCCCAGCCCGGTACGCACTTCCGCATGGTCGCTGACCACGATGACCTTGAGCGGTGGCAGCAGCGCCGGCACAGCCGCCGCCCCCGGCGACGAATCCGCGCCTGCTGCCAGCACGGTTACCGGCGTGGGCGGCAGCGCAGCGGTATCCAGACGCGGCGGCGTGCCGGTTCCTACGCCGAGAACCTCGCCCCAGCGTTGCCATCCTTCGCCGACGGTGTCGCACATCTGAGCGAGTTCCACCGAATCGATGGCCAGCGCCGCAGCGCGAACCAGCATCGGCGGCACGATCCGCTTGCGCGTCTCGATGTCGGCAACGAAGTACTGCCCGACGACACGGGCCAGCGAAACGATCTCGCACAATTGTTGGGCGCGTCCGCTGGCCGGAAAACCGGTGCGTTCCGGCTGCTCGCTGTGGAACACCGCGTCAACGCAGATGGCCGGCAATCGCCAGTCCTCCAGCATCGCTGCGCTGAGTTCCAGATGATCTGCCCCGAACGCTTCGCGCTCGGCGGATGCCAGCTGGATGCCAACCGCGCCGCTCTCCAGGATCGTCGAGAAGCGCTCTGGATGAAGCGAGGCGATCGCCAGAGTCCCGATATCCGCAAGCAGCCCGCAGGTAAAGCTTTCCTCGGGCGCAAGAACCTTTACCCGACAGGACAGGCTCTCGGCAGCCAGCGCGGTGGCGAGCGACCGGGACCAGAAACGCGGATAGTCGAACCCGACACAGGCCCCCTCTCGGCTCCCATGAAGCACCGAAAACCCAAGGCAGAGTTGGCGCACGACCGCGAAGCCGAGCCGCTTCACAGCATCGGGGATCGCCACCGTCGGTCTGGCCGGACTGGACAGGGCCGAGTTGGCGAACTTGACCAGGCGCCCGGCCAGCGCAGGATCGGCCTGCAAGGCATGCGCGAGCTGCGCGATCGTTGCGCTATCGCTCTGGGTGAGGCGCAGGATTTCGAGCGCGACCCCGGACGGGCTGGGCAGCGCGCCACTGGCCTTCCACTGCTCGAAACTGGCAAAGCGGTAACTCATTCGGTCGATCTTCCTGCCTGCATGCGGACAGCGCGCCCAGGCCACACACGGGCTGGGCGACAGGGCGTTATCGACCGGCCGACTCATCAACTTGAGCGGTGGTGGCGCCACCCGCACGGGCGGCCGACCGTTTGCTGAAAAGCACAGCGAGTAGGGTCGGATGCCAGACGCGCGGCGCGCAGACCGGGGAAAAGGGTCAGCAGACAGGGCATGGGGACAGGCGACAGACCCTGAGGGTCTGTCCCCGCCATTGCCACCTGTGGGCTAACGCGCGGGCTTCAGAACGGCCGGCAGCGGATAGTCCGGCCAGACCTTCCGGAACTCGGCCAGGGCGAACTCGGCGTCTTTCTCCCGACCCGCCCGGCGCAGTTCCAGAACCTCAGCCAGCCATTTTTCCGGATCACGGGCGGATCGGCCAGCCACCTCGGCTGAGCGGGGCGCTGGCGGCGAGGGCTTGGCCGCCACCCGCGGCTCGGCCCTGCCGGTCGATTCGGACACCGCCGGCGCGGGCGACGCGGGTGGCGCCACCCGCTGCTCCACCTCTGCAGCGGAGGCAGACGGACGCGCCACGGCATCGGCGGCCTGCCGGCCCGCGACCTGGGCTGGCGACTGGGCAGAATCGGCGACGGGGGCCTGAGCTCTCGTCATAGGCGTCCCGGGCCGGTCGCTGGGCTTGTCGATCGGCTTTTCGTTCTGCGCCTCGGGCGCAGAGGCCAAGGCCGGACCGCGGTTGGCCGCGGCCGTGCCAACGGCAGCCACAGCCGGGCCAGGCACTGCTGCTGCGGCCGCAGCAGCAGGCGCCGCCTGCACTGCACGCGCGGCGGGCGCGCCTGCCACGGATGAGGCGGCCTCGGTCCGCGTCAGCGGGCCACTGCTCGGTTCGACCGGCGCTTGCGCAGTGCGCTTGTGATCAGCGCCCCGTGAGATCTCGCTCGCATTGAACGCCGGCTCCGCCACTGCCGAGGGTGAAGGCACGCCTGCCCCCGGGACCGGGCGTGGCAGTACGTCGATACGCGCCTCGGAGTACGCCGAAGGCGGCGCCGGAGGCACGCTGACCACCGCACCGGGGGACGCCGAAGGCGGCGCCGGAGGCACGCTGACCACTGCCCTGGGCTCCACCGAGCGGTGCTCCTGCTCGACCAAGGTCGTCACCGACACGGTCAGCACGATCATCGCCGCCGCAGCCATCGGCACCGCGGCACGCTGCCACCACGGCCGGATCTGGGGAGCGCTCTCGCGGTCCGGGGCGCCGCCCGCCACGACCGCACTGGCCTCGCCAGCGCCGCTGGACGACAGCGCGCGAGGACCGGCGAACACAGCCCGGCGCGCGGCAGCCCGGATCGAGGCATCCAGCGCCGCCGAAGGCACCTCATCTGCCGCAGCGGACTGCGCACGCAACGCCTGAGCGATCGGCGAGCCCGGATCGACCCGACGCTCGATGACGGCGCCAAGCTCACTCTCCACCGACTGCCCGGCAGCAGCAGCGTCCGGCGTCCGGTCGATCTGACCCGTGTTGTCCGGCCGCGAGGCCGGGCCCGGAGGCAACTCGCCGGGACTCATGGACTCACCCCGCCTGCGCTCCCGCTACGGCCTTGCGCAAGATCCGGCTTGAACTGTGCACGCAACCGGGCAAGCGCATAGCGCAACCGGCTCTTCACTGTCTCGCGCTGGGTTCCGGTCAGCGCGGCGATCTCCTCCAGCGACAACTCGCCCTCTGCATGCAGCAGCAATGCCTCACGCTGGACGAATGGCAGCGCCGCAATGGCGGCGCGCAGTTCGCGCGCGCTGTCGACACGCTCGATGATCGCCAGCGGCTGCTGTTCTGCCGCAGAGGCGAGGCTATCGGCAATCGCGCTGCCCGGCCCGCAGGGCTCGTCGTCCAGAGAGCCAGTGACATCGTCATGCGAGCGGCGCAGGATGTCGATCACCCGGTTGCGCGCAATCTGGAACAGGAAGGTGCGGAACTTCGCGCTCGGCTGATAGCGCGCGCGCGAATTGATCAGGTTCATCCACACATCCTGGAAGATCTCGTCGGCTTCGCCACGATTGGCGCACTGGCGCAGGATGAACCGGTACAGCCCGGCCCGGTGCCGCTCATAGAGCTGGTCGAAAGCGGCGGCATCCCCATCGCGGTAGCTGAGCATCAGCGCCTCGTCCGCCAGGGGCGGCTCCGGCTCGATGTCCGCAAACGCACCCTCTGCCCTGGCGCGCACCGTATCGACAGCGTCGGTCATGGCACGCAGTGTAGCCGAGGCCTCATGGCGCATCGTTCCCGCCTTGCACGCCAACCGCTGCCGACACGTTGTGCACTGGGTCTCAGCGCGCCGGCGGATCAGCGACGAAGCCGGGAAAGGCCTGCGGCGCGCGCGCCACTGCTGGCGGTGGCACCGGCACGATGCCGCGCGCGATCAGGTTGGCACGGCTGTCGTAGAAGATGGTGATCGTCTCGTCCGGTGTGTTCGACGCGCGCTCGAAACTGGTGTGCTGGGTCGACGAGAATTCGGTGCGTCCATGGCCGGTGCCAAGCGGGCTGGCCGCGATCCGCCGCTCGGCGCTGTCGCTACGCTCGGACCGGGCCCGGTCAACCATCGGGGCTTCCGCTTCGGAAAACGGCGCGGCGCCCGCAGGCGAGCCGGGCGAAGCAGGGGAAGCAGGCATCGGAAGCTGCGCCCGAGCGGCGCTGCTGCCCGCCGCGCTCTGATTCTCGGCAACTGGCGGAGCCGTACGCGGCGCGAACGTCAGCGGCGGCGGATCGACCCGGCGCCGGAACACCGCGACGCCGATCACGCCGACATTGGCCGGGCGCCCGGTGCGGGCAGCATAGGAGTCCGCCAGGGAAGTGAAGTAGAACGCCGCGGTACGCTCCAGATCCTTGCGCCAGCCGCGAATCTCCGCGTTCTGCCGGGCGGCGAACACATAGCCGGTCTGGTCAGGCGCGGCGGTCTGCCCGGACACCGCGTTCACGCCATCGACCGACAGAACCGACAGCAGGTCGGCACCAGTGCGATTGCGCAGCATGACCGAGTACTCGTTGCCGGGCGTGCCCACCACATAAAGCTGGCCCTGGTGCCGGTACACCGGCAACTCGCGATTCTGTGTGCGGTCGAACACCTGCACCTCCATCAGGCGCCCGCCCGCCCAGGCTGGCGGGACCATAAGGGCGGCCGAGGTCAGGGCAGCCGCAACCACATGCAGGGCGGTGGCCAGGCCAAGAATTTTCCGGGCCTGGGTGGGTCGCAGGGGCGTTGATGGCCGAGGTGGCGTTGCTGGCGTTCTGGTCATTCGAGTCTCCTTGTCCGGTGGGGATGGAGACTGAAACGCAGCCCGTCGGGGAACGGGGTCGAGCGGTCGCTGACCGGTCAGTCGAGCGCGAGCGTCGCCCTGGGTTCGAAGGTGAACCCCTGGCGCGTCACCCCGTCGCGCAGGAAGGCCAGCGCGTGCTCGGCCAGTGCCGCATCGCCACGCACACCGAGCTCGATATACGGCCGCTCGCCGATCCTGGGCAGGCTGAACAGCTTCATCTGCGGATACGCCGCGATGCAGGCATTCATCAGATCGATCAACTGGCTCTCGCCGGCCCCGAGCACCAGGATCGCAACATCTAGCTCGGGCGCGCGGGCCAGGTGGGGATAGACCGTATCGAGCACCCACTCGAGCATCGGCCAGGCCATCTGCGGGAACCCAGGCACGAAGTGGACGTTGCGGTAGGTGAATCCGGGAATCCGGTTGTACGCATTCGGGATGATCGAACTGCCCACCGGATAGGTGCCCATCGCCAGCCGGTGGGCGGTCACTTCACCGCCAAAACGCGCCCGGATCTCGCGTTCTGCATCCGGGTGCAGCGCCAGCGCGACTCCGCCCGCCTGCGCGGCACATTGCCGGGTGTGATCGTCCGGGGTGGCGCCGATGCCACCGAAAGAGAACACGATGTCGTCGCCGGCGAACGCCTGCGCCAACGCAGCGGTGATGCGCGCCGGCTCGTCCTGAAGACAGGTCGCCCAGGTGAGTTCAAGGCCGCGTCTGCCGAGTGCGGCGACCAGGGTGCTGAAATGCTTGTCCTGCCGCTTGCCGGTGAGGATCTCGTCACCGATGATGATGCATCCGAACGCCATGGCCTGGGCACCGCCCCCTGAACGATTTTTCGCAACGATTGCGCTGCCGCCTTATGCTTCCACAGCTGCGCTGCCACAACTACGCTGCCACACCTGCGCTGCGACCACTACGTTGCAACATCTACGTTGCGACAACACGTTGCGACAACTACATTGTCCCGATCGGGGCTGGCATCGGCGCTCAGGTCATGATGTAGCTTTCCAGCTGCGCGATCAGGAACTTCTGCTCCAGGATCGTTTCCTTTACCAGATCGCCAATGGAGAGCACGCCGATCACCCGCTTGTCTTCAACGACTGGCAGATGCCGACAGCGCTTCTCGGTCATCAGCGCCATGCAGTAGTCGACCAGCTGGTCAGGTCCGACACAGATCACGCGATGGGTCATGATCTCGGACACCCTCAGCTCTCGCGACGATTTGCCAAGCAGGATCACCTTGCGCGCATAGTCGCGCTCGGACAGGATGCCGGCCAGCGTCTCCCCCTGAAGCACGATCAGCGCCCCGATGTCGCGCTCGGACATCAAGACCAGCGCCTCGAACACGCTCGCCTCGGGCGCGATCGACACCGTGCCCGGTGCCTTTTCTTCAAGCAGTTGCCTCGCTGTCTTCATCCGCCCCTCCGCTTTCGGTACGGCCGGTGCTCAGGGCACCGGCCGGCACAGACCCGCAGTATGGGCGCGCGCCCGGCGGCTGCCAACTCCTCCGGACGCACACCTCCGGACGCAGCAACTTGCCCGTCCTCAGGCAGGCGCGCTACTTGCCTTTCGGCCCGCCGCCGGAAGCCGCGCCACGCGGCGGAATCTTCAGGCTGAGCAGCATCGAGGCGGTCAGCACGATGACCACCACTCCCAGAGATACGTAAACCGGAATCTTGTAGACATCGAGCAGCAGCATCTTGCTACCGATGAACACCAGGATGATCGCCAGGCCGTAGTTGAGCAGGTGAAATTTGTCCTTCATGCTGGCCAGAAGGAAGTACATCGCGCGCAGCCCGAGGATGGCGAAAATGTTCGAGGTCAGCACGATGAACGGGTCCAGCGTGATCGCGAAGATCGCCGGGATCGAGTCGACCGCGAACACCACATCGATCACCGCGATCATGATCAGCACGACGAACATCGGCGTGGCGTATTTCACCCCGTCCTTCACCACGAAGAACTTCTCGCCAGAATATTCGCGCGCGATCTTCATCCGGCTGCGCAGGAACTTGAGCACCGGATTGTTCTCGAGGTCTGGTTCATCGTTAGCATGCGCCCACATCTTGTAGCCGGTGTAGACCAGGAACAGTCCGAACACGTACAGAATCCAGTGGAAGTGCTGGATCAGCCAGACGCCGATCAGAATCATGATCGCGCGCAGCACGATCGCACCGATGATCCCGTAAATCAGTGCCCGCCGTTGGTACTCGGGCGGCGTCGCGAAGAAGGTGAAGATCATCAGGAAGACGAAGATGTTGTCGACCGCGAGCGACTTCTCGATCAGGTAGCCGGCGAGGAACTCGAGCGACTTCTCCCAGGCGACCAGCCAGCCGAAGTCAGGGCCGAACTTCGCGACGAACTCGGGCGCGCTGTACTTGTCCCACAGATAGAAGAACAGCAGCCCGTTGAACACGAACGACAGACAGATCCACAGGAGCGACCAGTTCAGCGCTTCCTTGACACTGACCGTCTTCGAGCCCTTGCGCTCCAAGAGCAGGATGTCGATCGCCAGCGCGACGATCACGAACAATGCGAAGGCGCCCCACATCCAGGGCTCGCCTACCTGAATCTCGAAGTCTGCCGCTTTTTCCAGGTCCATTTCTTCTTGTCTCTTTTCGTTTCTTATTCGACTTGATCAGTCACCAGGCAAAAGGCTACCCGGCACTCCGGATGGAGTCCCATGCTTTGGACAATCAGTGTCGCCAAAGTTTCAATTCGGCGAAGATTTATTTCTTGCGCGCCTCTGGATCAGACCGGAACACCTTTCAAATCAGGAGATTGACGCGCCCCTGCGGTGCACAGCCTCGGCCCGCGCGATCAACTGCTCGGCCTGCCGAATGCTGACGATGTCGAGCATCCGGCCATCCAGCGACACCGCGCCGCGCCCCTGCTGCTGCGCCTCCGCCATCGCCATCAGTATTCGCCCCGCCTGCGCGACCTCTTCCTCACTCGGACTGAACACTTCATTCACCGGCCCGATTTGCGACGGATGGATGCACATCTTGCCCTCGAACCCCAGCACTGCGGCGCGCCTCGCGCTCGCCAGCAGCCCGGCCGAATCCCGGAAGTCGGCAAACGGCCCATCGACCGGGCGCAGATTATAGGCCCGGCTGGCGACCACCAGACGGCTGTGCACCGCATGCCAGGGGTCGCCCCAATGAAAGCGGCGGGTGGTCGCGTCGTCACTATCACTGGCGCTGGCGAGGTCGGTGAGCACGCCATAGCCTGCACTGACGCCGCCGATCGAGGTAGTGCGCATCCCGGTCGACGCCGCGAAGTCACCGCTGCCGAAGGTGAGGCCCTCGAGTCGGGCTGCCACGCTCGATGCAGAGCCGGCGATCGCATCGATGTTGGCAATGCCGAGCGCACTCTCGATCAGCGCGACCAGGCCAGTGCGCCTCGGGCGTGCGTGCTCCAGTGAGCACTCCATCTCGACCTGGGTCACCAGCATGTCGACTGCATAAAGATCAGCCGGGACGCCGACCTTGGGCACGATCAGCAGGTCAAGGCGCGGGCAGCGGCCGACCACCTCGATCACGTCGCGGAAGGTCCACGCGGTATCCAGACCGTTGACCCGTACTTCGACCGTCTTGTCGCCCCAGTCGATGCCGTTGAGCGCGTCGACCACATTGGCACGCGCGGCCACCTTGTCGTCCGGAGCTACCGCGTCTTCCAGGTCGAGGAACACCGCGTCGGCCGCGGACCGCGCGGCCTTCTCGAACAGCTTCGGCTGCGAACCCGGCACCGCAAGTTCGCTTCGGAACAAGCGCGCAGCGCGCGTCGGGTAGTTTGTATGGCTCATGTAATCGCTTGGTGATGAGGTGGCTCGAATCGACACGTTGGGCAGCCACGCCCGACGGCAGACACTTCACCGAGTGTATATGCGCCACCGCACAGACGCCCAACTTGACAAATGGGCTGGATTTTTCCAACTGGCCGTGATTACAATGCCGTCGCCTTGAGGTTGTCGAGACGCTTGGTGCAGCAGTCCGCGCAAGGGAAGAGCGGCCCTTCACTGCCGCCCGCGCGTGCTTCGTCGACAGCCGATCGACCAGGAAGCGCGGGAAGCCCATGGAGCTAGACGCCGTTGGCAGTGAGCCGATCGCCGGAGACAATCCGGCCGGCAGCGACGTGCGTGGCAGCGCCGAGTTCGAAGCGCTGCAGGCCGAGATCGATCGGCCGAACGACACAGCGAATCCGGGACAGATCGACTGGTCGAACGTGATCAAGCTTGGCACCGGGATCACTGCGACTCAGGGCAAGGACCTGCTGGTCGGCAGTTACCTCGCGGTCGGCCTGATCCACCAGCGCCAGGTCCCAGGTTTCGCGCTGGGTCTCAAGGTCCTGCGCGACATGATGGTGACGCACTGGGACGGCCTGTTTCCGCCGGCCAGGCGCATGCGCGGCCGGCGCAACGCCCTGCAGTACTGGCTCGATCAGTGCGACGAGCTGATCCGCGCACTGTCGCCGCCGCCGCTGGAACCGGCGTTGGTCGAGGCCATGCTGCAGCATGTCGATGACATCGATGCCGTGCTGCGCGAAAAGGATGATGAACCGCCGGGTGTGTTCCGGTTGTCTGGCCTGATCAAGGGCTTCCCCCTGATTGTCGAGGAAGCGCCGGCGGCTGAACCGTCCGAGGCGAGCGCAGACACCAGCAATGCCGGGGCAGCCACTCGCCTCGCCCAGCCAGGGCCGCCGACGTCGCCCGAGGAAGCCATTGAAGTCGCAGTCACCGGGCTGTCGACCCTGCGCATGGCCGGGGATTTTCTGCTTGAAGCCGACCTGACCCATCCGCTTCCGTATCGAATCTCGCGCTGGTCCGCCTGGTCGCTGGTAAGCGATCTGCCCTATGCCGACGGCGGAACGACGATGCTGCAGGCGCCCCATTACACCGCGGTCGACGCTGCGGCCGCGATGGCCGCCGCCGGTGAGCATGAAGCGATGGTGCGCTTCGTCGAGGCGCAGTTGCCGGAGAACGCACTTTGGCTCGATCTGAACCGGATGCAGGCACAGGCACTGGACGCGATGGGCGAGGCCTATGCCGCAGCGGCGAGCGCGGTTCGAATGGAAACGGCACTGCTCGTCGCACGGCTGCCCGGCATCGAGCAATTGCGCTTTTCCGATGGTATGGCAGTCGCGTCCGCCGAGACCCTTGAATGGCTTGCCGCGTCGGCAACAGGCAGTGGCGGTGGCGCCTCCTCCGGCCAGCGCGCCGGCCCATCGAAGGCGATCCAGGAGGCGATCAGCGCTGCCGCCGGTCTGGTGGCGGAAGGCAACCTGCCGGGCGCGATGGCCGTGTTGCAACGCGGCATCAACCAGGCCCCGCTGGCGCGCGACCGCTTCCACGCCCGGGTCAGCCTGTGTTCGCATCTGATCGACCAGCAGGCGGTGCCCAATCCCTGGCCGTATGTGCGCGGATTGCTGGATGACATCGACCGGCACCGGCTCGATGAATGGGATCCAGCACTGGCAATTTCCGGCTTGCGCCTGGTGTATTCTGCCCTCGCGGCGAGCGGCGATGCAGCAGCAGGGCCTCTCAACGCGGACGACATCCTGCAGCGAATCGCGCGCATCGATTGTGCGCAGGCACTTGAACTCTCAGGCGTGCGCTGATCGCGCCGCCCGCGAGCAGACCCTGGCCCCGATCAACTGACCCAGATCAACTGACCCAGATCACCTGACCCAGCAAGGAGAACAGCGATGGCTGAAGGCACGGTAGCCCCCAAGGAACGCGTCAACATCACCTACAAGCCGGCGACCGGCGACGCCAAGGAAGAAGTCGAACTGCCGCTCAAGCTGCTGGTGGTCGGCGACTTCACGCTGAAGGAAGACGACACCGCGATCGAGGATCGCGCGCCGATCAATGTCGACAAGGACAACTTCAACGATGTGTTGAAAGCCCAGAACCTGTCGCTCGATCTGGCGGTGCCGAACAAGCTCGACGACAAGGCCGAGGGCGAGAACCTGGCGGTCAGTCTCGACTTCAAGTCGATCAACGATTTCTCGCCGGACGCTATCGTCGAGAAGATTCCCGAACTGCGCAACCTGGTCGCGCTGCGCGATGCACTCAAGGCGCTGAAGGGGCCGCTGGGCAACATCCCCGCGTTCCGCCAGCAGGTGCAGGAACTGGTCAAGGACGAGGGCACGCGTGCCCGGCTGCTCGCCGAACTCGGCGTGCAGGACAAGCAGTAACGACCAGACCCGAACATTCACCCGGAGCACCCCATGGCTGAAGAACTCAAACAATCCTCGACCGCTGCGCCTGCAGAAGCGGGCGAGCTGTCGCTGATCGACCAGTTGATCCAGACCACCCGGGTCAAGCCCGGGGACGAGGCCTATTCGATCACCAAGCAGGGTATCCAGGCGTTCATCACCGAGTTGCTCGAGCCGCAGCGCGCGACCGAGAAGATCAGCGGCGCGATCGTCGACGACATGATCGCGATGCTCGATGCCAGGCTGTGCAAACAGGTCGACGCGGTGATGCACCATGAGCAGTTCCAGAAGCTGGAGTCAGCCTGGCGCTCGCTCAAGTTCCTGGTCGATCGCACCAATTTTCGCGAGAACACCAAGATCTCGATCATCAGCACGACCAAGGAGAAACTGCTCGACGATTTCGAGGATGCGCCCGAGATCACCAAGTCCGGGCTGTACAAGACGATCTACTCGGCCGAGTTCGGCCAGTTCGGCGGCCAGCCGTTCGCCGCGGTGATCGGCAATTTCGAGTTCGGCCCGGGCGCGCAGGACATCAAGCTGCTGCAGAACATGGCCGCGATCGGTGCGATGGCGCATGCGCCGTTCATCTCGGCGGCTGGCGCCTCGTTCTTCGGCCTGGAGTCGTTCTCCGAGCTGCCGAACCTGAAAGACCTGTCCTCGATCATGGAAGGCCCGCAGCACACCAAGTGGAACGCGTTCCGCCAGACCGAGGATGCGCGCTATGTCGGCCTGACCGTACCGCACTTCCTGCTGCGCCTGCCCTACGGCGCCGACACCGTGCCGGCCAAGCGCTTCAACTACAAGGAAGACGTCTCTGCCGGCAACCGCAACTTCCTCTGGGGCAATGCCGCGTTTGCCTTCGCCTCCAAGCTCACCGACAGCTTCGCCAAGTACCGGATGAACAGCAACATCATCGGGCCGCAGGGCGGTGGCGCGGTGGAAGACCTGCCGGTCTACAGCTACGAGGCAATGGGCGAGATCCAGAACAAGATCCCGACCGAGATCCTGATCTCCGAGCGGCGCGAGTTCGAACTGGCCGAGCAGGGCTTCATCGCGCTGACGATGCGCAAGAACAGCGACAACGCCGCGTTCTTCTCGGCCAACTCCTGCCAGAAGCCGAAGAACTTCGGCAACACCAAGGAAGGCAAGGACGCCGAACTCAACTACAAGCTCGGCACCCAGTTGCCTTACATCTTCGTGGTCAACCGCCTGGCGCACTACATCAAGGTGATCCAGCGCGAGAACATCGGTACCTGGAAAGACCGCGGCGAACTGCAGAGCGAACTGAGCACCTGGATCGGGCAGTACGTGTCCGAGATGGAAGCGCCTTCGGCCGAAGTGCGCAGCCGCCGGCCGCTTCGCATGGCAAGCATCGAGGTCTCGGATGTCGAGGGCGATCCGGGCTGGTACCGGGTCGGCATGAAAGTGATGCCGCACTTCAAGTACATGGGTGCGTCGTTCACGCTGTCGCTGGTGGGCAAGCTGGACAAGAAGTAATCAGGAGGCAGTACAGCAAGGCAGGTTGTCGACCCGTGTCGTGACATCGCCGACCGCGATGTGACCGCATATCTGATGCACCCAACTCAAGGAGACGAAAGTGGCATTGAACGCATATCTGAAGCTCAAGGGACAAAAGTCCGGTCCGGTCAAAGGGTCCGTCATCCAGAAGGGTCGCGAAGACTCGATCATGGTGATTGCCGTCAATCACGAGATCGTGAGCCCGCGCGACGCCGCCTCCGGCCTGCCCACCGGCAAGCGCATGCACAAGCCGTTCACGATCACCAAGGAGCTCGACAAGAGTTCGCCGATCCTCTACCAGATGCTGGTCAACAACGAGAACATCTCGGAGTGGGAGCTTCAGTTCTGGACGCCCCAGATCAAGGCCACGGGCGGGAGCGGCACGGAAGTCCAGCACTATACGGTCAAGCTGACCAACGCGAACATCGCCAACATCCATTTCGTGATGCCCAACAACAAGGATGACGTCAAGAAGAAGTTCGCCGAGTACGAGGAAGTGTCTTTCACTTACCAGAAGATCGAGTGGTTATGGAAGGACGGCGGCATCACCGGCACCGATGACTGGCTTGCGCCGAACGCCTGATGCACGGCCACGTCTGAGCGCTGATCATGCGTGAAGACCGGCTGCTCGAGCGGATATCGCGCTGGGAGGACGCTGACGAACGCCGCAATCTCGCCAGCGCCGATATCCTGCTCGAATCGATCATCAAGCACCTGCAGCGTATCCTCAACACGCGCAAGGGCAGCGTGCCGATCGACCCCGAGTTCGGGGTGCCGGACTTCACCAACCTTGCCAGCAACTACACCTCGAATCTGAATGTCGATATCGAGCGCGACATTCGCACCCTGCTGCAACGCTATGAACCGCGGCTGAAGTCACCCCGGCTGCGCGTGCTGGAAGAGCGGCCGGACGTGCTCTCGCTGTCGTTCGAACTGCTCGGCTCGGTGATGATCGGCAACGACGAAGTGCCGATCCGGTTGTCCACCCGGATCGGATCGCAGGGCCGGATAAGGATAGACCGCTGACACTCAACCGCTACTACGAAGCCGAACTGGCCAACCTGCGCGAGACGGCGGTTGCGTTCTCGCGCGCGCATCCGGCGATCGCGCCGATGCTCGCCGGCACCAGTTCCGACCCGGATGTCGAGCGGTTGCTCGAGGGGGTGGCGTTTCTCACTGGCATGGTGCGGCAGAAGCTGGACGACGAGTTTCCCGAATTTATCCAGGAACTGGCGCACCTGCTGTTTCCGCATTATCTGCGGCCGATTCCATCGGCCACGCTGCTTGCGTTCAGCCCCAAGGGCAAGCTGAGCGAACGCGCCACGGTGCCCGCCGGCACGGCGATCGCATCGGCCCCGGTCGATGGAACGGCTTGCCTGTTTCGCACCTGCTTCGGACTGGATGTCGATCCGCTGTCAATCGGAGCTGCGCAACTGGTCAGCACCCCGGGAGCACGACCCTTCCTGAGAGTCCGGATCGATGCCGGCGATGTCGATGTCTCCGCCCTGCGCAATGACTCGATCCGATTCTTTCTGGGCAGCAGCTATACCGAGGCTGCCAATCTTTTTCTGCTGCTCTCGCGCCACGTCGACCAGATCACGGTGTCTGCTCAGGGCGGGGCTGCCCTCGTCCTCGATGCTCAAGCACTCTCACCTTCCGGCTTCTCTCCGGAGCAGGTTCTGATCCCCTACCCGTCGCATGCGTTTCCCGGCTACCGCCTGCTGCAGGAGTACTTCGTCCTGCCGGAGAAGTTCCTGTTCATGGAACTGCAGGGACTGTCGCGCTGGCGCAACCGGGGTGGCGCGCGCAGCTTCGACATCGAGTTCCGGCTGTCCTCGCTGCCGGACTGGATGCCCGAGATCCGCGCTGACAGCTTCATGTTGAACGTCACCCCGGCAATCAACATCTTTCGGCACAACGCCGACCCGATCCAGTTGGACCACAAGCGTCCCGAGTATCGGGTGTTGCCCTCCGGTAACAACAAGGGCCACTACCAGATCTATTCAGTCGACGAAGTCATCGGCTTCGAGCAGGGCGCGTCCGCGCAGAAGGTCTATCAGTCCTTCGGGATGTTCCGGCATGACAGTTCGGCCGACGCGGCAACCTATCAGCTGCAACGCCGCGCAGCTGCCGTGACCAGCGGCAGCGATCTTTTCCTGTCGATCGCCTATCGGCCAGACACAGTGCCCATCGATGAAACGTTGTCGATGAAGATCACCTGCACCAACGGGGCGTTGCCGGAAGGCCTGCGCCTCGGAGATGTCTCCCGCCCCACCGACAGCTCGCCCGAGCGGCTGAGCTTCCGCAATATCCGTACGCCCACACCGCATCTGATGCCGCCCGCCGACGAAGGCCTGCTCTGGCGGCTGCTGTCGCACCTGTCGATCAACTTCCTGTCGGTGGCGACCCGTGAACACCTGTGCTCGCTTCTGCAGCTCTATCTGTTCTCCGACCGCAGCGAGCGCGGCTCCGACGCCGCCAACCAGAAACGCATCGACAGTATCGTCGATGTCTCGGCCATGGCATCGAACCGGCTGGTTGCCGGCACGCTGATCCGCGGCCGTACGGTCACCATCCAGTGCCGCAGCGATGGCTTCGCCAGCATCGGCGACATGTTCCTGTTCGGCTGCGTCCTGGAGCAGTTTCTCGGCTGCTATGCCAGCATCAACTCGTTCACCCGCTGCGAACTGCGTGACACCTTGACCGGGGAGACCTTCCGATGGCCGGAGCGGGTCGGACAACAGCCGCTGATCTGAAGGTCTGGCTGCTGCGGGAAGCACGCTCGGTGGCGTTCTTCCAGGCAGTCCGTCTGCTGCGCCTGGTCGACAGGCAGCAGGCCGAAGATCCGCACGCTCCTTTCGACTGGAGCGGGCTGCGTATCCGCACCAATCTTAGCCTCGCCTTTCCGGAGAATGATATCGAGGCGCTGGAAACGCTGCCCGATGGCAGCGGGCTGCGTCTCACCGCGAATTTCTTCGGTCTGTATGGCGTGTCTTCGCCGCTGCCGACCTTCTACACCGAAGACCTGCTCGAAGAGGCATCGCAGGATAAAAGTGCCCAGCGCGATTTCATCGACATTTTCCATTTCGCCCTGTACCCGCTGATGTACGACGCCTGGGCGAAGTACCGCAACGCGTTCAAGGTGCTGGAAGAGGGCGATGCCGACTACCTGAACCGGGTGATGGCGCTGGTCGGCTTTGGCGACCCGCGCACCCGCGAGGGCCTGCCCGATGTGCTGTCGCTGATGCGCTATTCCGGACTGCTCACCCAGTTTCCGCGCTCGGCCATGGGGCTGGAGACGATCCTGTCCGATGCCGCTGACGGCATCCCGGTCAGCGTCGAATCCTGTGTGCCGGCAAAGCTGCGTATCCCGCTCGATCAGCGACTTGAACTCGGTTCTCGCAGTCTCACGCTCGGCGTGGACACCTATGTCGGCCAGGAAATGGACGACCGGATGAGCACGATCAACATCCGCATCGGACCGACCGACGCCGACAGCTTTCATGACCTGCTGCCGCACCACGGCGCGCACAACCGGCTGCGCTTCCTGGTGCGTATGTATCTGGTCGACCCGCTGCGCAGCGATGTCGAACTGATTCTGGAGAAGGGCGCTGTGCGGCCCGCCCGCCTCGGCGGCGGCCTCTGGAACCAGCTCGGCCTGGATACCTGGTCATTCGCCGGCACCCATGAACAGGAAGTGCGTACCCGGTTTGCGCTGTACAGCTGACCCGATGCCTCAGGAGAAGATGAAATGCTGCTAGTCGACATCAAGCCGCTGCTCAAGCGGCTGAACCCGTTCGCAACGCGCGCCCTGGAGGGCGGCATCGGGTTATGCCTTGCACGCACCCACTACGAGGTCACGGTCGAGCATCTGCTGGCCAAGCTGGTGGAAGACCCCGCCTCGGACGTGCCGCTGATCCTCAAGAGCCAGGGCGTGGATGTGGCGCTGTTCAAGCGCGGCATCGATCAGGCGCTGGAAGGCTTTCGCACCGGCAACGGCGGCCGGCCGGGCCTGTCCCCCCTGCTGCTGGAACTGGTGCAGGACGCCTGGTTGATCGCCTCGATCAACCTGATGGAGCGCCATGTGCGCTCGGGCGCGATCTTCATCGCGCTGGTGGCCAAGCCGACCTTCTTCGGCTCCGGCGGCTACGTCGACATGCTGCGCACCCTGAACCGCGAGGCGCTGCTGGCGAAGTTCGGCGAAGCCACCGGCGGCTCGCTGGAGGAATCCGCCGGCGCACAGGATGGCGGCTTCACCGCCGGCGGCGGCGGCGCTCCAGGCGGCGCACCCTCGGGCGACAGCGCGCTCGCCCGCTTCTGTGTCGACATGACCGCCAAGGCGCGCGCCGGCGGCATCGACCCGGTGTTCGGGCGCGACCGCGAGATCCGGCAGATGGTCGACATCCTCGCGCGCCGGCGCAAGAACAACCCGATCGCGGTCGGTGACCCGGGCGTGGGCAAGACCGCGGTGATCGAAGGGCTCGCGCTGCGCATCGTCGAAGGCGATGTGCCCGACATGCTCAAGGAAGTGACCCTGCTGTCGCTCGACATGGGTCTGCTGGAAGCCGGTGCCAGCGTCAAGGGCGAGTTCGAGAACCGGCTGAAGGGCGTGATCAGCGAGGTCAAGGGCTCGGCCAAGCCGATCATCATGTTCATCGACGAGGCACACACCCTGGTCGGCGCTGGAGGCTCCGGCGGCAGCGGCGATGCAGCCAACCTGTTGAAGCCGGCACTCGCCCGCGGTGAGCTGCGCACCATCGCGGCCACCACCTGGTCGGAGTACAAGAAGTACTTCGAGAAGGACCCGGCACTCGCCCG
>JBBRCD010000049.1:0-28056 GCA_038205245.1 Burkholderiales bacterium
GCTGGACGACTGGGGGCTGGCCAAGCGCAAGGCGGCACGCACCCTGGGCCTTACCGACTCGCGCTGCCTGCCGACCAACACCGAGCTGGAAGCGGCGCTGATCGAGTATCAGCGTATTTTCGACGAGGAGGGCCAGCGCGAACAGCTGCATTGGCTGCGCTCGCAGGCGCTCGACCTCATGGAGGTGTTCGAGCGTTTCGATCCCCACCTCACCGGTCAGGTGCTGTCCGGTGCCATCGGCAAATACCCGACCATCGACATGCATCTGTTCACTGACGATGAAAAAGCGATAGAGTTCTATCTTCTGAACCAGTCCATTCCGTACGACCAGTCGCAGCAGCGGGTGTTCATTTCCGGGGTCGCAGAAATCTTGCCCAGTTTTGACCTGAACGTCGAAGGTACCGACGTGCATCTGCTCCAGTTTTCCAGCGCCGACCGAAGGCAGCCGGTGCGATTTACTGCCGAGGGCCGCACAGTCGGGCGCGCGGGTCGCGCCAGTCTCAGGGCGCGGCTGGACGAGACCGCTGCACCCGAGACGCTTCAGGGTGATCGATGAACGCAAGGCGTGGGTTGACCATCAATGGCCTCTGATACCGCAGCCGGTGTCCCGCTCGATCCGGCGGCAATACCGCCTCGGGCTGAGGCTGAACCGGCAGATCTCAGCCGCTTCCTGATTCGCTCCAGCGCCCAGATCGTGCAGATCCTGCGCGCCCTGGCCGAGCACAACGAGATCGTCACTGCGTATTTCAATCGCGGCCGGGAATTTCTTCTGACTGCGATTGTCGATGTCGATCTGCCGACCCGGACGGTCCTGCTAGACCGGGGCTCTGACGAGACGCTCAACCAGAAACTTTTGGCAAGCGACCGGGTGGTTCTGGTCAGTGCCCACGAAAAGGTCAAGGTCCAGTTCAGCGTACGGCAGGTACGCGCGGCCGAGTACGAGGGGCGTCCAGCCCTCGCAATCGAATTGCCGGTCGAACTGCTCAAACTGCAACGGCGTGATTTCTTCCGCATCCGCACCGGCCTGCAGCCGCCGGTGCGGTGCACCTTGCGTCTTGGCGAGGGCCCGGCGCTCGCGCTGACCGTGCTCGACATCAGCATCGGCGGCGTGTCGGCGCACGGGCAACTGCCCCCGGGACAGGGTCAGATCGGCACGCGTTTCACGGGCACCACCGTGCAGGTCGGCGACGAGGGCAGCTTCGATGTCGATCTCGAGCTTCGTAATCTCAGCGAGGTCCGCTTGCGCAACGGGGTCGATACCGCCCGTCTCGGGCTGAGTTTCGTCGACCTGCCCGACCGTGCACAGAAGGTGATTCAGCGCTACATCCTGAAGACCGAGCGTGACCGGCGCAGCCGCGAGAGCGGACTGGGTAGCTGAGCGCTCTCGCCGTCGGTCACGGAGACCCTGGATTTCCCGCTAGCTTTCCTCGCGCAGCCAACGGGCCGCATCCAGGGCGAAGTAGGTGAGGATCGCATCCGCACCCGCGCGCTTGAACGAGAGCAGCGCCTCCATCGCCACCGCGCGCTCGGTCAACCAACCGTTGGCGCTGGCGGCCTTGAGCATCGCGTACTCGCCGCTCACCTGATACACCGCGGTCGGCACGCCGAAGGTGTCCTTTACCCGGCGCACGATGTCCAGATAGGGCATGCCGGGCTTCACCATCACCATGTCAGCGCCCTCGGCGATGTCCATCGCCACCTCGCGCAGTGCCTCGTCGGTGTTCGCCGGGTCCATCTGATAGGTGTACTTCGAACCCCCGCCCAGGGTGGCCGCGGAACCGACTGCGTCCCGGAACGGCCCGTAGAACGACGACGCGTACTTCGCTGAGTAGGCCAGGATGCGGGTATGGATATGGCCGCCCTCGTCCAGCCGCCTGCGGATCGCCCCGACCCGCCCGTCCATCATGTCCGACGGTGCGACCATGTCTACCCCTGACTGGGCATGCACCCGCGCCTGCTCCACCAGTACCGCCACCGTCTGCTCGTTGAGCACATAGCCATGTTCGTCGATCAGCCCGTCCTGACCGTGGCTGGTATACGGATCGAGCGCGATGTCGGTCATCACCCCGAGTTGCGGGAAGTGGGACTTCAAGGCCGCAACCGCACGCGGCACCAAACCGCTTTCGTTCAGCGCTTCGCGCCCGTCCGGTGTCTTCAGCGCCGGGTCGATCACCGGAAACAGCGCGATCATCGGTACGCCGTCGCCGACGCAGCGCTCGGCGACCGACAACAGGCGCTCGATGCCTATACGTTCAACCCCTGGCATAGACGGTACGGGTTGCGCCGGGCCGTTGCCATCGGTGACGAACACCGGATAGATCAGGTCGTCGGCGGACAATCGATGCTCGCGCGCCAGTCGACGTGAAAATTCGTCATGGCGCATCCGGCGCATGCGGGTGGTCGGAAACGTGGGTGCGCTGGCCGGTTGTTGGCCGAGCGCGGTGCGCGGAGTCGAGGGCATGATGTGTCGGTCTTTCTGTATGTCGGAGGATCACCCGGGGCTGACGGCTCGGGACGGATCGAGCAGAAGTGATCCGGTGCGGGATCGACAGTCTCCAGGCGGACTCGCAGCAGGGGAGCGCCAGAAAAAACGGTCGATCCGCACGGGATCCGGGAACTATTGTTGCGCGGTTGTGTCTGAACTACCGACGATTCATTTCGTCTCCCGCTTCATCTCCCTGAGCGGGAGCCTTAACCCCTTAAGGCATTTTTGCCCCGGCAGGTTTACCGCCTGTCGGGGCTTTTCCTTTGGCGCTGCGGGCCGCGCTGTTGGTCAACGGTGTGCTGGCAGTAGTCGACTCGTCCGCCGCCTGCAGCCCCAGCCAGCCTGCCACAGTCGCAGCCAGGGTGTCGATGCCCAGGCGCTTCGGACTGGACAGGGTCTGGACACTCACTGGCAGGGGGGCCAGTCGCTTCAGCGACTCGGTCACCTCTTTCTGCGTCCGGGTCTGTTCCTGCCGGTTCAACTTGTCTGATTTCGACAGCACGATGTGCAAGGGCAGTCCGCGCGGGGCAATCCAGTCGATCAGGCGCAGATCGAGCGGTGTCAGCGGGTGGCGGATGTCCATGATCACCACCAGACCCGTCAGTTCCTGGCGCTCCTGAAGATAGCGCTCCAGCAACAGCCCCCAGTCGCGCTTCAAGGTCTTCGCGACCTTGGCATAGCCGTACCCGGGCAGGTCGACCAGCCATGCGTGCGGCGCCACCTCGAACCGGTTGATCAACTGGGTGCGTCCAGGCTGCTTGCTCACGAAGGCAAGCCGTCCAATCCCGGTCAACGCATTGATCGTGCTGGACTTACCCGCGTTGGAACGGCCGACGAAGGCGACTTCACGGCCGCCATCGGCAAGCAGTTGGTCCATCGCGGCAACGCTCTCGCGGAACAGCGTCTGGTGGAATAGCGACATCTGGGGTTGCTCTTGGCAAGGCTGTTCAGGGGCGCGGTTGGCGCCAAGATCGGCTGGCTACGCTAAAATAGAAAGTTATGTTGGATCATCGCAGATCGATCCTGAAATCGGGCGGTTGCCCGCAGAAGAGTGTCCGGCAGGGAGTTACGAATGACAAGAAGTCTTGTGAACGCAGTCCTCGGGGCGGGGGTCGCCCTGATGCTGGGTGCCGTCGGCGCCATGGCGGCCGAAGTTGCCAAAGCGCCCGCCGCGGCGCCGCGTGGAGACCCGGCCCGGGGTCAGGTGCTCGCCAGTCAGGCCTGTGCCGGCTGCCATGCGGCTGACGGCAACAGCGCGATTCCGTCGAACCCGGTGCTCGCTGGGCAGCACCCGGCGTACACCGCCAGACAGCTCGCGCATTTCAAGTCCGGCGAGCGCAAGAACGCGATCATGGTCGGCTTCGCAACTGGCTTGTCGCCGCAGGACATGCTTGATCTGGGGGCCTTCTACGGCAAGCAGAAGGCCACGCCGAGGCCCGCGAGCGACAAGGAGCTCGCTGCGCTCGGTCAGAAACTGTTCCGGGGCGGCAACGCCGCAACCGGGTTGCCCGCCTGCGCAGGTTGCCATATGCCGACTGGTGCGGGTAATCCCGGGCAGTATCCGCGGCTGGCGGGCCAGCATGCCGAGTACACCCTGGCCCAGCTGAAGGCGTATCGCGCCGGTGAGCGTGCCAATGGTGCGAGCAAGATCATGGCTACCATCGCAAGTCGCCTGTCCGAGCGTGAGATGCGTGCGCTCGCGGAGTACACCGCGGGCCTGACTGGCGGTCGCTGATCCTGGTTTGCCGTCTGCTGCAGGCAGTGTGCTGCAGCCGCGCGGCAACCCCGCCTGCCTGTTCCGAAAAGTTAACGGCAACACCGGCCGGAAGTCGATTCAGCGGGACGCGGCCAGCGCGGCCGAGGCCGCCGCACCGGTGGCGGCGATGTCGGCCGGCGTGTGGGTGATCGACACGAAGCCCGCCTCGTAGGCCGAGGGCGCCAGGTAGACGCCTCGCGCCAGCATCTGGTGGAAGAAGCCGTTGAAGCGTGCGCTGTCGCACTGCATGACCTGGGCAAAGTTCTTCGGCACCTCGCTGCGGAAGTAGACGCCGAACATGCCGCCCACTGACTGCGCCGAGATCGGTACCTGCTGATCGCGGCCGGCCTTGATGAACGCATCGCAGACCGCGCGTGTAGTGGCGCCCAGCCGGTCGAAGAAGCCATGCTGCAGCACCAGTCCCAGCGTGGTCAGCCCGGCGGCGACTGCGACCGGATTGCCGGACAGCGTGCCCGCCTGGTAGACCGGCCCAATGGGGGCGACGCAGGCCATCACGTCGCGCCGGCCGCCGAACGCACCCAGCGGCAGACCACCGCCAACCACCTTGCCGAACGTCGACAGATCCGGCCGGATACCGTAGAGCCCCTGCGCGCCGCCCGGACCGACTCGAAACCCTGTCATGACCTCATCGAAGATCAGGACACTGCCATGCCGGCTGCAGACAGTGCGCAGGGTCTCCAGAAACCCGGGTTCCGGCAGCACCATGTTCATGTTGCCGGCGATCGGCTCGACGATCACTGCGGCGATGCTGTCACCGATTTCCCGGAACATGCGCTCGACGCCTTCGCTGTCGTTGTAGTCGAGCACCAGGGTGTGTTGCGCGAGTTCTGGCGGAACGCCGGCTGAGCTGGGCTGGCCGAGGGTGAGCGCGCCTGAACCGGCCTTGACCAGCAGGCTGTCGCCATGGCCGTGATAGCAGCCCTCGAACTTGACGATCCGGCTGCGCCCGGTGAATCCGCGCGCCACCCGTATCGCGCTCATCGTGGCCTCGGTGCCCGAGGACACCAGCCGGACCGACTCGATCGAGGGTACGGCTGCGACCAGCGCTTCTGCCAGCTTCAGCTCGCCCTCGGTCGGCGCGCCGAACGAAAGACCGTTGCGCGCCACACGCTCGACCGCGGCGAGCACGGCAGGCTCGGCATGGCCCAGAATGGCCGGACCCCAGGATCCGATGTAGTCGATATAGCGGTTACCGTCGACATCCCAGAGGTAGGCCCCGTGGCCGCGCTGGAAGAACACCGGCGTGCCGCCAACCGAGCGGAAGGCGCGCACCGGAGAATTCACACCCCCGGGGATCAGGCGCTGTGAACGTTCGAACAGGGCTTCGCTATGCGGTCTCATCGGGTCAGGACTCCGTACGGATTGGGCAGGCAGGAAAAACGCATTCAGGAATCAGTTGGGCAGACAAGCGCGTGGCGCGCGCCCGGCGTCGGCGATTCGGCGCAAGGCGCCTACCGCGGCAGCGATGTCGGATGCATGGAAGACCGCGCTGATCACCGCGAACGCGTGGGCTCCGGCATTGCGCACTTCGGCTGCATTCGACAGATCGATTCCGCCAATGGCGACGATGGGAAGGTCGATCTGCGCGCGCGCCTGTCCCAGCAACTCGAGCGGCGCGCGTACCGCGCCCGGCTTTACCGAGGAGGCGTACATCGATCCGAACGCCACATAGTCTGCACCTTCGGATGCGGCAGCACGCGCCCGGTCAAGAGAATCGTAGCAGCTCACGCCGATCCATCTTCCGGCGCCCAGCAGCGCACGCGCGGCCCGCACGCTGCCGTCGTCGCGCCCGAGGTGCACGCCGTCGGCATCGACCGCCACCGCCAGCCCTGGATCGTCATTGATGATGAGCATGGCACCATGCGCGCGGCAGCGATCACGGATCGCCTGCGCCTGCGCGAGACGCCTGCGCGAGCCGTCAGTGCCGACCTGCATCCCTGGAGCGCCGGTCGGCTTGGCCCGGTACTGAAGCAGGCGCACGCCGGCCAGCAGTGCCTGCTCGACCCGGTCCAGCAACACGTGAGTGGGCAGCCCATCCGGGGTGACCGCATACAGGCCAGCGATCATCGGGTCACGGGGGGATGGCGTTCGCGCTGCTTGCGGGTTCAGTGCGCAACGGCGCCCAGGGCAGATGCATCGCCCCCCGCGGCTGCAGGCTCGCCACTGCCGGCCTGCGCCCCGCCCCCCGAAGCCGCTTGCGCGACGCTGCCTGCGGTCGGCGCGTCAGGGGACGCGTCAGGGGACGCGTCCGGGGGCGCGTCCTCATCGGGCTCGCGCGCCCAGAACAGGCGGTCGGGTACGAACTGACCCATGCCCGGCCGAAAGCCGAACTTCAGGGTCTGCCATGTGTACTCCTGGGCATCGCGCACCGCTTCCTCGACCGGAAGGCCGTTGGCCAGGGTCGCCGCGAGTGCCGAGGCGAGCGTGCAGCCTGAACCATGGTAGCTGCCCGGCAGACGCTGCCAGCTGTCGCTGCGCAGCTCGCCCTTCTCGCCGTAGAGGCGGTTGATCACCTGCACCGTGTTCTCGTGCGTGCCGGTGATCAGCACATACTCGCAACCGGCCGCCAGCAGGCGCTTTGCGCACCTGCCGAGGTCGAGGTCCTCGTCTTCGCGTTCGTCGGCGGCGAGCCGACGTGCCTCATAGCTGTTGGGCGTGATGATGGTCGTCTGCGGCAGCAGCAGTTCACGGATGGCCGCGATCATCTCCTCGTTGGCGAAAGCGTCGCCGCGCCCGGAGGCGAGCACCGGATCCAGGATCAACGGCACATCCGGATAATCGGCGACCACCTCGGCGATGGCTGCGATCGTCTCGATGCTGCCGAGCACGCCGAGTTTGAATGCGCTGACCGGCATGTCTTCGAGGACGCAGCGGGCCTGGTCGGCGACCCAGTCGGCGTCGATCGGAAGTACATCCTCGACACCGCGCGTGTCCTGCACGGTGATCGCCGTGACGACCGGCAGTGGATGGCAGCCCATGCTCGAGAGCGTCAGCAGGTCTGCCTGCAGGCCGGCGCCGCCGCTTGGGTCGTTGGCGGCAAACACCAGCACGATCGGCGGCGTCTCTGGGGTCGGGTCGGTCATCGGAAATCGGGCCTTCGGTTACACTCGAACTTGAAACCTCAAGCGTCGTCCCTCATTGTAGTCGCTGATGGAAATGTCGGTCTGAACCATTGGCATGACGGGTCACGGCGTACCACGTCCCTTCACGGCCCCTTGTCGCATTCCGTGTCCTTAACATGAAAGAATCTGGATCGAAGGCGGCATGGCACCTGCGCGTGAGCGAGGGGCCAGGTTCCTTTTCCCGTGAGCGAGGGGCCAGGTTCCATTTCCCGCGCGGGAAGTTGCCCTGTCGCATGCGTGCGTGGGAAAAGGAGCCTGGCCCCTCCTGACTACAGCCCTCCGGAGCACAGATTTCTTTCATCCTCGGGGGTGCCGCTACTCGGCATGACTATTTAGTCCCAGTCTGCTCGCCACAGCGCAGACACCACGGCCTCACGGCCCTGCCTTTACCGACTCACCTTCGAACAGAACCCTTCAACCAGAAACGAGGCAATCGCATCCATGTCCGCTCCAGCAGAAACCGGAACGCCGTTCACGTCGTGGATGTGTCTTGTCTGTGGCTGGATCTACAGCGAGGAAACCGGATCGCCGGAAGAGGGTATCGCCGCGGGCACCCGATGGGCGGACGTGCCGCCGAACTGGACGTGTCCGGAGTGTGGCGCGCGCAAGGAAGACTTCGAGATGGTGGAGGTCTGAGATGCGCCTGCTTCACACGATGCTCAGAGTCGGCGACCTCGAGCGCTCGATCGCGTTCTACACCGGGGTGCTCGGCATGACGCTGCTCCGGCGCAAGGACTACCCGGAGGGCCGGTTCACCAACGTGTTCGTCGGCTATGGTGACGAACGCACGCATGCAGTACTCGAACTCACTCACAACTGGGATACGACGCATTACGAGCTCGGCACCGGCTATGGTCATGTCGCAGTCGAGGTGGACAACGCGGCTGAGGCCTGCGATCGGGTGCGCACCCTGGGCGGCAAGGTCGCACGCGAGGCCGGGCCGATGAAGCATGGAACGACGGTGATCGCGTTCGTCGAAGATCCGGACGGCTACAAGATCGAGTTCATCCAGCACAGCTCGACCGGCTGATCGGCACGACGTCGTCCGCCGCATTGGCCAGGCGGACGAAATCTTCTACACCGAGATCTTCGGCACGTGCCCGCGGATCGATGTCCAGCGCGGTGAGCTGCGCGACGTCGAAGTAGCTCCGTAGCGTATTGCGCAGCATCTTGCGGCGCTGACCGAAGGCTGCCTGTACGACGCGCGAGAGCGTGGCGATGCTGCGCGCGTCCAGCGCCTCGCCAGTGCGCGGCAGCATCCGGATCACGCTCGACTCGATCCTGGGGGCCGGCCGGAACGCCTGCGGGCCGACCTCGAGAACCGACTGCGTATCGAACCGGTACTGCATCATCACCGACAGTCGGCCATAGGCGGCGCTGTCCGGCCGGGCGACGATGCGCTCGACCACCTCACGTTGCAGCATCACATGGATGTCGAGCAGCCGGTCCGCGACGTCGAACAGCCGGAACAGGATCGGGCTGGAAATGTTGTAGGGCAGGTTGCCCACCACCCTGAGTGGCGCGCGCAGGGTACCGAAATCGAAGTCGAGCACATCGGCTTCGTGCACGATCAGCTGTGCCGCCGGCAGTCGCTGCGGCAGGCTGCGTGCCAGATCGCGATCGAGCTCGATCACATGCAGCGGTTGCACGCGCGCGGCCAGCAGCCCGGTGAGCGCGCCCATGCCCGGGCCGATCTCGACCAGAGAATCGCCCGGACGCGGATCGATCGCATGCACGATCGACTCGATCACATGGCGGTCGACCAGGAAGTTCTGTCCGAAGCGGCGGCGCGCGCGGTGTTGTTCCAAGACCGGCCGCTCTCAGCGTTCGCCGCGGGCGGGCGCGGTGTCGGTTGAGCGCTGGATCGAATGCGTCACCAGTTCGATCGCCAGGGCGACGGCCTCGCGCAGGCTTCCCGCGTTGGCGCGGCCGGTCCCGGCAAGATCCAGCGCCGTTCCGTGGTCAACTGAAGTTCGGATGATCGGCAGCCCCAGGGTGACGTTGACTCCGGCGCCGAAACTGGCGTACTTGAGCACTGGCAGCCCCTGGTCGTGATACATCGCCAGCACCGCATCGCAGCCGACGAGCCGCTCGGGATTGAACAGCGTGTCCGCAGGCAGCGGGCCCTGCGCATCGATTCCGAGTGCACGCGCTGCGGCAATCACCGGGGCGATGACCTCGATCTCCTCGCGTCCCAGGTGACCGCTCTCGCCGGCATGCGGGTTGAGTCCGGCAACCAGTATGCGCGGTGTTGCCAGCCCGAAGTCGCGGCGCAGCGCGTGGTCCAGGATCTGAAGCGTGCGGGCGAGGGCGCCGGCCTCGATCGCCGCCGGTACCGCATGCAGCGGCAGATGGGTGGTCGCCAGTGCCACACGGAGCCCGCCGCCGACCAGCATCATGACCACCTGCGGTGTGTGGGTGAGTTCGGCCAGCAATTCGGTGTGCCCGCTGAACGGCAGTCCGGCGTCGTTGATCACACCCTTGTGCACTGGTGCGGTGACCAGTGCAGCGAATTCGCCATCCAGGCATCCGCTGACCGCGCGATGGATGGTCGCGACGACGGCGGCAGCGTTTCTCGGGTCGAGGCGCCCGGGCACCGCTGCTGTCGCCAACGGCACCGGTGCAACCAGCAGTGTTCCGGCGCGTGGCGCGTGGTCAGTGACGCCGGCTTTCCACTCGATGATGTCGATCGGCTGGCCAAGCGCGATCGCCCGCTGCCGGAGCATGGATGGGTCGGCGATCACCACCAGTCGGGCGCCGGGTGCCGGGTCGTGGGCCAGCGCGATGCACAGGTCCGGACCGATTCCGGCGGGCTCACCGGCAGTCAGCGCAATCGTGGGCAGTTGGGTGCGGACCATCGTGTGGGAAGGGTTGTGCGGGGCGCCGAAGGCAGGACCACCTTCGTGCGGCTGCCCTGCGCCTAGCGGTCTTCCAGCCTGAGATTGACGAACGCGCGGTCGCGCAACTGGCGCACCCACTCCTGGTAGGCCTCATCGGACTTGCGAGCCCGGATCGCCTGCCGTGCCACCAGCCGCTGGCGTTCCACCGACAGGTCCTCGCTTCGACGCTCGGTGACCTGGATAAGATGCATCCCGAAATCACTGCGTGTCGGGTCGCTCACCTCGTTGATCTTGAGCTGGTTCATCGCACGCTCGAAGTCGGGCACGGTGTCACCGGGCGAGAGCCAGCCCAGCTCGCCGCCACGCGCTGCGCTGCCATCGTCCGAGTGCAGCCGCGCGAGTTCTCCGAACGGCGTGCCATTCTCGATCCGCTCCTTGAGCCCGCGCAGGCGGTTGCGGGCATCGCTCTCGGAAGTGAGTTCGTTGATCCGGATCAGGATATGCCGCGTCCTGGACTGCTCGACGATCACCGTGTCACCACCGAACTTGCGATTTACCACCCGTATGATGTGAAACCCGGCCGGACTCCTCAGCACGCCACTGACCTCGCCGACCCGCAGCGCCTTGGACGCGTCTGCAAACAGCGTCGGCCAGCGGTTCACCGGCCTCGCACCCATCATCCCGCCCTTGAGGCCATCCGGGGCGTCCGAGAACGCGGCGGCGACCTGGGCGAAGTCGGAACCCGACTTGAGCTGCGCGAGGGCCTGGTCGGCACGCGCCCGTCGCTCAGCCAGCTGCTCGGGTGAGGCGCCTTCCGGTACCCGCACCAGGATGTGGGCGAGCGCCATCTCGTCATCGTCGCCTTTCTGCGCTTCCCGGCTGCGCAGGAAGTTGTCGATCTCGGAATCGGTAACCACGATGCGGGAATCGACCTCGCGATCGCGCAGCCGACTCATCAGGACTTCATCCCTCAGGTCTTCGCGAAAGCGGGTGAACGGCAGGCCGTCGCGCTCGATCGCTTCCCGGAATTGCGGAAGCGACATCTTGTTCTCACCGGCGATGCGCGTGAGGATCTTCTCGAGTTGCCCGTCGTCCACCCGCAGGCCGGTCTCTCTCGCCAGTTGCAGCTGTACCCGGTCGGCGATCATCCGTTCGAGCACTTGTCGCTCCAGCACGTCGACCGGCGGCAGTGTCGTGCCCTGCCGCTGCAGCTGGCTGACTGCCAGCCGGGTACGAAAGGCAAGGTCGAACTGGGTGATTACTTCGTCGTTGACCACTGCCACGATCCGGTCAACCGTGATCACTTTGCCGCCAGGTCTGGGCTGGGCATCGGCCTCGCGCACGCCACCCGCGATGTCGAACAGCATCAGCGCCAGCAGGCAGGCGGCGAGCGCAGTCAGACGGCGGCAACGGGTGATCGGGCGGAAGTGCATCGTTACCATCTGCAGCGAACCAGGGGGGCGGCGAACGTTGGCGCGCAAGGCTTGCCTGGCGACGCGGTCAGCGTATCGGGTAGGGAATCTCGTTGATCGGTTGAACCCGGTTCCGGTTGACATCCACGAAGCCGGGGATGTTGCGCCGAAGCAATTCCAGCGGGTCGGAGCCTACGCGCGACAGGCCACCCAGCTCGATCTGGAAGAAAAACGCGGTGTTCACCTGCTGGGTACCGACCGCAATGCGGTTGGCGACAAACCGCATGCTCCAGCAGTCGTCATCATACTGGAAGCCGGTAAGCGCCTCCAGAATGGTGGCATCGCGCAGCGAGTAGTTGTAGCGCGCCATGGTCGACCAGCCGCGACCCAGGCGCCACTGGGTGGACACGTCGATCTGTTCGAGCAGGGTGCGTGAGTAGCGGTAGGACGCATTGAATACCATGCCCGGTTGCGGCAGGTAGCGCACGCCGGCGATCGCACGCTCGACGCTGGACCGGTCGGTGCTGTACTGAAGGCCGGCATCGGCCACCCAGCCGCGCCAGAGCTGACCGGTCAATGCACCGACGATGTCCGAGCGCGACTTGCCGCGCTCCGGGGCGCCGGGCAGGGTGACCTGCAGGTCCTGAAGATAGAAGCGCTGAGCCAGGCCGACACGCAGTCGCTCGGCACCAGTTTCAGGGTCGATTGCCCGCGAGACGAACCCCGCGGTGATCTGGTTGGCGTCGGCGATGCGGTCGTTGCCGGCGAACAGGTTCTCCTGGAACAGGCTGACGAAGTTCGGGTCGGGCAAGGCGCTGTCGAATACCGGCAGCTTGCTCTGGTCACGAAACGGAATGTACGAGTAGAACAGCCGCGGCTCGAGGGTCTGGGTCACCGCGCGCCCGAACATCGCGCCGTCGCGCTCGAACACGACACCACTGTCGACGCTCATGATCGGCAGCACCCGGGTGTTGCTCTCGATGGTGGTGGTCTGCGCATCCATCTGGTAGCGGGTTGCATGCATCGCGAACTTCGGCTTGACGAACCCGAAGGGCGTCTGCAGCGGCAGGGTGATGCTCGGATTCACCAGCATGCGCTGGCCGTTGGGCAGCGTCGGATGGTTGAAATTCACATACTCGCTAGTCAGCGCCAGATCGGTGCCGTAGACATCGAGCCGGCTGGCGTTGACCTGGACCTGCGGCAGCCGGGCGTAAGGCGGCGTGATCGGCGCGAGCGGGTCTTGCAGGGTCTGGAAGCTCTGGGTGCGCAACAACAGCGATCCCCATGAGGCGCCGCGCACCAGGAGGGCATCGCGCAACAGGTTCGTCTGCGAGGTCAGCGCGATGCGTGTCGCCAGATCCCGAAAATAGAGATCGTCCGATACTTTCTGCACATCGAGCGCGCCGGTCCAGCTGCCGCCGTAGCGGTCCGGCCCCAGGTTCTGGAAATGGCGCAGTGCGAACAGATAGCGGTTGGTGTCGGTGATCCGGTCGCTGGGCAGGAACTCGGCGCGTGCCTCCCCGCGGTAGGTCGGCTCGAGATAGCGGAATTCGTTGCCGAGCTGCGCGCCACGCCTGGCCATGACCCGCGGCGTGGCTGTGTAGTCCATGTTGGGCGCGATTGCCCAGTAGTAGGGCGCGAGCAGCTCCGGGCCGTTGCGGCCGGAGATCGAGAAGGTCGGCGCAAGAAAGCCCGACTTGCGCTCGTTGGCGAGCGGAAACGATATCGCGGGCGAGTAGAAGATCGGTATCCCCTGAAACACCAGCGTGGCGTTGCGCGCGTTGCCCACGTTTCGGCCCTGGTCGATCATCAGCTCATCGGCGCGCATGTACCAGTCTTCGTTTTCCGGTCCGCAGGTGGTGAACCGCCCGCGCTCGGCGCGGAACCGATCCTCGCCCTCCAGGAAGATCCGTTCGGCAGACCCGCGGCCGCCGACTTCGGTCAGCAGGAAAACCGGGCTGTCCATGAACCCGGTCTCGCGATCCAGATTCATGAACAGGTAAGGGCCGCGAACCTCGTTGCGGCGCTGAACCAGGACGACACTGCCCTGCGCGACCAGGTCGCCATCGCCCATGGTGTGGCGGATGTAGTCGGCGAACACCGCCTGTCCGCGCCTGCGCAGAATCGCGTTGCCTTCGGCCTGGACGTCGATGCCGGTGCGACCACTGACCACATCCGCCTCGACGAACAGCGGCACCGGGTCACGGTTCTGGATCGGGATACGGACGAGGTCGCTCTCGATGCGCAGGCCCACACCCGGTGACTGACCCGACGACTGGGCGTAGCCCGAAGCGGAACCGACGGCGAGGATCGCTGCGCAAAGGAGCCGCGGCTTGAACCGGCGCATGCGCAAGACGTATGTTTCCGTTTATTGGAAGGTTACGGATCGTTCACCTACCTTCGCATAAATCGCCGGGTCAGGCAATCCATCAACGACATCCATCAGCAACATCCATCAAAACCAAGGGTGCGCCGGGTAACCGGCGGCGCGCCTTGCGATAGCCTTGCGTTGCCGTTGTGTTGCATCCCGCGCCGCGTACCGATGCTGCTCGACCGCATTCATGCCGCTGCGGGATAATGTGGGGTGCCTGCCACCGATAACACGCCCTGTCCCACGCCCTGTCCGCCGACCACGCCCGCTGCCCCGGGTGACCCGGCTACGCACGGCGGCGGCGCCGATCCGCGCCGCGATGAGGCGGCGCGCTGGGCAGGCCGTGCGCTCGGCAGCGACCGGGAGATCGCCCTGGTGCCCGCCTCGGCCGATGCCAGTTTCCGCCGCTACTTCCGGTGCATCGATCCGGGTGACGGCGTGACCCGCATCGTGATGGACGCCCCACCGGCACAGGAAGACTGCCGACCTTTCCTGCAGGTCTCGCGCCTGCTGCTGAAGGCCGGCGTGCATGCGCCGAAGGTGCTTGCCGAGGACCTGCAGAACGGTTTCCTGCTGTTGACCGACCTGGGAACGGTGACGTATCTCGATGCGCTCACGCTTGGGGATTTGCCGGTGGCAAACCGACTGTATCGTGACGCGATCCAGGCCCTGGTCGCGATGCAGCGAATCGACGCAAGCGACCAGTTGCCGCCCTATGATCGGACGCTGTTGGCGCGCGAGCTGGCGCTGTTTCCAGAGTGGTACCTTGGCCGGCATCTCGGATGCGCGCCGGACCCAGGCGAGTCCCGGCGGCTCGCCGAGGTGTTCGACCGGCTGATCGGCAATGCGCTGGCACAGCCCGGGGTGTTCGTGCACCGCGACTATCACTCGCGCAACCTGATGTGCAGTTCGCCCAATCCTGGCGTGCTCGACTTTCAGGATGCGGTCATCGGACCGATCACCTACGATCTGGCGTCGCTGTTCCGCGACGCCTACATCGACTGGGACGAGGCGCAGGTGATCGACTGGCTGGTGCGTTACTGCGAGGCCGCCCGGCGCGCCGGCCTGCCGGTGCCTGCCGACTTCAGCCAGTTCTACCGCGACTTCGAATGGATGGGTGTGCAGCGGCATCTGAAGGTGCTCGGCATCTTCGCCCGGCTTGCCTGGCGAGACGGCAAGCGTGGCTACCTCGATTCGATGCCACGGGTGCGTACCTACCTGCAGCGGGCATGCGCCCGGTATCCCGATCTGGCGGTACTTGGCCGCTGGCTGGAAGCCGCGCCGGCGGTCAGCGACAGTGCCGACGGTGCGGGCGACCCACAGGCCACCGGGGCACCCGCGCCTTGACCGCAGCCCCGGTCACGATGATCCTGGCTGCCGGCCGCGGTGAGCGTATGCGCCCGCTGACCGATCATCTGCCCAAGCCGCTGCTGGAAGCCGGCGGCAAGCCGTTGATCGTTCACCTGATCGAGGCGCTTGCGGCGAGCGGTTGTCACCGGCTGGTGGTCAACACCGCGCATCTTGGGGCGGCGATCGAGGCCGCGCTTGGTGATGGTCGCAGATGGGGCGTGCAAATCGGCTGGTCGCACGAGGGCGCTGCGCTGGAGACGGCCGGGGGCATCGCGTTCGCCCGTCCTCAACTTGGAGACCTGCCGTTCATGGTGGTCAATGGAGACCTGTGGACCGATCTGGACTTCGCCGGCTTCGTTACGCGTGCACAACGCGCCCTGCGCGATCCGGCCACCGATGCGCATCTGCTGCTGGTGAGCAACCCGGCGCATCATCGAACTGGCGACTTCTGGCTGGACCGCGGTCGCATCGTCGAGCCTGAACGGGCTGCGCCCGCAGGGGCTTCGCCGGTGCGGCTGACCTTCGCTGGCATAGGTCTCTATCGTCCAGGGCTGTTCGACCGGATTCTGGCGGGCGCCCGCGCTCCGCTTGCGCCGATCCTGTTCGAAGCGCGTGACCAGGGTCGGCTGTCCGGTGAGCGCTGCACTGCACGCTGGTTCGACATAGGCACCCCGGCGCGCCTGGCCGCTTTGGACGAACAGTTGCGCGCGGCCCGCTGAGCGGCGCCGGCTCCCTATAATGGTGCAGTGTACCAGCCGGGGTGTGCGCCGAGGTTGAACCCCGACCCTCGACCCCTGACCCCTGACCCCTGACCCTTTACGACTGACCCTTTGCAACTGACCTTTTGCAACTGACCTTTTGCAACTGACCCAGCCCGAGCCTGCCGATGCCCCCGTTCGACTCGATTCTCCTGCCTGAACTCGCGCGCCACGCGCGCGCGCGCCGGGTACGGCTGGCCGCGCGCATCGGCGAGGGCGTTGCAGTGCTGGCCACTGCGCCCGAGCGCCTGCGCAATCGGGATGCGCACTATCCCTATCGTTTCGACAGCTACTTCTACTACCTGACTGCGTTTCCTGAACCCGACGCGGTCGTGGTGATCGTGGCTGGCGCAGCTCCGAAACAGATTCTGTTCTGTCGCGAACGGGACCCGGCGCGTGAGCTCTGGGATGGCTACCGGCATGGTCCCGAGGCAGCGTGCGAACGATTCGCCTTCGACGAGGCCTACCCGATCGGCGAGCTGGATGCCCGGCTGCCGAAGCTGATTGCGGATCAGCGCGCGCTCTATTGCGCGATCGGCGACGATCCGGCCTGGAGCGAGCGGGTGTCGGGCTGGTTGAACGCGGTGCGCGCCGAAGCACGCACCGGCGTCAGTGCGCCTTCCACGCTTGGTGAACTCAGGGTCCTGCTGGACGAGATGCGGGTGGTGAAGAGCGACCAGGAGCTCGAGATCATGCGCCGCGCCGCGCAGATTTCCTGTGGCGCGCATCGGCGAGCGATGCATGCGGCCGGTGCCGGGCGCTTCGAGTTCGAGGTCGAGGCCGAGCTCCTGCATGCGTTTCGTCTGGCCGGGGCGCAGGCGCCGGCCTACAGTTCGATCGTCGCCGGCGGGGCCAATGCCTGTGTGCTGCACTATGTCGAGAACAACGCCCGACTCCAGGCCGGCGACCTGCTTCTGATCGACGCCGGCTGCGAGCTGGACGGCTATGCCTCGGACATCACCCGAACCTTTCCGGTCGATGGACGGTTCAGCGGGCCGCAGCGGGCGCTGTACGAATGCGTGCTCGATGCGCAGCAGGCCGCGATCGATGCCGTGCGGCCAGGCGCGAGCTGGCAGGCCCCGCATGACATCGCAGTGGGCGTGCTTGCGCGCGGGTTCGTCGACCTCGGTCTTTGCGCCGGTCCGGTCGAGCGGGCGATCGAGTCAGGCGACTACAAGCGGTTCTACATGCATCGAACCGGCCACTGGCTGGGCCTGGATGTGCATGACGCCGGCGATTACAAGCGTGACGGTGAGTGGGTCAGCCTGCAGCCGGGCAATGTCACTACCGTCGAGCCGGGCTGCTATGTGCGTCCGGCTGCCGATGTGCCGGAGCAGTTCTGGAACATCGGCATCCGCATCGAGGACGATGTAGTGGTGACCGCGACCGGTTGCGAGGTGATCTCCGCTGAGGCACCCAAGCGCATCGACGACATAGAAGCCTGGATGCGCGAAGCCCGGACGCACGAGCGCAAGTGACCGCTGAGCCGGTGGTGATCATCGGCGCTGGCCCGGTCGGTGCGGTGGCTGCGCTTGCCCTGCACGGGCGTGGCGTGCGCGCGCGCGTGCTCGAAGCGCGCGCGCGCGGTGCCGGCAAGGATGACCGGCGCGCGATCGCCCTGTCCTGGAGCAGCCATCTCGCGCTCGATCGTCTTGGCATCTGGCGGCGTATTGCTGCGGCCGATCCGATCGAACGGGTGAGTGTCAGTGAACGGGGCGCGTTCGGCAGCATCGAGTTCAGCACCGCCGATCTGGGCGCGCCGGCACTTGGTTTCGTGGTCGACTATGGCGACCTCGCGAGCGCCAGTTCGGCGGCGCTCGACGCGTGCGCCATCCCGGTCGAATATGGCGCTGCGGTAACCAGTCTGGACGCGGTTAAAGGCGGCGTCGGGTTGCAGATCGAGCGCGGTGGTCAGCCCGGCGAGCATCTGCACGCTGAATGCGTGGTGCTTGCCGATGGTGCCGAAGGCATCGAGGCAGACGCCACTCTGCGCCGCCAGGGGTGTGCCTATCGGCAGGTGGCGCTGGTCGGCGAAGTAGACTGCGAGCGCTTCACCCGCGCCCGTGCGTTCGAACGCTTCGTTGGCAGCGGGCCGCTCGCGCTGCTGCCCCGGCGCGATCATTTTTCCTGTGTGTGGGTGCTCGAGCCGGCGCGGGCGCGCGCACTGCAGGCGGCGCAGGGAGACGCGCTGGATCAGGCGCTGCGCGCGGCGGCAGGGCCGGGTTTCGGCGCGCTGCGCTGGCGCGGCATGCCGCGCGAGGTGCCGCTCGCCCTGCGCCGCACGCGCGCCTCGGCCGGAGCCCGGGTGGTGCCGATAGGCAACGCGGCGCAGGTGCTGCATCCGGTGGCCGGTCAGGGGTTCAATCTCGGCCTGCGCGATGCACTATCGCTGGCGGCGGCGTGGCCGCCGTCAGCAACGAGCGCAGCTCTGGACCAGGCGCTGGCACGCTATCGGCGCGGCCGCCGCACAGACCGCGGGTTCACCATCGCCGTCACTGATGCCATCGCCCGGATCACCGCGGTCGATCATCCGCTCGCCGCCGCGGTCCGAGGACTCGGGCTGGCGGGCATAGACATGCTGCCGCCACTACGTCGCCGCGCGCTGCAGACTCTGGTGTTTGGTGTTGACTGAGCGGTACTGACTGAGGCCGGTGGGTGAGGAATCGAGCCCGCACAGGCCTCCCCACCCGCGCCCAGGCCCGCAGGTCCCACGCTGCCTGTATGCTGACGCGACGCTGCAGGGTCGGCGACCGTTACTTGGCCAGAGCGCTTGGCCAGAGCGCCGGGCAGAAACGCCAGGCAAGAACGCCTGGCACACGCGCCTGGGACGCGCGCCCGGCACGCTCGCACGGGCATGCGCGCCGAGCAACAGCCGTTCCGTTTCCTTGGTGTGAATGCCACAGGTGCGAGGGCAAGGGTGGCGGCGCCGCGGATATCCGCTTTGCACCTTGGCGCGCAGTCATTACAATCCCCCTCCCGCAGGGGTTCGTCTTCTGGTCGTTCCTCAGCGTCGTCGGCCGCGTCGTCAGTCGAGTCATCTGTTGTTTAAACTGGTGTTCCATCGGTCGAGTCATCGGTCGAGTCATCGGTCGAGTCACCGGTCGAGTCATCGGTCGAGTCATCGGTTCCCCTTCAACCACTGCGACCTCATGCGCATCGGCCCCTACGACATTCTGCCTACGCTCGTGCTCGCACCGATGGCCGGGGTCACCGATCGGCCGTTTCGCGCGCTTTGCCGCCGGTTCGGCGCCGGGCTGGCGGTGTCCGAGATGGTCGCCTCGGACCCCCGTCTTCGCGATACCGCGAAGACCCGCAGCCGGACCGATCATGAAGGCGAGGCGGGCCCGATCTCGGCGCAGATTGCCGGTGCCGACCCGCAGTGGCTGGCGGATGCAGCACGCTTCAATGTCGACCGTGGCGCCCAGCTGATCGACATCAACATGGGTTGCCCGGCGAAGAAGGTCTGCAATGTTGCTGCCGGGTCAGCCCTGCTGCGGGACGAAGCTCTGGTTGGACGCATTCTCGACGCGGTGGTGGGTGCGGTCGATGTGCCGGTGACACTGAAGATTCGTACTGGCTGGGACCGATCCCTGCGCAACGCGGTGAGCGTGGCTCGCATCGCCGAGCAGGCGGGTGTCCAGGCGCTCACCGTGCATGGACGCACCCGTGCCGATGGCTTCCAGGGCGCGGCGGAGTACGAAACGATCGCGGCAGTGAAGGCCGCGGTGGGTATCCCGGTGATCGCCAACGGAGACATCACTGATCCGATGAGTGCGCGCGCAGTGCTCGCTGCGACTGGCGCGGATGCATTGATGATCGGCCGCGGCGCGTTCGGGCGACCCTGGTTGTTTCGCGAGATCAACCATTTCCTCGCCACCGGCGAGCGGCTGCCCGCGCCGGACGCGCGCGAGTGGAGCCTGATCGTGACCGGGCACCTGGCCGCAATCCATGCCTTCTACGGGGAAGCCACCGGCGTGCGCATCGCGCGCAAGCACATCGGCTGGTATGTGCACGGCCTGCCTGAAGGCGATCGTCTGCGCGAACGCATCAACCAGGCGCAGACCATCGATGCCCAGCGGTCCGCGCTCGACGCATGGTGTTTTCTGTTTCAGGCCCGCAGCGATTCCGAGTGCTTGCCTGGCGCAGCGTTTGCTTTCGGGGGGCCAGCCGCTGCGCCTGCGTTACCCGTTGTTCCGCCTGTCTACAACAATCACCGTGAGCACCGTGTGCCAGCCGCGCGTCTGCAGGCGCGGCCGGAGGAGATTCGTCAATGAAGGAAGAAAGCGAGCTGAGCCGCAGCGTGCGACGCGCCATCGACGTGTACTTTCGCGATCTCGACGGGCAGAAGCCGCACGCGATCTATGACATGGTCATTCATTGCGTGGAGCGACCGATGCTCGAGTCGGTGCTCACGCTGGCCGAGGGAAACCAGAGCCGCGCAGCCGAGATCCTCGGCCTGAACCGGAACACGCTTCGCAAGAAGATGAAGGAACACGGACTGAACGGGTCGCCCCGGTAACGGGGGCGCACGAGATGGCGAATGCATCTGCGAACGATTCCGCTGCCAGCAGTGGATTGAAAGCACCGCGCCGCGCCCTGCTCAGCGTGTCGGACAAGACCGGCCTCGCGTCGTTTGCCGCCACGCTGGTCGGTCTTGGCCATGAGCTGATCTCGACTGGTGGCACCGCGGCAGCGCTGCGTGCGGCCGGACTGGCGGTGACCGACGTGGCTGCCGTCACCGGCTTTCCCGAGATGCTCGACGGACGGGTGAAGACCCTGCATCCGCATGTGCATGGCGCGATCCTGGCACGGCTTGATCTGCCGGAGCATCGCGCTGCACTCGCCGCGGGCGGCATCGTTCCGATCTCGCTGGTGATCGTGAACCTCTACCCGTTCGGTGAAGTGTCGGCGAGGCCCGGTGTCGCGCTGGAAGAGGCGGTGGAGAACATCGATATCGGCGGCCCGGCGATGGTGCGTGCAGCCGCGAAGAACTATCCGCATGTCGGGGTCATCACCGACCCGGGCGACTATGGCTGCATCGCCGAGGAACTCTCCCGCGCCGGCGTGCTGTGCGATGCGACCCGTTTCGAACTGGCGCGCAAGGCGTTCTCGCACACTGCTGCCTATGACGGGGCGATCAGCAACTACCTGGGCAGGATCGCCACCCGGTCTTCGTCTTCGCCTGGCGCGACCGGGGATCAACCCGCGGGCGGCATACCGATGGCCGAGGCGTACCCGGCGCAGATCAACTTCTCGTTCCAACGCATCGCGTCACTGCGCTATGGCGAGAACCCGCATCAGTCGGCCGCGTTCTACCGCGACCTCGGTTCGCCGGCTGCGATCGCCGGCACGATTGCTGGTGCTGTCCAGCGCCAGGGCAAGGAGCTGTCCTACAACAACATCGCCGATGCGGACGCCGCCTGGGAATGTGTGCGCGGGTTTGGCGTGGACGCCCGGCCAGCGTGTGTGATCGTCAAGCATGCCAATCCGTGCGGTGTCGCGTTCGGGCAGGATGCTGCCGAGGCGTACCGGCGCGCCTTCGCTACTGATCCCACGTCGGCTTTCGGTGGCATCATCGCCTTCAACTGTCCGCTCGATGCGGCGGCGGCCGAGGCAGTGGCCGGGCAGTTCGCCGAGGTGGTGATCGCGCCGGTGGTGAGCGCCGAAGCGATGACTGTCCTCTCGGCCAAGAACGCGCTTCGCGTTCTGGAAACTGGCGCCGGTGAGGCGCGAAACGCGTTTCACCTGCAGCGGGTCGGCGGTGGCCTGCTGGTGCAGAGCGCCGACCTGATCAGGCTTGACCCGTCGGGTTTGAGGACTGTGACCCAGCGCGCGGCGCAGGATAGCGAGTTACGTGATCTGCGGTTCGCCTGGCAGGTCGCGAAGTTCGTCAAGTCGAACGCGATCGTGTTTGCGTGCGACTCGCGCACCCTTGCGATCGGTGCCGGGCAGATGAGCCGCATCGACAGTGTGCGTATCGCGCGACACAAGGCGGCCGAGGCCGGTCTGGACCTGACCGGTGCCTGCGTTGCCTCGGATGCGTTCTTTCCGTTTCGCGACGGTCTGGACGCGATCGTTGCCGCGGGTGCGCGGGCGGTGATCCAGCCCGGTGGCAGCGTGCGCGATGCCGAGGTCATCGCCGCCGCCGACGAGCAGGGCGTGGCGATGCTGTTCACTGGACTGCGTCATTTCCGCCATTGAGCGCAGGGCTCGCACTTGTCGCCGCGGGTGCAGGCACAACGCATCCGATCGGATCGGTTAGCATCGCACGCGTGACCTGCCTCGATCCGACATCGCTGCCGTGTTCTGCGCCCGCTGTTGCGGCCCGCGCCCTGATCACGTTTGCCTGTTCACAGGATTGCCTACGGTGAAAGTGCTGGTGATCGGCGGTGGTGGGCGAGAGCATGCCCTTGCGTGGAAGATCGCAGCCTCGCCCAGGGTTCAGCGGGTGTTCGTCGGGCCGGGCAACGCCGGCACCGCGAAGGAGGAGGGCGTGTCCAACGTCGCGCTGACCGATGTCGGGCAGTGGGTCGCCTTCGCCCGGGACGAGGGGATCGGTCTGACCGTGGTTGGACCGGAAGCACCGCTTGCAGCGGGTGTGGTCGATGCGTTTCATGCTGCTGGCCTGCGCGTGTTCGGCCCGACCGCGGCGGCCGCGCAGCTGGAGAGCTCGAAGGAGTTCGCCAAGGCGTTCATGCAGCGGCACCGGATTTCGACTGCACCCTATGCGGTGTTCGACGATCCGGCGCTGGCGCATCGTCATGTCGATGCGGTCGGTGCACCGGTGGTGGTCAAGGCCGACGGCCTGGCTGCGGGCAAGGGCGTCGTGGTGGCCACTGATGTGGCCGAGGCGCATGCGGCGATCGACCGGTTCCTGGTCAGCCGGACACTGGGTGCGGCCGGCGCCCGGGTGGTGATCGAGGGCTTTCTGGCCGGCGAGGAAGCGAGCTTCATCGTGATGGTCGATGGCGAGCATGCGGTGGCGATGGCGACCAGCCAGGACCACAAACGTCTGGGCGATGGTGATCTCGGCCCGAACACCGGCGGCATGGGTGCGTATTCGCCGGCCCCGGTGATCACCCCGCAGCTTCATGCGCGGGTGATGCGCGAGGTGATTCAACCCGCGGTCGCCGGTCTGGCCGCCGAGGGCACACCGTTTACCGGTTTTCTCTATGCCGGGCTGATGATCGGCGCCGATGGCACGCCACAGGTGCTCGAGTTCAACTGCCGGCTGGGTGACCCCGAGACGCAGCCGATTCTGATGCGCCTGAAGACCGATCTGGTTGATCTGATCGAACTGGCGCTGGCCGGCCGATTGAATGTTGCCGAGCCGCAATGGGATCGACGGGTTGCGCTCGGCGTGGTGATGGCTGCCGCCGGCTATCCTGAAGACCCGCGCAGTGGCGACCCGATCACCGGTCTGCCGCCGGCGCAACCGGATTGCCGCGTGTTTCACGCAGGTACTGCCTTCGATGGCGGTGACGTGGTTACCGCAGGAGGACGGGTACTGTGCGTGACCGCCCTGGGCGATACCGTCCGTGCGGCGCAGCGCCGCGCCTACGAGGCGGTAGACCGGATTTGCTTTGCCGGGGCCCAGGTGCGGCGTGACATCGGACACCGCGCGGCGGGCCGCCCGCCCGGGCGGGCGGGACAGCCAGGCCAATAGCCAGGCCAATAGCCAGGCCAGATGCAGCAGATTTAGCAGATCCAGCAGATCTAGCAGGTGTACCAAGTGTGCCAGATGTACCAGACCGCCAAGGCGGCCAGGACGGCCAGGACGGGCAACAGAGCGCTCCATCGAGCACCACAATAGTACGACAGGGAGTCGAGGCGAATGGCGGCAGTGGATTCGGCACAGGTGCGGGCGTATCTCGTCGGACTCCAGTCGAGCATCGTCTCGGAACTGGCCGTAGTCGATGGCGGCGAGTTCCGGCGCGACGGCTGGGAACGCCCGCAGGGCGGCGGCGGGTTGTCGTGCGTAATCGAAGACGGCGCGCTGTTCGAGCGCGGCGGCGTGAACTTCTCGCATGTGCTGGGTGATCGCCTGCCCCCGTCGGCCAGTGCCGGACGGCCCGAGCTGGCGGGGCGCGGCTTCGAGGCGATGGGGGTGTCACTGGTGCTGCATCCGCGCAGCCCGTATGTGCCCACGGTTCACATGAACGTGCGTTTCTTCATCGCGAACTCACCTGACGCCAGCGCGGCGCCGGTCTGGTGGTTCGGTGGGGGCATGGATCTCACCCCCTACTATGGCTTTGAAGACGATGCGGTCCACTTCCATCGCACCTGCCAGCAGGCGCTGGCCCCGTTCGGTGAGGGCCTTCATGCGCAGTACAAGGCGTGGTGCGACCGCTACTTTCACCTGAAGCACAGGAATGAACCCCGCGGCGTCGGTGGGGTGTTCTTCGATGACCTGTCGGAACCTGATTTCGACCGCGCGTTCGGGTTGATGCAATCAGTCGGGGACCACTTCACCTCGGCTTACCTGCCGATCGTCCAGCAGCGCCGTGAACAGCCTTGGGGTGAGCGCGAGCGCAGCTGGCAGGCGTATCGCCGTGGCCGCTATGTCGAGTTCAACCTGGTGTTCGACCGCGGCACCCTGTTCGGCCTGCAGTCGGGCGGGCGCACCGAGTCGATCCTGATGTCGATGCCACCCAAGGTCGAGTGGCGCTACGACTATCGTCCCGAGCCCGGTACTGAAGAGGCGCGCCTCTACACCGACTTTCTGACCGGACGCGACTGGCTCGCCGGGCGCTGACTGGCTGCGCTTTGGGCGATGGCGCTACTTGCGCCGGCGCAGCCCGAGGCGCTCGCCCAGATCGCGGATCCGGTCCAGCCACTTGCCCGGCAGCGCGAGTCGTGGTCCGGAGGACAGCTCGGGTGCCTGGCGTTTGACCAGCTGCGGCAACTGCTCGAATTGCTGCGCGCGTTCGAGCGCAGCGATCAGGTGCCCACGCAGGCTCTTCAGCGGCACCGGCTTGTTGATGAAGCGGAAGATCTGCGCCTCGTTGATCAGACCGATCATCAGGTCGGAGTCCGAGGCCTGGGTGACCACGATCGTCAGAAGCTGCGGGTAGTCCTGCTTGAGTGTCTTGATCAGATTCGCGTTGTCGTGCGGATTCCCCGCATCGAGGTCGAACAGCACCACGCCGATGTCGGCGGCGGCCAGTTCGGCGAGCGCGGCCTCCGGGCCTGCGGCCTGGCGCACCGGACCGATATCGGCCATCAGCTCGCGGGTCGAGCGGTACAGCTCGGCGCTCGAGTCCACGACCAGTATCGCCCGGTCCGGCCGAAGTTCGGCCGAGGGCGGCGTCTTCAGGTCGGACAGTTCGATCGATACCGCGACCGCTTCGCGCACGATCGCGCGCAGTTCGTTGTTGTCCCAGGGCTTGGCGACGAAGCGGTAGATCTCGCCCTCGTTGATCGAGCCGACGATCGAAGCCAGATCGGCGTAGCCGGTGAGCAGGATGCGCATCGAGCCTGGCGCGATCTCCTTCGCCCGTCGCAGCAGGTCGACGCCGTTCATGCCGGGCATTCGCTGGTCGCTGACGATCGCATGCATCCGATACTTCGCGATGAAGGTGAGCGCATGTTCGCAGTCACTGGTCGCGAACACGTGATAGTCCTGGCGGAACACCGATTTCAACGCCGTGAGGATGCGCTCTTCATCGTCGACTACAAGCAGCCTGGGTTTGTGTGCCGAAGACACGCCGCGGACTGCCTTCCCCCGCTCGCCGGGAAAGGTCGCGCCTGGGGGCACGGTATGGTGGCGGCGCGCGGCGGCAAGCCGGCGGCCGGCACTGGTCAGTCCGTGGCCAATGCCGCTCGGCGTGTCACCCGGCGACGGTTCGTCCCGGCTCGCGCTGTCGCCAGTCAAGGCGAGGCTGTCGACGATGCCCTCGGCGAATGCCTCGGCGAACTCCGCAGCGCTGGCGAAGCGGTCTTCGACCTGCTTGGCCAGCGCGGTCAGCACCGCATCGTCCAGGCTCACCGCGACGTTCGCGTTCAGCCGTGACGGCGGGATCGGCAGGGTCTCCAGGTCGAGCACCTGACGCATGATCTGCGGCGTGCCACCGCTGTAAGGGCGGATGCCGGTCAGCAGCTCGTAGGCGATGACGCCGGCGCCGTAAATATCTGCAGCCGGTCCGGCGTGCTGGCCGAGGAACTGTTCCGGTGCCATATAGAAGGGTGTGCCGAACATCTGGCCGCTCTGGGTCAGGTTCGACGATTCGATGCGCGCGATGCCGAAGTCGCTGATCTTCACCCGACCATCGGCGTTCAACAGGATATTCGCCGGCTTGATATCGCGGTGAACGACGCCCTGCGCATGCGAATGCGCCAGCGCGTCCAGCAGTTCAGCCATCAGCCGGCCGATCTCGCGCAAGTTGAACCGGCGGCGCTGGCTCAGCTCCTGGTGCAACGAGCGCCCTTCGACCAGCTCCATCGCGATGAATGCGAGATCGCCGTCCTCGCCATAGTCGTAGACCTGCACTATGTTCGCATGCAACAGTCGACCGGCCGCCTGCGCTTCGCGCCGGAACCGGTCAAGGGTGCCCGACTGCTCGTCCGTGGGCAGGGCGGCGCGGCTGATCGCCTTGATCGCCACTGCCCGGTCGATCGCGACATCGAACCCGCGATAGACCATGCCCATCCCGCCACGGCCAATGGCGGCATCGATACGGTACTTGCCGATCTGCCCGGGCAGCTTCATCGCACCGCTGCCTGCCGGGCCACGCTGCCCGATCGGGGCAGTTCGATGCGGAACGTGGTGCCGCGACCCGGCTGCGAGCGCACATCGATGCGGCCGCCGTGCTGCGCAACGATCTTGTAGGAGACCGACAGCCCGAGTCCGGTCCCCTGGCCCACCGGCTTGGTGGTGAAGAACGGATCGAAGATCTTGGGCAGAACTTCAGGCGGGATACCCGACCCGGTGTCGCTCACTTGCACGATCAGCCGGCTGGCGTCACCAGAGGTGGCAATCCTGATCGTGCCGCCGCCCGGCCCGATCGCCTGCGCCGCGTTGGTGATGAGATTGAGCAGCACCTGGTTGATCTGCGAGGGCGAGCCATTCATGCTGCCATCAGTGGTGAACGCTTTTTCCACCTGCACCGCCTTGAGCAGGTGACGGGCGAGCAGCAGTGTGCTGTCGATGCCCAGGTGCAGGTCGAAGCGCTGCGCGTCGCCCCGGTCCAGGCGGCTGAAGTCGCGCAGGTGATTGACGATCTGGCCGATCTGGTCGACGCCATACAGACCGTCCTTGACCAGTCGCCCGAGCTCGCCGACCGAGGCGCTGCCACCGAGTTCTCGCGCAGCGCCGGACAGTTGCGCCAGCTGCCGGTCGAGTGCCACGTCGGTGGTGTCGCCGGCGTCGAGCATCACCAGCAGTGTCTCGCACGCCTGGGTGAGCCCGGTGATCCGTTCCAGACGGGTGTCGACCGAACCAAGACTGTTCTTCACATAGGCGACCGGCGTGTTGATCTCGTGCGCGATGCCGGCGACCATCTGCCCGAGCGAGGACATCTTCTCGGACTGGATGAGCTGCGCCTCCGACGCCTTGAGTTCAGCAAGCGCGCCGGACAGCTCCCGGGTGCGTAGCCTGACCTTGTCTTCCAGCGTTTCGTTGGCGGACTTCAATTCATCGTTGACCTGCGCGATGACCCGGTAACTGGCGATCAGCCGCGACGCGATCCAGGCCAGCAGTACCAGCAGCGCCGCGGAATAGAACAGAAGGTAGGTGCGAAACAGCTGCTGTCGCTCCAGCCCTGTCTGAACTTCGGCGGTGAAGTCGGTCGTCAACGCACTCAGGCGGGGACCGACCGAAGACAGAGAAAAACGGGTGATTGCCGATTCGAGCGCTGGCTTGCCCTCCAGCACGGTCTTCGCCGCGCTGCGCACTGCGATCAGCTCGGCTCCCCGGTCGGGGGCCGCGGGGCCCGCCCCCCCC
>JBBRCD010000050.1:0-28002 GCA_038205245.1 Burkholderiales bacterium
AGCAGTGCATCGACCAGCTTCTCCAGCATCATGATCCGATGGCCGCGCCCGATGATGAATGGATGGCAGGTATAGGTGAGCACGCCCCAGTCGAGTTCGCGCTGCATATAGTCGAAGTCCGCCAGCCAGTTCTCCAGCACCATGTTCGCGTTCATGTTGCCAGGGCGGATAGCGTTCTGATAGCGCATGAACTCGAAATGCGGCGCATCGTCGGTCGACCAGCTGATGGGCATCTCGAGCAGCGCCGAGGGCGCGCCGAACACCGCTGGCTGCTCGAGTTCGATCACGTCGCCCTGGCGCGCGAAGTACGGCGTGTAATCGTCGCCCATCATGCTGCTGTCGTAGCTGAAGCCATGCTTCAACATGAGTTCGATCGAGTGTGGCGACAGATCCCAGGACGGCGAGCGATAGCCGGTCGGGCGTGCACCTGAGACGCGCGCAAGCGCTTCGATTCCGCGCACCAGTTCGTGCTCTTCTTCTTCGCGCGGCATCGCTGCCGGCGAGACATGCTTCCAGCCGTGATGGCCGATCTCGTGGCCGGCCGAGGCAACCGCCGCCACCGCATCCGGAAAGGTCTCGGCGGTATGGCCCGGGACGAACCATGTAGTGGCCAGGTTTCGTGCGCCGAGCATCTTCAGCAGACGCGGCGCGGCCACCCGCGGGCCGAACTCGCCACGCGAAATGGCAGACGGGGTCGGCGTGCCGCGGGCGATGAAACCCGAAATAGCGTCGAAATCGAAGGTCAGGCAGACGAGGTGTCGAGACATGGGCGCGTTTGTTGCTCCGGACAGGATGGACCGCGGAAGTAAAGGCAGAAAAAGGGGTCAAGGTGGGGTCAAGGTCGATTTCTGCCGTACGAGCCGCAAAGAAATGAACGCATGTGCGGCGGAAATCGACTCTGCCCCCCCTTTCCCCGAGGCTGTTTCAGTGTATCAATTCGCTATCATTGCCCCCGGAACAGGAGACAGACGCGATGCTGGATTCGATTTGCAGAGCCCGGACGGGAAGCGCCGCTTGTCTGATCGCGCCCTGGCTGGCGGTAGGGCTGGCGGCAACTGGCGCAGCGCATGCCGCTGCACCCGGCACCGGCAGCTGGCCAGAGCGGCCGATCCGCTATGTAGTGCCGTTCGCGCCGGGCGGGCCGACCGACATCTTGTCGCGCGCGATCGGTGAACGCCTGTCTTCCTCGCTCGGAACGCCGGTGGTCGTGGACAACCGCGGCGGGGCGGGCGGCGGACTGGGCGCGGAGATCGTCGCGCGCGCCGCCCCCGATGGCTACACGATCATGATCGGCCATGTCGGCACCCATGCTATCAACCCGGCGCTGTACGGCAAGATCGGCTACGACCCGATCAAGGACTTCCAGCCCGTGTCGCTGATCGCGACGCTGCCGCTGGCTCTGGTGGTGCACCCGTCAGTACAGGCGAAGAGCGTCAAGGAACTGGTCGCACTGGCGCGCGCGAAGCCCGGGACACTGAACTTCGCCTCGGCCGGCAACGGGGGGCCGACCCATCTCGCTGGCGAACTACTGAAGAGTGCGGCGCAGATCGACATCGTGCATGTGCCGTACAAGGGCAATGCAGCAGCACTCGGCGATCTGGTCGGTGGCCAGGTGCAGATGATGTTCTCCAACCTGTTGACCGCGTCGCCCTTCATCAAGGCGGGCAAACTGCGCGCGCTCGCGGTGTCCACGGCGAAACGCTCGCCCCAGGCGCCCGACCTGCCCAGCGTGGCCGAGGCCGGCGTACCCGGCTACGACGTCACCGCGTGGTACGGCGTGCTCGCCCCGGCGCGGCTGCCTGCACCGCTGCTAGCCCGCCTGAACGGAGAGATCGTGCGCATCGTCGACTCGACTGACATGCGCGAGCGCTTCGTCACCCAGGGCGTCGACCTCGTGTCGAGCACGCCGCAGGCGTTCGCACAGCTGATTCGAACCGAGATTCCGCGCTGGCGTGCGATCGTGAAGACATCGGGTGCGCGTGTCGACTGACAGAGTCACTGTAGTCAAGCAGGACGAGCGAAGTCTCGTGCGGGGTTGAAAGGCACGGAGACCGAAGCAGGGGACAGACCTCTTTTTAAAAAGGGGTTGTCCCAGGGCCTGTCCCCTTCCTCCCCTTTTTTTCCTGCCTTCACGATCGCACGCCTTGCAGTACTCGATCATCCACAGTTGACCCCCATTCAGAGAGTCCTCCCGATGTCCCGATCGAAACGATGCGCCCTGACGGCTGCACTCGCCGCTCCGTTCGAATTCACGCTTCTTGGCACCGCACTGCTCGCTACGTTCACGCCTCCGGTATCGGCTGCTGAAGGCAAATATCCGGACCGGCCGATCCGCTATATCGTTCCATTCGCGCCGGGCGGTCCGACCGACATCCTGTCGCGGGCATTCGCCGAGCCGCTGTCCAATGCGCTGGGAACGCCGGTGGTGGTGGACAACCGGGCCGGCGCCGGCGGTGTGGTCGGCACCGAGATCGTGGCCCGCGCCGCCCCCGATGGCTACACGTTGATGATCGGCCATGTCGGCACGCATGCGATCAACCCGGCCCTGTATGGCAAGGTCAACTACGACCCGGTGCGCGACTTCCAGCCGATCACGCAGGTCGCGACCTGGCCGCTCGCGCTGTCGGTGCATCCATCGGTACCAGCGAAGAATCTCAAGGAGCTGATTGCGCTTGCACGGGCCAAGCCGGGCACGCTCAACTTCGCGTCGGCCGGCACTGGCGGCCCGACCCATCTCGCCGCCGAACTGTTCAAGAGCGGCGCGAAGATCGATATCGTGCATGTGCCGTACAAGGGCAATGCCGCGGCACTGACCGACCTGGTCAGTGGCCAGGTGCAGATGATGTTCTCCAACCTGCTCACCTCCGGGCCGTTCATCAAGGCCGGCAAGCTGCGGGCACTGGCGGTCTCGACCGGCAAGCGTTCGGCGAGCGCGCCGGATATTCCGACCGTCGCCGAGGCAGGTGTGCCCGGCTACGACATGACACCGTGGTACGGCGTGCTCGCGCCTGCCGGCCTGCCCCGGCCGCTGCTGACCCGGCTCAACGGTGAACTGGTGCGTATCGTCGCTTCGCCAGAACTGCGCGATCGCTTCGGCAACCAGGGCATCGACCTGGTATCGAGCACGCCAGAGGCGTTCGCAGCGCTGATCCGCGCCGAGATTCCCCGCTGGAAAGCGATCGTGAAAGAATCTGGTGCGCGTGCGGATTGAGCAGGGCCAGATCTGAGATCTTCAGACTGCGCCGTATTCCTTTCGGACTACATCAAGCATTCGCCGTGCACCTATTGACTCGCCTTCCCTCGCACAGCACGACAATTCAGGCCGTAGAAATTAGTCCCACACAGCGCAGAAAGATGTCCAGTCCTGGCTCGACCGCGGCTGCACGCAGGACGGATGCGCGATCGATCCGTTTGCCGAGTGCGGCGCGCGTCATCGGCTTCGCGTACTCCGGCCATTGTCTCAGCAACGCCTTTTCAGCAGTCGATGTGTTGGGCGGTCGATGCGTATCGCACCCCTCGATATGGCGCAGCAGCACTGCCTCGAAGCAAGGCCGTTGCCACAGGATCGTGATGTCGTGATTTCCCGCCAGAACCTGTGCCCGATCGGCCCGCTTTGGATCGCGTTCGGCCTGGTCGAAATCCAGCAGCACGAAGCGGTCTTCCGGCGCAGTGCGCGTCCGGCGCAAATGGGCGAGATTTATCGCGGCCAGTTCAATGCGCGCGAGCGGATCGCCAGCACCTTGTCCCAATGTCTGAACGACGAGGTGAACGGGCAACTGCGCGTCGTGTAGCAGATCTCGCAGCAGGTTCGCGTAACTCGCCTCCGACGCACCTTCGCAGCCGACGTAAACCGGTCGCCGGAGCGGAATATGCGGCGCGCGGCGTTTCATCCGAGCAGCGGAACTCCGCCATAGGCACCGCTTAAATACCTGCGGTAGTGGTTCTCGTCACGGCGCACCTTTACGTCCATGAGACTGTAGACGCGAGTACGACCTTGTCGGTCTTTCTCGCACACGACTATCTCCTCTTTATGGAGATCGTCAAGCAGAGATGCCGAATGGCAGGAAAGCCAGAGCTGCGCGTCACGGTTGTTGCGGCCGGTCTTTTCATAGAACCAGCGCACGAGTTCGGGCAGCACGACCGGATGAATGGCAGCGTCCATCTCGTCGATCGCTACCAAGCCGCCGGTATCCAGCGCGGCTACGATGTAGGGATACATTTTGATGAACGCGCGGGTGCCGTGGCTCTCCAGCAGCCAAGGCATTTCGAGATGCAGACCGGAATGCTTGAACAGCAGGATCGGGCCGTTCTGTGTTTCGTCAAAGCGCAGACCCTCCACGCCCACATCGATGCGGCTCAATTCGTCCTTTAGTCGCGACAACACATGCGGTTGGCCCCTGAGATACTCAATCACGTCGCGATCGACGGACGACTGCGCTGGCTCGATTTGAAAAAACGCTTTTCGCGCCGCATTGACAAAGATCTGCGCGGACGGGTGCTGGAACTTTGCGAAGGAAGACAGGACCGTGTGGTTGCCGGCCAAAGTCTTCACGAGATGCTGAAAACCGGAAAGGCTGAAAGATTTCGAAGCTTTCACCGTGCCCTCGGCATCGCGTTCGAACACGCGTTGCCATTTTCCCTGCCCGTGCGGCTTTTGGCGCAACGCTTCAGCAGCAATACGCAGCGGGACACCGTCCCGCATGTCGATTTCGAGCTCGTAGCGATACAAGCCTTCCTCGACATGCTGGCCAGCGCTCGCCCGCTGTATCACGCCGCGTGCCATGTTCATGGCACCGCCAAGCTCGATCGCAAAGCGCATCGGGCGATTGGCGGATTCTTCGTCATTGAAACGCTCGCAGTCGGGGAAACCCGACACTGTGCGTTGAACGCTGTCCTTGATCATCGTGACAACGAACTCCAGCGCACGTAGTACTGTCGTCTTGCCGGAGGCGTTTGCCCCATAGAGCGCCACGACTTTCGGCGCGCGCGCGGTCGCGCCGGCAAAGATCGGCGCGAACCGGCCTTCAGGGTCAGGCACCTTGCCATCTACCGAAAGGTCAAGCACTTGGGGATTGCGTATGGAGAAGAAGTTTTCTATCTCTAGTTTGTAGAGCATAAGATACCTCGCTAGAGTCCATAGTACAGTCATTGACTATAAATCGTTAAAAATGCAAACAAAGGACATAGAATAGCCAACTCCGATCCCTTGGACTGGCGGAGCGTCGAATATGCGGGCGAATGCCCGAGCGACGCGACGATTGCATGACGGGCTACACGAGGCGCTTGGCACGGGATTCCATTGAGTCGAGCGATACGAGCGACCCGCCTGTGAAGGTGGTGCGCCCCCATGCAGGTGCCCTGCATGGACAATGCCGCGGCACTGACCGACCTGGTCAGTGAACAGGTGCACGCCAGAAGTGTTCGCCGCGCTGATCCGTGCCGAGATTTCCCGCTGGAAATCGATCGTGAAGGAGTCCGGTCCACGTGCGGTCTGAGCAGGGCCGCGTGAGCGGCACATTCATTCAGCCCACGCTGTGCCGGGTCAAGCTCGTCGGTTTCGACAACATCGAACTGATCGGAGACACAGTTTAGGGGACAGACCCTAAGGGTCTGGCCCCAATCCTGATCACCAATCACTCGCCGCGGATGCCGGCGCTGCGGATCACTTTGCCGAAGTTCTCAGAATCGCTGCGGATCGCCGCCTGATACTGATCGGCGGTATCGCCGACTAGCGCATAGCCGAGCTGATCGAACCGGGCACGTACCTCAGGCGTCTTCAGCGCCACCAGCGCGGCCGCATTGATGCTGCGGCGATATGCGAGATCGACCCGGCACCGGACGATCCGAACGATAGCCGCAGCGGCTTGGACTTCGCGATCTTCACCAGATCGGCCATGCTCTTCGCCGGTACCCGTGAGTTCAGCGCGACCACATAAGGCTTGAGTACCAATGTCACCACGCCCTGGATCTCCTTCAGCGGGTCATACGGCAGCCTGGCACAGAGATGCTGCGCGATCGACAGCGCACTCTGGCTGCCGGCACCGATGGTGTAGCCGTCGGCCGGCGCGCGCACCACCGCCTCGATGCCGAGCGTGCCGCCTGCACCGCCGCGGTTGTCGTAGACCACCGGCTGGCCCCACTGCTCGGACATTTTCTGACCGACGGTGCGCGAGATGATGTCGGACTGGCCGCCCGGAGCGAATGGAATGATGATGCGTGCTGGTTTGACCGGAAACACTGCTGGCTGGGCGCCGGCAGTTCCCCCGCTGGCGAGCAGGATGAGGCCGAGGGCAAGGACGAGGGCTTCGCAGCGGGCCGGACGGCTGGGAGGGCGGTTGGCAGCGAGGCGGGAAGGACGGTTGTCAGCGCAGCTGACAGCGACTTGGCAGGACACGGCGACATGGCAAAACTGCCGGTGGCGGACCAGTGCGGCGCTGGCCAGATTCTTCGTACAATGCGTTCGTACGATGCGCCCGAACGATACAGTTTCCGTACGCAGCATCCGTACACAACACAAGTTTCCTGCAACGTAACGCCCGCACAACGAACGCAAGTTCCCTGCCAATCTCACCCAGGAGACCCGGATGAAGCTCGTTCCCAAGGAAATGGATTCTGCCCGCGACAGCTCGACCCTGCTGCGCGAGAAACTGTCGGCGATCGCCGCCCAGAACAAGGGCAAGCCGCAGGCGTTCAAGATGCGCACCCAGTTGCTCGAGCAGGGCCGGGCCAACATCCCGGTGGCGGCGACCGAAGATCTGACCGTGATGGTCAAGGTCTATGCTTCGGGCGGCGAGAACGGCCTGCATGCCCATCCGACCGAGGACCACACCTTCATCATCCTTCAGGGTGCGGCGACGTTCTATGACGCCGAGGGCGAGATGGCGACCCTGCAGCCGAACGAGGGCATCCTGGTGCCCAAGGGTTCGCTCTACCGCTTCCATTCGGTCGAGACCGAAGGCCCGCTGGTGATGCTGCGCGTCGGTACGCCGAACTACGCGCTGCAAGGCAAGGCCAGCAACCGGGTCAACCCGAACGGGGAGTACATGCAGGGCGACTCGAAAGAGAACAAGACGGTCGAACTGAAGGTGCTGGAAGACGCGTTCTACGGCTGAGCTCGCGGTGATGGTGGGGACAGGCGCTGGGGACAGACCCTGAGGGTCAGTCCCCGTCCGTGGCGTGACGCTCGGGGTGATGCTGGGGACAGACCCTCGGGGTCTGTCCCCCTCCCTGCCCCCTGAGTTCGCTTTCTGGCTTCGGCATGTTTCGTGCTTCGCCTCCTCGTGGACAGACTCCGTGCGGCGTCTGTCCACGCCGCCCGCACCCCAAGGAGCCTGAGCATGAACGCAACCACCATCGGTCGATGGATAACCTCGGCCATGGGTCTCGCCCTGACCGCCGCCACCCTGCCAGCCGCGGCACAGACCAGCTACCCGGACCGCCCGATACGTATCGTGATTCCGTATGCGGCCGGTGGTGGTACCGACATACTGATGCGCTATCTGATGCAGCGGGTCGAAGTAAACGAACAGTTCCGGATAATCATCGACAACCGCCCAGGCGCAACCGGCGCGATCGGTGCGCGCGAGGTCGCTCGGGCGCGTCCCGACGGATACACGCTGCTGGCCGGTCACATCGCGCCCAATGCGATCAATCCCGGCGACTTCACCGACCCGAGGTTCGCGCCCGACTGGCCGCTGACCGAGGTCGCGATGGCCGCCGAAGCGCCCTCGCTGCTGCTGGTGCAGGGCGACCTTGGCATCAGCAACGTCGGTGGCCTGAAGAAGTGGCTGCGCGAGCAGAAGAACCCGACCTACGGCTCCGACGGACTGGGCTCACTCGCGCATCTGCAGATGGAGTTCCTGATGGGCGGGTTCGCGATGACGCATGTGCCGTACAAGGGCGGCGGACCTGCGATCCAGGGCTTCATCACCAGCGAAGTGCCGATACTTTTCTCGCCCGCGCCGGTCGCCATGGGCTTTCTGTCCAGCGCAAAGGTTAGGGCGATCGCGCAGACCGGCGCGACCCGGCTCACGACCCTGCCGAATATCCCGACCATGGTCGAGGCCGGCGAGAAAGATTTTTCCGCGCCACTCTGGTGGGGACTGTTCGCGCCGGTCGGTACCCCGGACGACCTGAAGCAGCGCTGGAACACCGCGACCAACAGGGCGCTCGCCGAGCCCACCGTCATCAAGTGGCTGGGCGAACAGGGCTACACCCCGCGGCCGATGAGCGTCAACGACTTCCGCGCCTATGTCGAGCGCGAGGTGAAGCGCTGGGCGAAGGTTGTCGCGACCATCAACAGCCGGTAGCCAGCAGCAGGCGCCTGTCGAGCGCCTCCCGCTCTGGGTACACTACACGGCTGAGTCTGGCGGGCGGACCGCCGGGTACACCCTTGATCCAGGAGCGCGCGATGGATGGAAGTCCGGTACTGAGCCAACCGATCACCGGCCGGTCGGCATGGACGCAAGCCGACCTCGATCCCGCCGAATGGCATCGCGAGTTCCCGCGCGAGTGCATGGACGAGATCCGCACGGTGCTCGGCCTGATCCGCGGTCATGTGATGCCGCCCATCATGTGGACACAGCAGGAGTTCCGCCTCGATGCCTGCCGGCAGTTCATGGCCAGCATCAAGGCGATTCTCGACACCGGTGTGCGCTTCGCGCTGATCGATCGGCTGCCGGTCGAGGAGATGACCGTCGACGAGGCCAAGGCGGTGTACTGGCTGCTCTCGTCGATGATCGCGCGTCCGGTCGCGCAGAAACACAACGGCTGCGATCCGAATGCCTTTCTGTCCGACGTGCTCGACACTGGCCTCAAGCCCACGCCCGGTTCAGGTGTGCGTCCAGATCGCACCAATGTCGATCTGATCTATCACAACGACAACGCGTTCAATCATACGATGCCGAGCTATGTCGGCCTGCTCTGCCTCAACGCGGCCCGCTCCGGTGGGGTGAGCCGTGTGATGAGTTTCGCCACCGCTTACAACGCGCTGCTCGCCGACCATGGCGAGGCGCTGCCCCGCCTGTATCAGCCGTTCTGGATCGACCGCCAGAAGGAGCACGACCCGGCCGATACGCCGCTGCTGCAGGCGCCGATGTTCGAGTACGACGGCCAGCAACTGCGCGCCCGGCTGTGTCTGCACCAGGTGAGGAACGGCTATGCGATGCGTGGCGAGTCACTCGATGACCGCACCCAGGGCTCGATGCTCGCGCTCGATGAGGTGTTCGCCCGCGAATCGCTGACCCTGCAGTTCACCATGACGCGCGGGCAACTGCAGTATTGCAATAACATCGAGACCGGCCACAGCCGCACCGAGTTCGAAGACTTCGAAGATCCAGCTCAGCGCCGGCATCTGGTGCGCATCTGGCTGAGGGATCACGGGTTGCGGGCATATCGCGGCTGAGGCTGGCGAAGGCGAGGTTCAACTGGCGGAGCCCGTCCAGGGATCGACGACGGTCACGTCCAGATCCTGGAAGTGACGCGTGTTTCGGGTGGCGATCGTCGCGCGTCGTGCCAGTGCAATGCCCGCGATCTGGGTGTCGCGCATGTCCACCGTCTTTCCTGCGCTTTGCCGCTGCGCCGCAAGCGAAGCTGCGCAGGAGGCCGCGAGGGCGTCGAAGGCCAGCACGCGCGACTGAAGGTCATCCTGAAGAAGTCGCTCGAACTGCGCTTCAAGCGTCTGCCGACGGCGACCGGCCGGAAGCAGTGCCAGACCGAAGCGGGCTTCGAACACCGTGATGCTGGTGAGCCAGACCGACTCCGCAGGCTGGGTATCGAGCCACGCCACCACCGCTGCTTCCGGGCGCGTTCTCATCAGCGCCGAGAGCACGTTGGTGTCAAGAATGATCACGTGCCCAGTTCGGCTGCTCGAGGCAGCTGACCCCGCAGTTCCGGCAGGTCTTCAGTCAGACCAGCCTTCGCGAACCTCGCTGCGATTCGAGTGCCGAGCAGGGCCGGCGCCTGATTCTGCTCGCGCAATGCGTTACGCAGGATATGTCTGACCTCGTCCTCCATGCTGCGCCCGTGCTCAACGGCGCGCCGCTTGAGCCCCGCCGTCACGTCGTCTTCGAGATTGCGCACGATGAGTTGAGCCACGGTTGTTCACCCGATCAACTGAACGCTATCACGATAGCAGAAACGCCCAAGCCTGTCATTCAGAGACAAGTCAACTCGACCGGCTGCTGCCAGCAAGGCCGAGCCCCTCTGCCGCCCCGGCTTTAGCAGGAGCCGCGGAAATGATGATCGCACTGGCCCGGAAGCAGACCCCAACGGTGCGTCTGCGCACTTCAAGCCGCGCGGGTGATTGGGGGACAGACCCTGAGGGTCTGTCCCCGGAATTCCTGCCGCGCGATCGGCGAGGGGACGGACCCTCAGGGTCTGTCCCCAGGGTTCCCGCGCTTCAGCGGGAGAACGGTAGCGCAGTTGCCTTGAACTGCTCGGTGCTCCACAGCGCAGCCAGCAGCGCCTTCGCCTTCGCCGAACCCAGCACCGGCTCAGCGAGTTCCATGAACTTGGCATTGACCTCGTCGTCGGTCAGCAACTGCTCGGGATCACCCTTGCGATAAGGCTGGAAGAACTCGAGCTTGCGCCCGTCGGTGAGGGTCATCTTCACCCGTGAGGCGCGCTGCTTCGGATAGCCGGCGGTGAGTGCCTTGTCTTCGACCAGCTCGATACGGCTCATCAGGTCTTTCACCTTCGCGTCGTTCAGCCGCTCCGGCGTGTACGCGTCCAGTCGAACGCTGCCGTGCACCAGCGCGCTGGCCACCGTGAACTTGAGCGAGAACCGCCCTTCGAATGCCGAAGTCACCGTATCGCGGCCGCAGATATCGGTCGCCTGGCCATAAGTCTCCAGCCGCACCGAGGCGATCTGCTCGACGCTCAGGTTATGCTGCTGCTTCAACGCCAGCGCCCCGTCGATCGAGGCGAAGGTGTGGCCGCACGAACCATGGTTCTTGAACGTGATCTCGGTGATGTTGTACTTCTCGCCCAGGCCAGCGGTCGCCTTCGACCAGTCCGGGTTTTTGCTCATCGCAGCGCCAAAGCCAAGCTCGCCCTCGAGCATGTCCAGCGTGCCGGTCAGCCCTTTCTTCGCTGCCAGCGCCGACATCACACCAACATCGGCTGCATGCGCGGCGTGCATCGGCTTGGTCATCGACTCGGAGCGGAACGCCTGCTGCAGGCCGGCCATGTGGGTGGTCACGTTGGCAATCGCGTTCATGAACTGTTCGCGATTGCACTTGAGTACCGTCGCGGCGGCCGCAGCAGCGCCGATGCAACCGATGGTCGCGGTGGTGTGCCAGTAGACATAGTGCGACGGCATCACCGCTTCGCACACCCGGGTCGAGATCTCGTAGCCGACGATCACCCCGCGCAGGAAGTCTTCACCGCTGGCATCGACCGACTGTGCGGCAGCCAGGGCTGCGCTGATGGTCGGTGCGCCCGGGTGATAGCCGCCAGCGCGATAGATGTCGTCGAACTCGACCGTGTGCGATCCCGCGCCCATGATCAGCGCTGCGGCCCGTGTGGCCGACTTTCGTCCGTAGACCGGTATCGTGCCGCGGCCGTGATCGAGCTCATCGGCCAGCGCTTCGATCAGCACCGTCGCCGGCGCACACAGCATGCCGGGCAGCAGCGAGGCGCTCCAGTCGATCACGCAGCGCTTGGCGTGATGCCAGACCTCATCGGGCAGTCGGGACGTCTGTTCATGTATCGCGTAATCGGCCAGTTTCTCGAGCAGCATCTCGGTCTCCTCCGGTAAGCAGCGTGGGGCTTGATGGTAGCACCGGCAACGGCCGGACCGGATCGCTTACACTCCTGTGTCCATTCAATCGAGCCCGCAGTTGAGGCAATTGCGAAAAGGCCGCGCCGGACTGCCCAAGGAGGTTCGATCGTCGTCGTGACTGCCCAAGGAGGTTGGATGGTCGTCGTCCATGCCAGTGGTTCGGCGCCGCATCTGGCGGTGGAACTGTTCAGCGCCCGAGCCGGCATCAAGCTGACCCATGTGCCCTACAAGGGCGGCGCACCGGCGTTGACCGCGTTGATGGGGGGCGAGGTCGACCTGATGTTCGACACCTTCAGCACCCCGCTGCCGCATGTGAAAAGTGGCCGGGTCAGGCCGCTGGCAGCCACCTCGGCGCGGCGCTCGGCAACCTTTCCCGATATTCCGACCGTCGCCGAATCCGGGCTCCCCGGCTACGAAGCGGGCAACTGGTTCGCGCTGTTCGCGCCCGCCGGCACACCAGCGCCGGTGGTAGACCGGCTGGCAAAGGTGCTGGTCCAGGCGAACGCCTCGGCGGTGTTCCGTGACCGCCTGACGGCGCAGGGCGCCGAGCCGATGCGCGGCACACCGGAGGAACTCGCGACGTTGATCCGCACCGAATCGGCCCCGCTTCGCTCGCCTGATCCGCGACGCCGGCATACGCGCCGACTGACCGCAAAGGTTACCCTGAACCGTTTTTCTGCCCCTCCCCCCCCCCTGTTGCACGCCCCACCTGAAAGGAACCCCATGTCCGATGCTTCCCCTGTCCGGTGCTGGCGGTCGGCTGCGGCCGCCGTTGCGCCGCTGCTGCTCGCACTCGCGGCGCCTGCTTTGGCACAAGGCTACCCGACCAAGCCGATCCGGCTCGTCGTGGGCTTCGCTCCAGGTGGCAACGTCGATATCACCGCGCGGTCGATCGGTCCGGCGCTGACTGAAGCGCTTGGCCAACCCGTGCTGATCGAGAACCGCGCCGGGGCAGGCGGCAGTGTCGGCGCCGAGTTCGTCGCCAAGTCGACTGGCGACGGTTACACCCTGCTGATGGGGTCCAGCTCGCTGGCGGTGAATGTCACCCTCTACGCAGCGCTCGGCTTTGATGCGATCAAGGATCTCGCCCCGGTCGCGCCGGTGTCCAACGTGCCGATCGTGCTGACCGTGCACCCGAGTGTGCCCGCGAAGAATGCGAAGGAGTACCTGGCGCTCGCCAAGCAGCGCCAGGGCAGGATCACCTATGCATCAGCCGGCACCGGTACTTCGAACCACCTGACCGGCGAGCTGTTTCGCGCGGTGACCGGCGTCGACCTGATCCATGTGCCGTACAAGGGCAGCGGCGCCGCCCTCGGCGATCTGATGGGTGGCCAGGTGGACAGCATGTTCGACCAGCTCACCTCGTCGCTGCCGTTCATCCGCAGCGGCAAGATCAGGGTGCTGGCAGTGACCAGTGCAACACGCTCGAGCGTCCTGCCCGAGGTGCCCACGCTCGCCGAGCAGGGGATCACCGGCGTCGAGTCGAGCACCTGGGTCGGTCTGTTTGCACCGGCGAGCACGCCGCGCGAGATCATCACGCGGTTGAACGCTGCGACACAGAAGATCACCCGCTCGCCAGGGTTCCGCGAGAAGCTCGCCGCGCTTGGCGCCGATGCACTCGAAGGCTCACCAGAACAGTTCAGCCAGTTGTTCCGCGAGGAAGTGGTGAAGTGGGGCAGGATCGTGAAGGCCTCCGGGGCCAAGGCAGACTGAACGGGCGGAGATTAAACTGGTGCGCTGAACATCGCCGCTGCCCTCGGCGAAGCCCAATCGGGCTGCCGGCGCGCCCATGGAGACCTTGATGCGCAACCTTCTGAAGAACCGAACTGGCCAGATCGGCATCCCCTGTATCCTGATGCGCGGCGGCACTTCGAAAGGACCGTTCTTCCTGGCCGATGACATCCCGAGTGAGCCCAAGGCACGCGAGCGGGTGCTGCTCGCCGCGATGGGCTCGCCCGACACCCGCCAGATCAACGGCATCGGTGGCGCCGACACGCTGACCAGCAAGATCGCGATCATCTCGCACTCGAAACACCCGGACGCCGAGATCGACTACCTGTTCGCCCAGTGCTCGGTCGACAAGGCAGTGGTCGACTTCAGCCCGAACTGCGGCAACATGCTGGCCGCCGTCGGCCCGTATGCGATCGAGACCGGGCTGATCGAGGCGCAGAGCCCGACGACCAGGGTGCGCATCCACAACGTCAATACTGGCGCGGTGATCACCGCCACCATCCAGACGCCGGACGGGGTGGTGAACTACGAGGGCGAAGCCTCGATCCATGGCGCTCCCGGCACCTCGGCGCCGGTCTACCTAGAGTTCTCAAGCATTGTCGGCGGCAAGACCGGCAAGCTGTTCCCCACCGGCAACCCGCTCGATGTGATCGACGGTGTCGAGGCCACCTGTATCGACGTGGCGATGCCGATGGTGCTGATGCGCGCAGAGGCCTTCGGCATCACCGGCTATGAGTCCAAGCCCGAGCTGGATGCCAACAAGGCGCTGATCGCACGCTTCGAGGCGATCCGGCGCAAGGCCGGCGCGATGATGGGCATGGGGGACATATCGGAGAAAGTGGTACCCAAGGTCGGCCTGCTTTCAACCCCGCGCGGACCCGTACCGAAGGGCGGTGCCGCGATCACGTCACGCTATTTCGTGCCCTGGAACTGCCATGCGGCGCACGCAGTCACCGGCGCGCTGTGTGTCGGCTCGGCCATCATGCTGCCGGGGACCGTGGCGAGCCGGCTCGTCGCCTCGCCAGTCGGGCCGTTCGCCGACATCGTGATCGAGCACCCCACCGGTTCGATGGGGGTGGCGATTGAAACCACCGGTGAAGGCGCGGCAAAGACAATCGAGGGCGGCAGCTTCCTGCGCACTGCGCGGCTGCTGTTCGCGGGCGAAGTGTTCGTGCCAGCGGCGGCGTGGGGTGATGCCAGCCTCGAGAAAGCGGCCTGAGCCACCGACGGAAGGGGGACAGACCCTGAGGGTCAGTCCCGATCGTTCTTTGCCAAGGGACAGACCCTGAGGGTCAGTCCCTGATCGTTCTTTGGCAAGGGACAGACCCTTGGGGTCTGTCCCCCTCTGGCCGGACTCAGGCGTCGTAGCCCGGGTTCTCGCGGTCGAGCTTGCGCAGCATCGTCGGCCACTCCATCAGGCCGAACGGACGTCGGGTGCCGCGCTGATACAGATGCGTGGTCTGATCGACCACTTCCTTCGGCGGCAGCGACAGTTCGGTGTTGCAGGACAGCGCCGCAATCTGGATCTGGCAGGCGCGCTCCAGCCGCCACATGTTGTTGAAGCACTCGGCCACCGTCGGACCCACGGTGAGCAGACCATGGTTGCGCAGGACCATCGCCTCGCGGTCGCCCAGGTCGGCACACAGACGCTCCTGCTCGTCCATGTTGAGGGCAATACCTTCATAGTCGTGATACGCGATGTCCCCGAAACGCATCGAGGTCTGGGCAACCGGCAACACCCCGCACTTCATCGCCGACACCGCCATGCCCGCGATGGTATGGGTGTGAATCACGCAGTCCACATCGTGGCGCACCTTGTGCACGGCGCTGTGGATCACATAGCCGGCCTTGTTCACGCCGTACTTGGTGGCGTTGAACAGCACATTGCCGTCGATGTCGATCTTGATCATGTCCGAGGCGGTCATCTCTTCATAGAGCATGCCGTAGGGGTTGATCAGGAACTCGTTCTCGGTCCCGGGAACACGTGACGAGATGTGATTGGCGATCATCTCGACCATGTCATAGACGGCCATCAGCCGATAGCAGGCGGCCAGATCGACCCGCGCTTTCCACTCCTCAGCGCTGACCTGATCCTTGACCGAGCGGGTCGGGTCGTAGCTGTTGTGATTGGCGATCGTCGCATCGCCACCGGGAACGGCCATCTCGGCGCCTGCGCCTTGCGTCTGATCCATGTCGAGCTCCTTCTGAACTGAGATTGAAGTGTCAGCCGCGCCGCGCGTTCGAGCCTGCGTTCGAGCCTGCGTTCGAGCCTGCGTTAGAGCCTGCGTTAGAGCCTGAATACGCGCCCGCGGAAGTACCGGCAATCCTGCCGAACACGGCCCCGGAGGTAAGCCCGGTGCCGCCAGGATAGTTGTGGAAGAACAGGCCGCCGACCATCTCGCCTGCAGCATACAGGCCGGGGATACGCACGCCAGCGGTGTCCTGCACGGCAGCAGCATCGTCGACCTTCACTCCGCCGAAGGTGAAGGTCACCCCGCAGGTCACCGCATAGGCTTCGAACGGCCCTTGATCGATCGTGTTGGCCCAGTTCGACTTGGGCACCCGCAGGCCGCGCGTGCCCCGGCCGTCCTTGATGGCCGGATTGAACGCCACCTCGGTCATCACCGCACAGTTGTAGGCCTCGATCTCCTGCAGGCAGCGCCCGGCATCGACGCCGTCGAGCTTGAGCACCAGTTCTTCGAGCGTATCGGCGCGCACCTTGGTGACCTGCTTGATCCGGTACTCGTCGCGCAGCATGCCCACGCTCTTCTGATCGAATATCTGCCAGGCAAACATGCCTGGCTGGGCAAGCACCACCGCGCCGTACTTGGCATAGGTGTAGTTGCGGAAGTCAGCGCCCTCGTCGACGAAGCGCTCGCCGTTGGCATTGACCATGATGCCCAGTGGATAGCTGTGCTTCTGGAAATTGTCGCCCACCGCCAGATCGCCGAATGCGGGCGCGTTCTGGTCCCAGCCCACCGCATGGCAACCGGACCAGTGACCGCAGCTCAGCGCCCCGGCGTCGATCGCCATCTTCAGACCCAGCCCGGTGTTGTAGCGGGTGCCGCGCACCTTGGCCAGATCCCAGCCCGGCCCGAGGTAGCGGGCGCGCATCTCGGCATTGGATTCGAAGCCGCCGCAGGCGAGCACCACTGAGCGTGCGCGCAACTCGAAGCGCTCGCCATGGCGCTTCACCCGTACGCCACACACCGCGCCCTGCTCGTCCTGGATCAGCGACTGTGCTGCCGTGTCGTAGAGAATCTCGATGCCCTCGCGCGCCGCCGCCTTGTGCAGGTTGTCGACCAGCCCGGGGCCACCGCCCCAGGCCTCGACTGCGAGACCACCCCAGAACTTGACCTTGCCATCGACCTTGAACGACTGGCGCCCGTAGGCTGCGTTGAAGCGCACGCCCTTGCCGCTCATCCAGGCGAGCGTGGCGTGACTGCGCTTGACCAGCAGTTCGGTAAGCTCGGGATCGCAGCGGTACTGGGTGATCCGGCCCATGTCATCGAAGAACTGTTCTTCGGTATAGGCGCCGAAATCGACGGTGCGCTTCTCGTCTTCGGTGAGATCGGGAATGATCTGCGCGAGGTCATCGGCGCCGTTGAACACCACCCGCATCACGCCGGCGGTGTAGCGGCTGTTGCCGCCGCAGTCGGCAAGCGGTGCGGCTTCCAGCATCAGCACGCGTGCGCCCTGCTCGCGCGCAGCCAGCCCCGCACAGGTAGCGGCATTGCCCGCACCTACGACTACCACATCGAATTCGCCCGAAGGATCAGGCATCGCAAGCCTCCTCACGACCCAGTCGGAGCCGGTGGCCCATGCCATGGCTCCCGTTGCCAAGTGCTGTTCAAGGACCTGTCGTCTGGTCAGGTCGACAGTATATACCCGGTGCCGATGGGTGCGGCCGGGGCGCGCCGGGCTGCGCACCCGCGACTGCGGCAGACGGCCATCACTCCGCCTTGGCGCCAGAGAGCTTGACCACCTTCGCCCATTTGTCCAGTTCGCTGCGGATGAACGCGGCGAACTCCTTCACGCTGCCACCGATGATCTCGAAGCCCTGGTTGACCAGCAGCTCGCGGGTGGCTGCCTGCCCGAGCACCTTGTTGGTCTCGGCGTTGAGCCGTTCGACGATGGCGTCCGGTGTCCCGGCAGGCGCCATCAGACCGAACCAGGCGATCACCTCGTAGCCGGGCAGGCCAAGCTCGGCGATGGTCGCCAGATCCGGCCACCATGACAGGCGCTGCGGCGTGGTGACTCCGAGGATACGTACCTTGCCGGCCTTGGCGAGGCCCATCGCGTTCGGGATGTTCGGGAACATGAGCGACACCTCGCCTGAGAGGACCGCCTGCACCGCCTGAGGCGACCCCTTGAACGGCACATGGCTCATCTTGACGCCAGCGAGCAATCCGAAAAGTTCTGCGCCCATGTGATGCGAGGTGCCGTTGCCGCCGGAGGAAAACAGCAACTCGCCCGGACGCTTCTTCGCCAGCGCTATCAACTCCTTGACCGATTTGACCGGCAGCGAGTTCGAAGTGATCAGCACGTTCGGGCTGGAGGCGATGTTGACGATCGGTGTGAAATCCTTGACCGCGTCATACGGAATTTTCGGTACCAGTGCCGGATTGATCCCATGGCTCGCGATCGAGCCGATCAGCAGCGTGTAGCCGTCCGGCGCCGCGCGCTGCACGATTTCGGCAGCCACAACACCGCCTGCACCCGGCCGGTTTTCGACGATCACCTGCTGGCCGAGCGGCTTGGTGAGCGCGTCGCCAGTCACCCGCGCCACGATGTCCGAGGCCGAGCCTGGTGCCAGCGTGACGATGAAACGGATCGGCTTGGCCGGCCAGGATTGCGCCACCGCAGCCGCGGAAAACAGGGCGGCGACGAGCGCTGCGACATACAGGCGTGAGGACATGGTCGATCTCCAGAGTTCAGGACAGCCCGGACCCCGGAGCAAAAGCCGGACCAGGTCGGCAAGTGGGCTAGCGCGCCGGCAGCTCACGCACCGGCAGCGCAGGCGACGGCAGATGGCCAAGCAGCCGCGCCATGCCGATCATCATCTCGCCCAGATCCTTCAATGCGTTGGTGCGCGGCTGGGCGGCGGTGTGCGGGGTGATGGTGACGTTCGGGAACTGCAGCAGCCTGGCAGTTTCGCGCGCAGCTCCTCCTGCGTCTTTACCGTCACCACGGTCGCCGGGTACAGCGTGCCCACAGCCGCGCGCACGCTATCGCACGAGGCAGGAAAATCGGCGGTGTGGGCGAAGAAGTCGATGAATGCATCGGTGCGTTCCCGGGTAACCGTTGGATCGAGGACCACCTGCGGGATGCGCGGAAACGGATCGTCCTCGACAACGATCAGCGGCTGGCGGGATTCCGGCGCGGGGTGGGCCATGGGACAGTTCAACTTTTCTTCGGGGGTAGCGGTTCGAAATCGGCATCGAGTGCGCTGAGCACCCGGGTCAACATGTTGTAGGCCCCGATCAGCATCGCGAGCTCGATAATCTGACGCTCGTCGAAATGGGCACGCAGCCCGACGAACACTGGATCGGGCACCTGAACAGTGCGGGTCATCGCGTCGATGTAAGCCAGGGCCGCGCGCGATTTCGCATCGAACCCTCCGGCACCTGTCTCGGCGACCGTAATCGCATCGGCAACGGCCTCATCAGTCCACGCGATGTCGGTGCGACCGAGCAGGGCAATCTGCGCCGGGGTGAAGCCCTCCTCCTCGGCATAGACCCCAGCGTGTACCCGGCGCACATACTCGCAGCCGGTGAGCACCGCCACGCGCAGGATTACCCGCTCGCGCATGAAGCGATCGAGCTTGGTCTCCCAGCGCAGCGCCGAGTTCTGCTGATACCGGGCACTCGCGGCAGCCGGGCTGTGCAACATCAGCCGGTAGATCTGCGACAGCGTGCCGCGGCGGCCGCCACGGATGGTCTCGATCTCACTGGCCAGTTCGGGATGGCTCGCTTCTTCGATCAGGGAGACACGTGCCATCGGCTGCAAACCTTGCGCTGGGCGGGACGGAAGATACCGTGAAGAGGGCTTCGATTATCATGCATACGCAGAATGATTTACCGCGAGCCATCGTGGAACCTCACCCTGGCCCCGGGGCTTCTGTCAAAACGGCTGGCTGTTGGCGGCCGGCAGTTGAAGCCCGGCAGTTGAAGCCGATCCGCTCCCGATCGCCGCAACCCAACCCGAGAAGCGCACCGATGCCAGTCCGTCATGGTCCAGACGACCACCCCAGCCGCCCGAGCTGGACGCCGCCCCCGGGCGCATGCGACAGTCATGTCCATGTGTTCGGCCCGTTCGACCGCTTCCCGCTCGATCCGGCGCGCACCTTCACCCCACCCGAAGTCCCGTTCGAGCGCCTGCGCAGCCTGCATGATTTTCTCGGCATCGAGCGATCGATTCTGGTGCAGTCGGCCTGCCACGGCAGCGACAACTCGGTCACGATCGACGCCATCGCACGCAGTGGCGGCCGCTACCGCGGAGTGGCGATCGTCGGCCCGGAGCTCACCGACGCTGAATTGACCCGTTTGCACGACGGCGGAATGCGCGGTGTGCGCTTTCACTTCATCGCCCACTTGGGCCATGGCCCGGATATGGACTTCTTCTGGCGTACGCTCGATCGCATCGAGCCGATGGGCTGGCATGCGCAGCTGCATTTCGATGCCGGATCGATCCCGCAACTGGTGCCGGTCTTCGAGCGCATCCGTATCCCCTTCGTGATCGATCACATGGGGCGGGTCAGCGCAAAGGAGGGTATCGAGCAGCCTGCGTTCAAGACGTTGACCTCGCTGCTCGCGACAAACCCTCTGGCATGGGTCAAGGTTTCCGGCTCAGACCGGCTTTCGACCCAGGGCCTGCCGTTTCGTGATGCGATCCCGTTCTCGCGCGCGCTGTATGCGGCTGCGCCCGAGCGCACCGTCTGGGGTACCGATTTCCCACACCCCAATCTGCATGGCGACATCCCGAATGACGGCGGACTGGTCGACCTGTTGGCGCAAGCCTTTCCCGATCCGGCTGACCGGCAGCGCATCCTGGTGGACAATCCGACCCGGCTTTACTGGCGGGACTGAGGCAGTACGCAGCGAGATAGATCAGCCACAGCGAACCGTATCATCGCCCGCGGCGCCATGCGAATGCGGCGATCGTCAAGCCGCTGCCGCCCAGTGCGAGCGCAACCCAGCCCGCCCGGCCGCTCGCCAAATAGTTGTAGGCGCCGATATCCGCCTCAAGCGTGCGCTGACGCACACCATCAACCACGAGCCCCATCGCCGGGACCGGATCCCGATCGTCGCCTGCAGCCGGCCCGCTCGCCTCCACGAAGAAGTCCAGCCGTGTCTTGCCGGGCGTCCAGTCCTGCGCACCCCCGCGCCATCCGATCGCCGTGGACTCGAACAGGCGCGCATCGCCGTCCAGCGTGAACCCGACCCGCGCGATACGCCGGCCACCGCGTTCCGTGCCGATAGCGAGGACTCCCGAGACCGGCTGGTATGCGGTCACATCGACCGGAATCAGACGCGAAGGATTGGCCAGGATGAGCCCGCCAAGCCCGAAGATCAGCAGGCATATCACGCTGGGTACGACCAGGTCGGAGCGTGTCGGAGGCATCACAGAGGCTTTCGGCAGATCGAACCTGTACGACGCAGGCAGCACGGATCAATGTGCCGAGAACATCCGCCGAATCTCGGCCAGGTCACGCGTCCGTGCCAGCGCAAGCTTCAGCAGGATGCGCGCCTTTTGCGGGTTGAGGTTGTCCGCCGGGCGGCGAAAGCATAGCAGCCGCGTGCTTCGGCAACACAGCGCAGGACGGCTCACGTGTGCGGACGTCGCGATAGGAACGAGAGAAACGCGAACGCTGCCATCCACCAGACCACGCAGGAGAAGATGACGATGGCCGCGATCGCGCTATTCCAGTCAGCTCGGAAATAGAAGCGAAAGACCGGGACGATGATGCCTTCGCCGTGACCTGCGGCCACGACAGGGCTTACGGTCAACGCGAATGCCAGCGCCATCAGGTGCCGCTTCATTCGCGCCGGGGAAAGGGTGCGGATGGCCAGCCAGAGGATAGCGAACAGGATACTTCCGTAGAGGAAGAAGAACGGGGACTCGATGCGCATGCTGGCTAGCTTCGTTCTCGGTCCTCGATCTTGAAATCGTCCGCGCTGCCACTGTGGGATCGAAGCCCGGAGTGAACAGCCGCTCGCGTATCTCAGGCAGCTATCACCGCGTCCAGTTCTTCGTTCAACCGTCGTATGACAGCAGGTGCCGGTTTGGGCGGGGCGAACATGCCAATCCCGGCGACCGGATTGGAGGATAAGGAAGAAAAGCTATTCGATCCGCGCGCCGGACACCTTCACCACCTGTGTCCACTTCACGATCTCGGCACGCATATATGCCGCGAACTGTTCTGGCGTGTTGCCCACGACCTCGAGTCCTTGCTCGGCGAATCTGTTCTTGAGTTCAGGTGTGCGCAGACTCGTGACGATCTGCTGATTGAGCTTCGTCACGATCGTGCGCGGCGTGGCCGCAGGCGCGACGATGCCCTGCCACAGCGAGATCTCGAAGCTGTTGAGACCGGTGGCCTCCTGCACCGTGGGCAGATCCGGCAGGGTGGTCGAGCGATTGGGAAGCGTGACGGCGAGTGCCCGCAACCGCCCGCTCTTGATGTGCGGCAGCGCCGTCGGCACGGAGGAGAAGGACAACTGCAGCTGACCGGCGACCAGTTCGGTCATCATGGGCACACTGCCCTTGTACGGGATATGCGTCATCTCCACGCCGACGGCGGAGGCGAACATCGCCCCGCCCAGATGCGACGTCGTGCCGTTGCCGGACGAGCCGTAATTTATCTTGCCGGGATTCGCCTTGGCGTAGGCGATCAGATCCTTCACCGAATGCGCCGGCACCGACGGATGGATCACCATCACGTTCTCGCTCCTCGTAATCAGCGTAATGGGCGCGAAGTCACGCAGCGGATCGTAGGCGAGCTTCGGATTGAGCGCCTTGGCGATCGCCAGCGTGCTCACGTTGCCGAGCATCAGCGTGTAACCGTCGGGATTGCCTTTGGCAACCATCTCGCCTGCAATCGTTCCACCCGCACCGGGACGGTTGTCGACGACCACCGACTGCTTCCAGGCGTCGGTCAGGGCTGTCGCAATGGCGCGGCCGACGATATCCGTGCCGGCACCCGGTGGAAAAGGAATGATGATGCGCACTGGCCGGTTGGGATACTCCTGCGCCGAAACGCAGAATGCTGTCGCTGACAACGCGAGAGCAAGAATGCTTCGCTTCATAAGATTGCCACCTGCTGAGATCGAATCAACCGAAATGGGCGGGATCGAACGGCCGGATGTCGATGCTCGTCGCACGGCCGGTCACAACTATAGCAAGAACCTCGAGAGCAAGAACCTCGACCATTTCGGGTCCGCCGTTCATGGCGAACGCCGCCCGCTCGTTGCGTTACGCCGACTCGACAGCCAAAGCCGCTAAACGGGTGCCGTGCCCGGGCGCTTCACTCCGGCAACGCCGCGAGTTCCTGCAGCGAAATCGGCTTGAGCGGAGGCCGTACGTTGAAGAGTCCGACCTCGTCCATGGCCATGCCCCGCTCGCGCGCGATGATCTCGGCCGCGGGCAATCCGCACATGCGGCCCTGGCAGGGACCCATGCCGCAGCGGGTAAAAGCCTTCATCTGGTTCGGCCCCATGGCACCGAGCCCGATGGCTTCGCGGATGCGTCCGGCGGTGACGCTCTCGCAACGGCAGACGAGCACATCGTCGGCCGGCGCGAAGAAGCCTGCACGCGGCGTAAACAGCTGATCGAGGAACGCGCGGATCGGCAGATGCCGTTCCAGCTCGACGCGAACCGGTGCGGCCCGCTCGTCGCGCCGGGCGCGATCGATGGTACCAAGCGCGCGTGCGGCTTCCAGGCCGGCAAGCTGCCCCTTGCGTGCGGAGGCCTCCGCGCCGACGATACCTGCGCCATCTCCTGCTGCCGCGTAGCCATCGACGCTCGTATTGCCCCACTCATCCACGACGGGCACGAAGCAGCGCTGCACTGGAGCCCAGCGATGATCGGCGTGGATGGAACGCGTCGCATGCACGCTGGGCACGACGCCGTGATGCAGCAGCAGCGTGGATGCCTGCACTTCCTGCCATTGCCCGCGCATCCGAAAGCGCACGCGGGCCAGCACGCCGTCGCCTTTCGCCTCGATGGCGCCCACGTCCTTCACGATCGGCACACCGGCTCGCTTGACCCGGGCCTGCAGCGCGAGACCGCGAGTGAGATAAGCGTGATTGCGCAGGGCGGGCACGGCGTATCGAAGCGCCTGTGCGTAGTTGATGCGCGGCGTCGTGTCGAGGATTCCCTCGATCTTTCCCCCGGCCTCCAGTGCCTGTGCGGCGAAGAGCCAAAGGAGCGGTCCGCTGCCGGCGATCCACGTCCCTGCCTGCGTTGCGCGTCCGGTGGTCTTGTAGAGAATCTGTGCCGCGCCCACCGTCATCACGCCCGGCAACGTCCAGCCAGAAATCGGCACGGCCCGCTCCATCGCGCCGGTGGCGATAAGCACGCGGCGAGCGCGCAGCACGTCGGCCTGCTCGCCGTCGGTCACGTAGACCATGCACGAACCGTCGCGCGGCGCATCGAGCTGCCAGACCTGCGTGCCGGGCCGGTAGATCGCACCACTCGCGCGGAACTCGCCGACCAGTGTGACACCACGCTGCCAGTCCGCCACGGAGACGCCTCGGGTGTCGCCAGCGTGGGCCTCGACATTGCGATAGATCTGGCCGCCCGGCGCGGGCTGCTCGTCCACCAGCACCGTCGAGACCCCCAGGCCCGCCGCCACCGTAGCGGCAGACATCCCTGCCGGACCCGCACCGATCACCAGGAAATCGAACGTCTTGCTCATTGCAGTTTTCGCGGTCCGAGCTGACGGTCTATGCGCATGCCCGGTCGCACCTTGACCATGCATGCCTGACGCGAAGGCATGCCGTCGATGACCATGAGGCATTCGAAGCAGATACCCATCATGCAATAGGGCGCGCGCTTCTCGTCGGTAATGGGGCACGTGCGTGTGTAGCCCAGCCCTGCCTGCAATGCAGCTGCCGCTGCGCTCGCGTTCGCAGCCACGTCCACCGGATCGCCGTCGACGTAGACAGTGACGGTTTCGCTCGTCATCTCATTGCGCCCGCAAGCGCGTGCTATGGAAGGGTTCGATATTCGCGCCGAGTTTGCCCGAGTGGATTGCTTCGGTTAGATCGTTCGCGTGGATGGCGGCGAGCGTCACCCCGGAATGACAGGTGGCGAGAAACGCACCAGGATACTGCGCGGATTCTTCATACACCGGGCATCCGTCCTTCGTGAGTGTGCGCAACCCGGCCCAGGTGCGCACGATGCGCGCGTGAGCCAGCGCGGGAATCACGCGAATGGCGCGCCTCGCCATGACGGCACCGGCCTGCGGCGTGGTCGAGGTGTCGTAGCCGACATCCTCATTCGTCGTGCCGATGAGAAAGGTGCCCTCGGCGGTCTGCCGCACGCCGTTCGCCGGCAGCAGTCCGACTGGCGCCATGCGCTCGGTGACGAGGATCTGACCGCGCTCGGCGAGCACGTCGACGTCGAAGCCGAGGTCGCTTTCGAGTGCGTTGGTGCCATGCCCAGCCGCCAGCACGACCTTCGGCGTGGAGACCACACCCTTGGCCGTATGCACCTCGAACCGACCGCCGCTGGGACGCACTTCGGTCACCGGCGACTCGGCGCGATAGGTCGCGCCCGCCTTGGTCATGGCCGCATGCAGTGCGTGCAGCAGATTCAGCGGACTGACGTGGCCGTCGTGCGGTCCGTACGACGCGCCGAGCACGTCGGGTCCGAAATTCACCTGCGGCATGAGCCGCACGAGATCGCGGCGATCGATCATGCACGCTTCGTAGGGATCGTTCTCGGCCTGGGCACGCATGCGGTTCACGATCTCGCTGCGCGTCTCGTACTCGGCCTCGCCCAGGCAGTAGGACAACCCGCCCGATTTCACGTAGCAGGTGTCGACGCCGGTATACGCCTTGAGTTCTTCGGCAAAAGCTGGCCACAGATCGGCGGAACGGCGCGTCCAGAAGCCGTAGGCCGGCATGCCGTCGCCCTTGCCCAGCAGCCAGACGAGCCCGAAATTCACCCGTGAACTGCGGATCGCACCGTCGCCTTCGTCCAGCACCAGGGGCTTCACCCCGCGCTTGGCCAGACCATAGGCAATGGCCGACCCGACCACGCCGCCGCCGATGACCACGCATTCCGCCGTTTCGTTCATCTGCCCTCGCGTGCAGCCGGGACGCCGCGCATTTCACGGGCATTGCCTGCGCGCTGCCGGATTCCCGATCTTAGCGCGCTTCCCTGGCGCCGTTACGCAGCGCAACGCGAAGGGATGCTCCAACCAGAACCATCCACCCATGAACGCTGCCGACTCGACCATTCCCCTGACCACGCTGCCGCTGGCCTCGCGGGCTGTACGCGCATTACATTGATCCCGGGGGCGGCTTTGAGGATCGTCGGGATTGCGAATCGTGTGGCATTGGGCGCAAACTGTGCCCTGATCCGTTACCGCAAACTCGAGGTTGGACCATGCACGCGGCCGCACATCCGGGGCGCGCGTCGAGTGACGGTGCCGCCTCCGGCAACACTGCAGTCAGGGAACAGCGTTGATGGGACTCGCAGGTGAGATTGCCCGGCGCGTGAGCGCGCTGAATTACGATAACGTGCCGCCGGAGGCGCATCGGTGGTCGCGCATCGCGGTCATGGACACGCTGGGCTGCATGCTGGCGGGCACACTCGAGGATTCGACGCGTCTCGTGCGTGAATCGTGCGGAGCGGAGTTCGAACAGGGCCCGTGCCGAGTCTTCGGCACCACGCGAAAGATCGGCCCGCTCAACGCCGCCCTCATCAATGGCACGGCGGCGCACGCGCTCGATTTCGACAACGGCAGCAACACGATGGGCGGCCACGTCTCCGCGACCATGGTGCCGGCGATGCTTGCCGCCGCTGAGCTGTTCGGTGCGAGCGGTCGTGATCTTCTTCTCGGCCACAGCGCGGGCTTCGAGGTCGGCACGCACATCGGCCGCGCGGTGAACTTCGCGCACTATGAAAAAGGCTGGCACCCGACGTCGACGCTCGGCACTTTTGCCGTCATCGGCGCACTCGCCGCCATGCTGAAGCTTCCCCCGGAGCAGACGGAAACCGCGCTCGGCACAGGCGCCTCCATGGCTGCCGGCATCAAGGCGAACTTCGGCACGATGACAAAGCCGCTGCATGTCGGCTTGTGTGCAAAAAACGGGCTGCTTGCCGTGATGCTCGCGCGCAAGGGTTACGATGCAAGCGCAACGGCATTCGAGCACAAGCACGGTTTCTTCAACGTCTATAACGGCCCCGGCACCTACGACGCGGCGAAGGTGCTGCCGGACTGGGCGGCTCCGCTGGAAATCATCAGCCCCGGCGCAGGCTACAAGCAGTATCCCTGCTGTGCAGCCACACATGCGGCGCTCGACGCGACGCTCGAGTTGATCCGCAAGCATGGGTCGTTCCGGCCTGCGCAGATTGCGAAAGTCGAAACATGGACGCCGGCCCGCCGGCTCGCGCATACCGACCGGCCGGAGCCGATCAGCAATCTGGACGCAAAGTTCAGCGTCCAGTACTGCGTCACGCGGATGCTGCTCGAAGGCCGAATCCTGCTGCAGCACTTCGAGGCCGATGCGTACAGGCATCTGGTCACGCGCGAGGTCATGAAGCGCGTCACCTCGGTCACCCACCGTGCCGGCCAGTTCCCCGTCGACAATCACTTCGGGGCCGAGGTAAAGGTGACGCTGACCGACGGCGCATCACACTCAGCCCGCGTCGACATCCAGCTTGGCCGCACCTCCGACAATCCGGTGCCGGAGCCTCTGCTCCGCGCGAAGTTTCACCACTGCGCCGGGCGCGTGCTCGACGGGAAGCAGGTGGACAGGCTCACGACGCTGGTCGACGGACTGCCGGAACTCACATCGGTTGCAGAGCTCACCGCAGCCGCCACACCGGGGTAACGCCCATCCAAGTATAGGAAATGAAGAAGAACATTACAGTCATCGGAGCGGGCGTGATCGGCGTGTGCTGCGCCAGCTGGCTGCAGCGGGACGGACACGACGTCACCATCATCGACAGTGGCGGCCCGGGTGAAGGCTGCTCGCGCGGCAATGCAGGGCTGATGAGCCCGTCCACTATCACCCCCCCGGCCCTGCCCGGCGCGTGGAAGAACATCCCGAAGTGGCTGCTGGACCCGCTGGGGCCGCTCGCTGTCCGGCCCGCCTACGCACCGAAACTGCTGCCGTGGCTGATCGGCTGGTTGAAGGCCACGAACGAGCACCGGGCGCGAGAAGTGGCGGGGGCGCTCTCGTCACTCCATGCACAGACGTTCGACAACTACGCCCCACTGCTCGCTGCGGCCGGCGGCCACGATCTCATCCGCCGCA
>JBBRCD010000051.1:0-26995 GCA_038205245.1 Burkholderiales bacterium
GGGCATAGGTTTCTAGGCCGTCGTACAACGAGTTCCCTGTCATCAATGCTCTTGGGTTGGACGCCTCGGAATTCCTTCGGGCCGACAGTACTCCTGCCGGCCAATCTCGTCAAAGACCAGTCTTTTCCAACGAGGTGCGAGGTGGTGGCTGGGACCCAGGCGCTGGAGTTTCGCCCGGGCGGAGACGATGCGGCGCGCTACGCGTGGATCGGGTCGGTATTGCGACGGTTCCGCCCACCGGAGCCGGAAGCGGGCCGAGCATGGCGTGCTGCTGCAGTAGCTGTCCGTGCTGTTGTTTCTGCGGACGACCGACATCCGGAACCTTCTGCGCAAGGAAATGCACTCGGACACGATCGAGGTGCAGCCCACGAAAACGGCCCGAACGACCGGAGTGACGATCGCGTTCCGCATCTCCGCCCCTATCCGAGCAATGGTGGACCATGCGGCTGCGATCTCGCGATCACTGGGACGCATTTCGCCTTATGTCATTCACACTCGGCAGGGCACGTCATACACCCGGTCGGGAATCGCATCGGCGTTCCGGCGCGCGGGTGAAAGAGCTGGCGTTCGTGGTGCCAATGCGAAGGCCCTTCGACCGTTTGCAGCCACGACAGCCAAGGCGCAGAACTATTCGATGGAGGCGATTCAGGACGCGTTGTCGCAGGCCGACATATCGACCACACAAGGCTACATCCACTCGATGGCGCGCAGAAACGTGACGGTGAAACTCGCGATTCCGAACGAAGTGTTAGTCAAGGTGTTAGACACATCTTGCGTCCGGTGAGCGCAGGGGTTGTAAGTCCTTGATTAATTGGTCGGGGCGAAAGGATTCGAACCTTCGACCCCCTGCACCCCATGCAGGTGCGCTACCAGGCTGCGCCACGCCCCGACCGAGCCTGAAGTATAGCAGCCCGCATGCCGCAGCCGCGACCCGTGAGGCACCAGCGCACACACCGGGCGGCGCTACCCGCTACTTGAGCGTAGCCAGTATCGCTTCGAGTTCGGCGCGCACATCCGACCAGTCGATCGAGTCAAGGGAAGCCTGCTCCGCGGGATCGAGCGCCAAGTCGGCGTCGTTGTGGTTAGTGTCCAGCCGGTTGCGCGCGCCGCTGATGGTGAAGCCCTGCTCATAAAGCAGTTCGCGGATGCGCCGGATCAGCAGCACTTCGTGGTGCTGGTAGTACCGTCGGTTGCCGCGTCGCTTGACCGGCTTCAACTGGGTGAATTCTTGCTCCCAGTAGCGAAGCACATGCGATTTCACCCCACACAATTCGCTCACTTCACCGATCGTGAAGTAGCGCTTGGCGGGGATCGGTGGCAGCGCGATCTTCGCGCGAGCGGCGCTAGTTCGGCTGTCGTCCGCCATCGTAGGCCTGATCGACCATCGCCTTCAGCTTCTGGCTGGCGTGAAAGGTGACCACGCGACGGGCGGTGATCGGGATTTCCTCACCGGTCTTCGGATTGCGGCCCGGCCGCTGCGGTTTGTCACGCAGGTGGAAGTTGCCGAACCCGGACAGCTTCACCCCTTCGCCCTTCTGCAGGGCGGTACGCACTTCCTCGAAGAACGACTCCACCATGTCCTTCGCTTCGCGCTTGTTCAAGCCCACCCGCTCGAACAGCATCTCGGCGAGTTCGGCCTTGGTCAGCGTCTTGCGGTCGTCTGACCCGTTCGAGGCCGGGAGTTCGTTATTGGCGGAGTCTTCCATCGTGCCGGGTCGCAATGATTTCCACCAATCGAGCTATGCTCGAATCGACTTCAACATCGGTAAGAGTCTTTCGAGTATCTTGCAGTAACACTCGGAAAGCAAGGCTTTTTTCCCCACTATTGATGCCGATTCCTGCATAGGAATCAAAAACCTCGAACCGTTCCACAAATGGCGGTCGATCCGCCATCACCGAGTCTGTCAGGTCCTGGGCCCGGGTCGTCAGGCTGACGATGAACGCCAGATCGCGGCGTACCGGTGGGAACTTCGAGACCTCGTCCGGGTGGGGCAGATCAAGCGTTGCCACCGCCGTCCAGTCAAGCTCGAACAGCACCGTGGCGGCGTTGAGTTCGTACTGCTGCTGCCACCGTGGATGCAGTTCGCCAATCCAGCCGATCGGCTGGCTGTCCAGCAAAATCTGCGCGGACCGGCCGGGATGCAGGGCCGGATGTGCCGCCTGTTCGAACCTGGCGACCCTGGGCATCAGGATCGCCTCTACGTCGGCCTTCAGGTCGAAGAAGTCGACCGGCCGGGACTTCACGCCCCACTGTTCAGCGTCTGCGTCGCCATAGGCAATTGCCGCAAGCCGCAACGGCTGGTCGATCCCGGCCACGGATAACGGCCCATCGGCCACCGACGGATCTCGCCGGAACACCCGGCCGAGTTCGAACAGCCGCACCCGCGACTGCTTGCGGTTCACGTTGTGCTGCACATTGGCGACCAGACCGCCGATGAGGGTCGATCGCATCACTGCAAACTGGCTGGCGATCGGATTGACCAAGGCGATCGGCGCGGGACTGTGCACACCGGCACCCGCGAAATCCGCTTCCCAGCGTGGATCGACGAAGCCAAAGTTCAGCGCCTCGAAAAAATCGCGTCCGACCAGCGCCTCGCGGATCTCGCTGGCGGCACGTCGCGTCTCCGGCTGGCTGCGCATCCAGGCCGGCGTTGCCGGGGGCAGCGCGGGCAACTGGTCGTAACCGTGCACACGGATTACTTCCTCGATGAAATCCGCCTCGATCGACAGATCGAAGCGGTGCGCTGGCGGGGTGATCTGGAACGCTTCGCCGTCCGCACCCGACTGCAGGGTCCAGCTAAACCCGAGACGATCGAAGATCTCGGCGATGCGTTGAGCGCTGAACTCGATGCCGATCACCCGGTTGCAACGCGCGACCCGCAGAGTCACCGACGCGCGCGCAGGCAGGGCAAGTATCTGATCATCCACCGGCCCGGCCGCCCCGCCGCATACCGACAGGATCAGCGCGGTGATCCGCTCGAGACTGCGGACGACGTTGGAGAAATCGACACCGCGTTCGAACCGATGACCGGCCTCGGTGGTGAAGTTCAATCGGCGCGCTCGTCCGGCGATTGCGTCCGGCCACCAGAACGCGGACTCGACATAGATGTTCCGGGTGTCGAGCGTGACCGCAGTGTGCGCCCCGCCCATGATGCCGGACAGCGCCTCCGGCTGTTCGCCGTCGGCGATCACCCCGATGTCGGCAGCAAGTTCGACCGTGGTGTCGTTCAGCAACACCGCCTTCTCGCCCGGGCGTGCCCAGCGTACCTGCAGACCACCGCTGCGTACCCGATCCAGATCGAACACATGCGAGGGCTGACCGAGTTCGAGCATCACATAGTTCGAGATGTCGACCAGCGCCGAGATCGAGCGCTGCCCGGCGCGTTCAAGCCGGTGCCGCATCCAGTCCGGCGTCCGGGCGCGTGCATCGACGCCCCGGATCACCCGACCGGCGAACCGTCCGCACAGATCGTGGGCGTCGCAGGCGATCGTCACCGGCAGGCGGTCGCCGATGCTTGCCGGCACCGGGTCGCAGGCAGGTACGGTCATCGCGCTGCCAGTCAATGCCGAAACTTCGCGCGCCATGCCGAGCAGACTGAGGCAGTCGGCGCGATTGGGCGTGAGCTTGACAACCAGAAGGTGGTCGTCCAGCCCGAGTGCTTCACGCAGCGGCATGCCGACAGCCAGCCCGGCATCGAGCACCATCAGTCCATCGGCCGCCTCGGGCAAGCCGAGCTCGCGTGCCGAGCAGAGCATGCCTTCGCTGTCGACACCACGCACTGTGGCGCGCTTGATGTTCAGGCCACCGGGCAGCGCCGCACCGATGACTGCGCAGGCTACGGTCATGCCGGCAGCAGCGTTCGGCGCCCCGCAGACGATGGACAGCGGGGTTGCGGCTCCCACGTCCACCGTGCACAGGCGGAGCCGGTCGGCATTCGGATGCGGCATCACCTCGACCACCCTGGCCACCAGCACGCCGGTGAACGCGGGCGCGACCGGATTGCGCTCTTCCACCTCGAGACCGGACATGGTCAACAGATGCGCCAACGCTTCGCTGTCCAGTTCCGGGTCGACAAAGCTGCGCAGCCACTGTTCAGAGAATTGCATCCTGGCCGCCGGTTCAGTGCTGGAACTGCTGCAGGAAGCGCAGGTCGTTCTCGAAGAACAGCCGCAGGTCGCCAATGCCGTAGCGAAGCATGGTGAGACGTTCCAGACCGCTGCCGAAAGCGAAACCGACATATCGCTCCGGGTCGAGACCGAAGTTGCGGATCACCGTCGGGTGCACCTGTCCAGCCCCGGAGATCTCCAGCCAGCGTCCCTTTAACGGCCCACTCGCAAACGCCATGTCGACCTCGGCCGACGGCTCGGTGAACGGAAAGAACGACGGCCGGAAGCGCACCTCGAGCTGCTCGGTCTCGAAGAACTTCTGCAGAAAATCGGTATAAACGCCCTTCAGATGCGCGAAGCTGATGGCTTCATCGATCCACAATCCTTCGACCTGATTGAACATGGGCGAATGGGTGGCATCCGAATCGACCCGATAGGTGCGACCGGGTGCGATCACCCGGATCGGCGGCTTGTGCATGCGCGCGTAGCGCACCTGCATCGGCGACGTATGGGTACGCAGCAGAAGCGGCTTGCCTTCACTGTCGTGCCCGTCGATGTAGAAGGTGTCCTGCATCGAGCGCGCCGGATGGTTCTCCGGATTGTTCAGCGCCGTGAAGTTGTACCAGTCGGTCTCGATCTCCGGGCCGTCGGCGATGTCGAAACCGATCGAGCGAAAGATCGCCTCGACCCGCTGCTGGCTGCGAATCACCGGATGGACTGCGCCCCTGCCCCGGCCCCGGCCAGGCAGCGAGACGTCGATCCTCTCCTGCGCGAGTCGCGCTTGGAGCGCCTGGTCGGCGATCGCCCGCCGACGCCCCTCGAGGGCGTCCTCGATCGTTGCCTTGGCAGCATTGATCGCAGCCCCCGCCTCTTTGCGCGCCGAGGGCTCGAGCTTGCCCAGCAACTTCAGCAGTTCAGTGAGCGAGCCCGCCTTGCCCAGAAAACGTGCCTTGTCCTGTTCCAGACGGGGCGAATCGGCCGCCTGCGCGAACAGTGCGAGCGCCTCAGACACGATGCGGTCGAGTTCGGCTTGCATGCTGGAACGACTTTCGATGACTAAAAAAAGCCTCCGGTCGCCACTCTCAGCAAAAACGCCTTGAGTGCCGACCGGACTTGATCACCAGCGCGTCAGGCGGACGGCGCGGGAGCGTGAACAGCGGTGGGCGGAAGTGCGGCGCGTGCCTGCTCGACGAGCTTGGAGAAGGCTGCCTTGTCGACCACAGCCAGATCGGCGAGGACCTTGCGATCGACTTCGATCGATGCGCGCTTCAATCCATTCATGAACACGCTGTAGGTCAGACCGCACTCACGAGCGCCCGCGTTGATCCTGGCGATCCAGAGTACGCGGAACTGGCGCTTGCGCTGGCGACGATCGCGGTAGGCATACTGCCCCGCTTTCATCACCGCTTGCTTGGCGATGCGGTAGACGCTCTTGCGACGGCCGCGGAAGCCCTTCGCCTGATCGAGAACCTTCTTGTGGCGTGCCCTTGCGGTTACGCCGCGTTTGACTCTAGGCATGGCGAAGTCTCCTTATGCGTATGGCAGCATCGCGCGAACGGAATTCTCGTTCGACGCGTGGATGGTCAACGTTCCGCGAAGACCGCGCTTGCGCTTGGTGGTCTTCTTGGTAAGGATGTGGCGCAAGAACGCCTTACTTCGCTTGATGCTTCCGCTGCCGCGTGCCTTGAACCGCTTGGCAGCACCTTTCTTGGTCTTCATCTTGGGCATGAGTTCACCTCTGTTTTCGCATGGTCGACTGGCGGTTCCCGTCTCCGGGAACACTTAGGGAGCCTGCCATCCACTTGTTGCCTGTCACCTCAGGTGACAGGTTGCTTCGACGCCGCGCAAGCCGCGTCGACTGCCAGGTTCCGCTTCCTGCTCCAGCGAGGTGCTGCCGGATCAGTGCTTTTTCGGGGCGATCACCATGATCATCTGGCGCCCCTCGAGCTTAGGAAACTGTTCGACCGTACCCAGTTCAACCAGGTCGGCCTGAATCCGCTGCAGCAACTTCACACCGAACTCCTGGTGTGCCATCTCGCGGCCGCGGAATCTCAATGTAATCTTCGCCTTGTCGCCTTCGGTCAGAAAGCGCTTCAGGTTACGCATCTTGATCAGGTAGTCGCCATCATCAGTGCCGGGCCGGAACTTCACTTCCTTGACCTGGATCTGCTTCTGCTTGAGCTTGGCCTCGTGCTTCTTCTTGCTCTCCCGGTATTTGAACTTGCCGAAATCCATCAGTCGGCATACCGGCGGCACTGCAGTCGGTGCGATCTCGACCAGATCGACCTCTGCCTCCTCGGCCATCTCCAAAGCCTTCGCAGACGAAACGATTCCGAGTGGTTCGCCTTCAAGCCCTACCAGTCGTATCTCCGGCGCGATGATCTCTCCATTGATCCGCGCTTCCTTTTCCTTTTCCTGAGCGATGCCTGCACCTCGTGCGGTAATTGAGACAACAAAAAAACTGCGTCGCAGGCCTCGTGCTTCCGAGGCGCCGCGCCAGTCGGTCTAATCTGCCTTGCCAGTTTCCGTGCCGGTCGCCGTTGCCGCCTTCGCCTGAATCTCGGCGCGCAGTAGGCTGATGACCTCATCCACCTTGATCGCACCGAGGTCGCGGTTCCCGCGTGCCCGGACTGCCGCAGCACCCGAGGCCACTTCTTTCTCGCCTACGATCAGCAGGTAAGGCACCTTGTTGACGCTATGTTCTCGAATTTTATAGGTTATTTTCTCATTCCTCAAGTCGGATTCGCAGCGGATGCCGGCCAGACGCAGCTTTGCGGTCAATTCTGTTGCGTATCCGGCCTGGTGTTCGCTGATATTCATGACCATCGCCTGCACTGGCGACAGCCACAGCGGCATCGCCCCGGCATGATTCTCGATCAGGATACCGATGAAGCGCTCGAGCGATCCGAGCACCGCCCGGTGCAGCATCACCGGCACCTTGCGGGTGTTGTCCTCGGCGACATACTCTGCCCCGAGTCGGCCAGGCAGGGCGAAGTCGAGCTGCAGGGTGCCGCACTGCCAGATCCGGCCGATCGAATCCTTGAGCGAGAACTCGATCTTCGGGCCGTAGAAGGCGCCTTCCCCGGGATTCTTCTCCCAGACCAGGCCCTTGGCGTCCAGCGAGGAGGCAAGCGCCGCCTCGGCGCGGTCCCATGCCTCGTCCGAACCGAGGCGCTTGGCCGGCCGGGTGGACAGCTTGATCAGGATGTCGTGGAAGCCGAAGTCGGCATAGACCTTCTGCAGCAGCTCGATGAAGCGGCCCGCCTCCGGCTGCACCTGGTCTTCGGTACAGAAGATATGTGCATCGTCCTGCACGAAGCCGCGCACCCGCATCAGGCCGTGCAGCGCGCCTGAAGGCTCGTTGCGGTGGCATGAGCCGAACTCGGCCAGCCGGAGCGGCAACTCCCGATAGCTGCGCAGTCCATGATTGAATATCTGCACATGGCCCGGGCAGTTCATCGGCTTCACCGCATAGTCGCGGTTCTCCGACTCGGTGGTGAACATGTGCTCGCGGTAGTTTTCCCAGTGCCCGGACTTCTCCCACATCACCCGGTCCATCATCATGGGTGTGCGCACCTCGCGATAGTCGGCCGCATCGAGCACCCGGCGCATGTATTGCTCGATCTCCTGCCAGATGGTCCAGCCTTTGGCATGCCAGAACACCATGCCCGGCGCTTCATCCTGCATGTGGAACAGATCGAGCTGGCGCCCCAGCCGCCGGTGGTCGCGCTTCTCCGCCTCTTCGATCTGGTGCAGATACGCGTCCTGGTCCTCTTTCTTCGCCCAGGCCGTGCCGTAGATCCGCTGCAGCATCTCGTTGCGCGAGTCGCCGCGCCAGTAGGCCCCGGCGAGCTTCATCAGCTTGAACACCTTGAGCTTGCCGGTGGAAGGCACATGCGGCCCGCGGCACAGGTCGATGAAGTCGCCCTCGCGGTACAGAGAAATCGGCTCGCTGGACGGAATCGAGGCGATGATCTCGGCCTTGTAGTGCTCCCCCAGCGCCTTGAAGAATGCCACTGCATCGTCGCGCGGCATCTCCTCTCGCACCAGCGGGATGTCGCGCTTTACCAGCTCGCTCATCCGTTTCTCGATCGCCGCCAGATCCTCCGGGGTGAACGGGCGCTTATAGGCGAAGTCGTAGTAGAAGCCGTTATCGATCACCGGCCCGATCGTGACCTGCGCGTCCGGGAACAGTTCCTTCACTGCATAGGCGAGCAGGTGCGCGGTCGAATGCCGGATCAGATCCAGCCCATCGGCATCCCGGTCGGTGACGATCGCCAGATCGGCGTCGGCCGCGATCAGGTGCGAAGTGTCGACCAGCCGGCCATCGACCCGGCCCGCGAGCGCGGCCTTCGCCAGGCCGGCACCGATGCTCAGCGCCACCTGGGCGACCGTGAGCGGTGCGTCGAAATGGCGTACTGAACCGTCCGGGAGTCGTATGTCTGGCATGGGGCGTTCCTGAGCGGCGAAAAAAAGTGCGGTCGAGCCGCACTTTGCTTTGTTCAGACCATCGCGACCGCGGCCGGCGGATTCAACAGCCGATCGTGCGGCTCGCGGCCGGACGAGATCCCGGCGGCTTCCAGTTGTCCTCGTCAGGGCCGTGAACGCTGGACATCGGGTGGACATCTGAACTCACGATGTTCGACGCTTCCGGCCGGTGTTGCCGAACTTCCGCGGGAAATTGGTAGGCGCGATTGGACTCGAACCAACGACCCCCACCATGTCAAGGTGGTGCTCTAACCAGCTGAGCTACGCGCCTGTAGCCAACGATTGTAGCGCATCTGGACAACGTTGCAGGCTAGCAGTAGTCACGCAATTTTCATATGGCCGCCATATCCTCCGCCCCGACCTTGGACGCGCCGCGCCGTGTAGTGCGGAAATACGCGGCCCGCGCTTGAACGAAGTGAAACACGACGGAGGCAGTGATGCGTTTTTCAGACGATGACGCGACCAGCAACCGCAGCAGCAATCCTCACCTGGCCGACCTCGCGCCGCAGATGCACTCCAGGCGCAATCTTCTGAAGGCCGCGGTCGCTGGCGTTGTGGTCAGCGTCCCGTTCGCCGGCTGTGCGACCACCAGCGGCACCCCGTGGCAAGGGCCGGAGTACCTCGGCTTCAGATCGATCACCCCGATGGCGGAAGACTCGGTGCGCATTCCGCCCGGCTACCGCGCGCAGGTCATGTTCGCCTGGGGCGAGCCAATCGGCGCGCAGGCGGGCGCACCGGCGTTCCGGACGGATGCGTCCAACTCGGCGGCTGACCAGGCCCTTCAGGCCGGAATGCATCATGATGCAATCGAGTACTACCCGCTGCCCTACGGTTCGACCAGTTCCGAGCGCGGCCTGCTCGCGATCAACCATGAGTACACCGACGACGGCCTGCTGCACACCGACGGCATGCGCACCTGGACTGCGGAAAAGGTTGCCAAGTCGCAGAACGCACATGGGGTGTCGATCGTCGAGGTAAGCAGCCGGGGCGACCAGTGGTCTGTCGTCAGTCAGTCGATCTTCGCACGACGGATCACCGCACAGACCCCGATGCTGATCTCCGGTCCGGCCGCTGGCACCGCCGCGATGCGCACTTCGTACGACAGTAAAGGCACGCTGGCGCGTGGCACGGTCAACAACTGCGCCGGTGGCCTGACCCCGTGGGGCACCTACCTTACCTGCGAAGAGAACTGGAACATGTACTTCGCGGCAAGTGACGGAGCTATCCCCGAGCCATTGCGTCGCTATGGCGTGCGCCCCAAGAGTGGCTATCGCTGGCACGAGCATGACGGGCGGTTCGATGTCTCGAAGGAACCGAACGAGGCCAATCGCTTCGGCTGGGTGGTGGAGATCGACCCCTACGATCCGAAGTCTCAGCCGGTCAAGCGCACCGCACTCGGCCGCTTCAAGCATGAAGGCGCGATGCTCTCGGTCGCCCCTGACGGCCGGGTCGTGTTCTACATGGGCGATGACGAGGTGTTCGAGTATGTCTACAAGTTCGTCACCCGGGATTCGCATAACCGCACCGACCGCGCCGCCAACCGCAACCTCCTCGACCACGGCACGCTGTTCGTCGCGAAGTTCAATGCCGACGGCAGCGGCGAGTGGCTGGCGCTGATTCATGGCCAGAACGGCCTGACCCGCGACAACGGTTTCACCGACCAGGCCGACGTGCTGATCCGCACCCGTGAGGCCGCCGATCGTGCCGGGGCGACCAGGATGGACCGCCCCGAGTGGGGCGCAGTGCACCCGAGCACGCTCGAGGTGTACATGACGATGACCAACAACGCACAGCGTGGCGCGGCCAACCGGCCCGGCGTGGACGCTGCCAACCCGCGCCCGAACAATGTCTACGGCCACATCATTCGCTGGCGCGAGCAGAACCGCGACCCGCGTGCGACCCGCTTCCAGTGGGACATCTTCGCTCAGGGCGGCGACCCGCAGGCGGCCGACCCGGTGCAACGCGGCACGATCAAGGGTGACATGTACGGCAGCCCGGATGGCCTGTGGTTCGACCCGAGCGGCTATCTGTGGATACAGACCGATGTGTCGACCAGCGCGCTCAACCAGGGCGCCTACAAGACCATGGGCAACAACCAGATGCTGGTTGCCGATGTGCGAACTGGCGAGACCCGGCGCTTCCTCACCGGCCCGAGCGGCAGCGAAGTCACCGGCTGCGTGATGACGCCGGACGGACGCACCATGTTCATCAACATCCAGCACCCGGGCGAGCCGGCCGGCGATCGCAGTGACCCGTCCAGACCCCGGGCTATCAGCCAGTGGCCGGACGGCCCGACTGGCGGCCGACCGCGCTCGGCGACGGTTGCGATCCGCAAGGCAGACGGCGGGCGTGTCGGGACCTGAGGGCGGCTTATTGTTTGCCCCCTGCACGAGGGGGACAGCCCCTGAGGGGCTGTCCCCGGGGGTCGGCTGGCTGCTGGAAGGGGATGGGGGCTCTGCCGGCTGCCGGACGGGGACAGACCCTCAGGGTCTGTCCCCCTATCTTACTTTCTTACTTTCTTACTCGAGCAGCAGCGCCTCGCGCGCATTGTCGATCGACCACGACCTGAAGCGACGCAGAAAGCTCTGCCCCAACAGGAACGGGCTGGACGCAGTGCCGACGGTAGCGGTCACGTCCTCGACCACCCGATTGCCGATGCGCATGGCGCGGATACGAAAGGTGTCGACGACGATTCGCGAGCCGTCGGCCAGCACATAGGGCTTGCGACCGAGAAAATCGGACGGGCTGATCACGCCATCGCGGATCAGCATGTTCACCACATCGGTCGGGATGTTCACGTCGGATGCGCCCGAGTCGACGATGAAGCGAAGACTGATCGCCTCGTTCACCAGCACTGGCACCGCGAAAGTGCCGCCCTGGCGCACCAGCGGCACGCTGATCGGCCCGGTGGTCTGGCGCTCCGCCTGCGGTCGGTCCTTCGGTGCCGAACGATCGATCGCCGCGATCATCTCGGCATCGCTCGCCGCACAGACATAGGCGCGGATCACCTCATTGGCTGACCCCGGGCGGGCGAAGTCCCAGGTGGTCGATCGTGCGAAGGGCAGCGCGAGCACGACACCGCCGGCCATGGGCTGCGAATGCACCGTGCGTGAGAGCACACGGGTACGCCCGATATTGCAATCGGCCTCGATCAGGATACGCATCGACTGCACCTGCTGACCGGCCGCCTTGACGTTGAACAGCGTCGTCACGGTGCGCACATAGCGGTCGCCGCGCAGGCTGTCCGGATCGATGTGGTAGCGAAACGCGCTGTCTTCGCCCAGCTCCAGCCATTGCGCAGCCGCAGGCAGCGCGACCAGCAGCATCAGTGCGGTCAGCAGGATACGCATCGACAGGTCCAGGAAGGCAGCGGGCGGGCGGAGCAGTCGGGTCACTCTGAGCAGTCATACTCGCGACGCCTTGGGCGCAGCGCACACTGTGTACGAACACAGTGCGCGAACTGCGTTTGTACATGCGGGCCGCAAACCTGGAAACGAGCATGCAGCGCGCCCGGGCGATTCAGTCCGCCCAATAGAGACGCTTCGGATTGTCCACGAGGATACGCGTTCTCAGCGTCTCGTCGACGATCGTGCGCGCGAACAGGTTGACCAGCTCGCCGTCGTTGGGCATGTCGCCGCTGATGTTCGGATGCGGGAAATCGGTGCCCCAGAGCACGCGCTCGGGTGCGGCCTCGACCAGAGCGCGTGCGTGAGGGATCGCGTCATCGAACGGCGCGCCGCTGCTGGAGATGCGCTGGGTGACCGCCTTCATCTCGATGCCCGCCTGCGCGCGGAACAGTTCCAACGACAGGTGCTGGGTGCTCCCGATGTTGATCGAACCGAGGTTGAACTTCTGCGGGTTGATACGGGCAGCGTTGAGCAGGTCCTTGAGCGTGATGATCTTCGACTCACGACCGGTGACGATCACCAGATCGAAGGTCGAGTACGGCGAGATCATCGCGAAGTCCTTCACCGGGTCGTACGGCAGCGACTTCATCAGGGTCACTGCGGCGGCGTTGCCGTTGGTCATCAGCAGCAGGTTGTAACCATCCGGCGCGGCCTTGGCCACCTGCTCGGCCGAGACGATGCCGCCCGCGCCCGGACGGTTGTCGATGATGAACGGTTGCCCCATTTTCTCGGCAAGCGCCTGGGCGAGCAGCCGCGAGCTGATGTCGGCGATGCCGCCCGGGGCGAAACCGATCACCAGGCGGACCGGACGGGATGGAAACTCCTGGGCTGCCCCGGCACTGGCGAGAGTGATGGCGAGCAGGCCGGTGGCGGCGGCCACCCCAGCACGATGGAATCCTGTAAACATTTTCATCCTCCGGAGGTTCGTTCTTGCTCTGCTTGTTTTCTGCTTGTAACTGCGGCGAGAATGTTACCCGATGACCCGATGACCCAGCGAGCAGGCCGCGCGGCTGCGCGGTAGACTGGCTGCTGTCGCATCCAGGAAAGGCAACCGATGGAGACCTTGGGCATAAACGACCACCTCACCGCTCTGCGCAGTGTGCTCACCGCCGAGCGCGACCGCATCGCGCTCGACATGCGCGACTACCCGACGCCGATACCCGCCTGCGACGCCGACTTCAACACGCTGATCGACGAGCGGATTCGCCTCGCCGATGCGGTGGTCAGACTGGACGCCCTGCGCGACGCGCTGCTCGACCGCACCGAGATGGCGTCGGTCTGGAACCACCATCCGCACGGTCCGGGCGGCCTCGCCGGCAACTGACCTGATCAGGCCAGCAGTTCGAACAGCGAGTGTTTGCGGTTGGCGGTGTGCGGCCGGATCATCGACTTCCACTCACCAGTGTCGGACGCCGCGACCCAGGCCGGACTCTGCGGGATGTCGGCCGAGGCGACGCGGTATTGCGCGATGTAGCGCGGCATGCCGGTGTCCGAGGAGCGCTCCAGCCGGTAGCGGGTCACCGCCAGCACGCCGGGCACCTGCAGAATCTCCGGCACATGCTGGGTGTCGTAGATGCGATTGAAATCCGCCTCCAGTTCCGACGCAACATCCATCTGCACCAGGTACATGTACTCTGCCATCGAACTGGTTCCTCGTGATGCTGCGCAGTTCAGGCCGGAACACCGACCCGGCGGCTGACTGCACGGGTCTCGCCGAACGTCGGCACATGGACCGAATGGGTTCCCGGTCCGCCAGCCACCACGATACCGATATCTGCGGGTGTGCGCGAAGGCGGAATGCGGGTCTGCGGGGTCAACTGCGGAAACTCCGCCGCGCGCATGCTGGCTGTGCGCAGGAAGTCAGCGTGGGTGAACTCGCCCGCAGTCATCATCGAGCGCGACCACAGCTGCTGCTGCACCTGCTGACGGTTCAGTCCCGCCCCGGCCAGCACGGCCGCATGCTCCGGTGACAGGATCAGCCAGGGCTCGCCGCAGTAGTGATAGTCATTGCTGCCAGGGAACGCCATGCTGTGCGCGATGCAGTCGAGCAGCTGATCAGCATCTTTGGTATGGGTGTTCATGTTGAGCGTTCCCGAAGCGCCGATCACGGTGACCGCACTGTCTGCCAGGGCGAACCCGCGCTCGACATGCAGTGGCTGCCAGGGATGGTCGATCTCCACTTCGCCGCAGCAGAAAGCGAACTTGCCCGGCTGACCGTGGGTGGCTCGGTCCATCTCACCCGGCCAGGCCCGTCCGATGTTCTGCAGGATCAGCCGCAGCGCACGCCCAAGCGCAGCATTGGCCAGATTGCCCTGTCCAAGACAGTTGGCTCCGCTGTTCACGCCCAGCGCGCGGGCCACCGGTCCGTGCACGATCAGCCAGGTGGTCACCGGATTGGTGGTCGACTGCACGGCCTGCAGATTGAATGACGAATCGGCCACCGCCTCGACTGCCGCCACCAGCACCGGCAGATGCGCCGGCTCGCAACCGGCGAGCACCGCATTGGTGGCGATGCGCTCGATCGTGGCCTCACCGAAGCCCGGCGCCAGCGTCGCGATCAGCTGATCGCGTGGCCAGCGTGCGGCGATCATCGCCTCTACCCGCTCAGGCGTGGGCGCAATCACCGGCAGGCCGTCGCTCCAGCGGCGGCGCACACATTCGATATGCGCGGCCTGCGCATCGGACGGTAACGCGATGGCGCGTACGGCCTCCACGCCACCGGCTGCGGACGTGCTGGTTGCGGACGTCCCGGCTGCGGACGCCCCGGCCGTCGCAGTCGACGCCGCTGCGGCGATCTGCGCAATCAGCGTATGCGCTATCGCCCTGACCTCGTCGCGGCTTCGTCCACCGAACGGATGCTCGATCTCGAGGATCGGCAACCCCGGCTGACCGAGTGCCTTCAGCTGTGCCCGGCCCAGACCGGCGAATGCGCTGGAACAGAGGGTGAGACCGAGCGCGCCATGGCTTGCCGCGCTCACCGAGTCGTGGACACTCCACGACGCGCAGGACCCTCAGTCGCCGGAGCCGCTGATCACCAGCGCCGACTCGCTGGCGATCGCCGCCAGCACCTGGGCATCGGCGCCGATCGAGGCAGACGACTTGCGATGACGCAGCACCCGCGCCACGCCCTGCTGTTCGATCAGCAGCCGTTCCAGATCGTCGGCGAGCAGCGAGAAGTTCGGCTTCGAGTTGTCGATGATGCCCACGGTGGCACCGCGCAGCGACCTCGCTGCCGCACGCGCAGTGGGCGCCGTGTCGGCGCGCGCCGGTGCCACCGGGTCAAGTACTTCGATCGTCTGTGACATCGGCTGCCCCTGGTGAGTACTTCGATTGCATCGTTGCGGCCTGGCTGGCATCCCAGGCGATCAACGAAACCGGAGAGTCCGTATCATAGCGACTGAACCGCGCCGCAGGCGCCGCGGCCGGCATTTGACCCGCGCCGATCGAACGAGGACTCCATCATGCCGGATACCACCGCCGCCCCTTCAGGCAACCCGCTCGGACTCGACGATGGCTACAGCCGCCAGCTGTGCGACCTGATCGCGGGCTGGCGCTACGAACTGCTGCCGGCATCAGTGGTAGCCACCAGCAAGGCGCTGATCCTGGACGCCCTGGGCGCCATCGCTGGCGCCGCACAGGCGCCTGGCATTCCGCAGCTGCATGCCCGGCTTGCCCGCTGGGAGCAGGCCGGCAGCGCCACCGGACTGCTTGGCCATCGCCGCTTCTCGCCCCCGACCGCCGCACTGGCCAACGGCGCGGCCGCGCATGCGCTCGATTTCGACGACCAGCATGATCCGGCGCGAGTGCACACCAGTTGTGTGGTGCTGCCCACCCTGCTCGCCAGTGCCGAGGATACGGCGCCGGTGAGCGGCCGCGATTTCATTCTGGCCTTTGCCATCGGCGCCGAGTTGCATGCCCGACTGGGGCTCGCCTGCTACAACAGTCTGGGGCGGGGCTGGCATCCGACCATGGTCGCTGGCACGCTGGCCGCGTCGATCGCTGCCGGCCGGATGCTCGGGCTCGACGGCGAGCGGATGGCCAACGGACTGGGCTTCGCCTATCACCAGGCAAGCGGCTCGGCGCAGAGCATGCGCGATGGCGTGCTGTCCAAGCGCATCGGCGCCGGCTTCGCCGCACGCGCAGCGGTGCTGGGCACCTTTCTCGGCGCCGACGGCCTGACCGGGACCCGGCGCACGCTGGAAGGCAATGCCGGGTTGTTCGCGCTGTATGAAGGCAATGAGGTACGCCCGGAATTGCTGACCGATCGCCTGGGCGAACACTGGCGCGTCGACGAGTACAGCTTCAAGCCCTATCCGTGCTGTCGCTGCAATCACACCGCGATCGGGCTGGGCATCGGATTGCGGCACACGCTGCAGCAGCGCAGCCTGACCGCTGCCGATGTGCGCGCCATCGAGATCCGCATCGGCCGTGTGAACTGGCTCACCGTCGGTAACGCCTACGACCCCGCGCGCAACGACGTCGTGCACGCCCAGTTCAACATTGCCTACGGCTTCGCGCGTGCGCTGCTCGACGGACGGGTTGGTCTGGACACCTATGGCAAGAGCGTGATCTCCGATCCTGCGGTGGGCGCCCTCACCGCCATCACCACCATCGTCGATGACGCCAGCATCGACCCGACCGCGATTGAACCGGCGCGGGTCAGGCTCACGCTCGCGACCGGGGAGACGATCGAAGTGGGCAGCGACACCACCAAGGGCAGCCCGCAGGAGCCGATGAGCGCCGATGAGCGACGCGCGAAGCTGCGCAGTTGTGTCGAGTTCGGGCTCGGTGCCAACGCAGAAAAGGCCGACCGGCTGGCCGACGCGGTCGAGCATCTCGACCAGTCGACCGACGCCGCGCGTGCGCTGGTGGAAGCCTTCCCGCATTGAGCGCACCACCACGAGCACGTTCACCCACGCCGACTGCCAGTGCCACTGGCCAACGCATCGCCGCCGCATTGCTGGTCGTCTTCTACGCGGGCATGGGTTTGGCTCACCCTGCTCAACGGCGGCGTCACCGTCAAGGGCAGGAACGGCGCCACGGCCTTCGCCACCGGTGGTGCCGCCGCGCTGGCGATGGTCGGCCTGTGGCTGCTCGCAGCCAGCCTGGGTCTGCTTTTGTGGCTGCGGGCGTAGGTCACAAACGACATGCATAACTCGTCTTCTGGATCGAGTGCGTCGATTCGGACGGCACGAGCTGTTGGCGGGCGCAGAGAGAAGTACGCGCAAGGCTGAGGTATTGCACCAGTTGCAAGCTGTGACCGGGTTGGTCCCGGTGTTGTTTCCGGATGCCCCGATGATCTGCCATCACTACGCCGAGCAGGGTGTACGGCTGCGCGCTGCAGCCACGCCGATCGCAGGCAACGATCTGTGGATAGCCTGCCATGCACTTGCCGCCGAGGCTGTGCTGGTCACCAACAATGTTGGCGAGTTCGGCAGCATCTCGAACCTGCCGGTGGAAAACTGGGTCTAGTTGTCGCAGGACAAGGGGCCAGATTGCGGACGGACCCCGTGCGGGGGTCTGTCCGCAGGTAACCTATTCCGTCGTAGCGCCCGAAGCCTTCACTGCCTTGGCGAAGGTCACCGACTCGGTCGCAATCAGCTTCGCCAACTCCGCCGGCGTGCCGCCGCCGGGATCGAAACCCAGGCCGATCAGCCGTTCGCTCACATCGGGCATCTTCAGCACCCGGCTCACCTCGTCGGCTATGCGCTTGATTGTCGGCGCTGGCGTGCCGGCTACTGTCATGAGCCCAACCCAGTTGCCCAGCACGAAGCCCTTGATGCCCTGCTCGGCAAAGGTCGGCACGTCGGGCATCCATTGCAGACGCTTGTCCGACATGGCGCCGATCACCCGCACCTTGCCGGTCTTCACCGCCGGCCACAGCTCCGGCACCGCATTGGAGATCACCTGCACCTGACCCGCGATCAGATCTGCGGCCGCGGGGCCTGCGCCCTTGTAGGGCACATGCACCGCATCGAACCCGGCGCTCACTTTCAGCATCTCCATCGACAGATGGCTGATCGCGCCGATACCGCCGGAGCCGTAGACCATCTTGTTCTGCTTTGCCCAGGCGATCAGTTCGGGCACGGTCTTGATCGGCAGCGCGCCGTTCACGGCAGTGATCAGCGGTGAACTGCCCAGATACACCACCGGCGCCAGATCGCGGGTGAGACTGTAGTTCAGCTTCGGATACAGTGTCTGCGAAATCACATGCGCAGTGCTGATGTTGAGCAGCGTGTAGCCATCCGGTGCAGCACGGGCTGCGACTTCAGCGCCGAGGTTGCCACCGGCGCCAGGCCGGTTGTCGACGATCACCGTCTGCTTCCAGGCTTCGGTCAGCTTCTGGCCAACCACCCGCGCGAGCAGATCGTTGATGCCACCGGGCGCGAAGGCGACGATATAGCGGATCGGGCGCTCCGGATAGCCCTGTGCCGCTACGCTGCCTGCCGATAACGCCAGCACGCCGATGGCGAAACATCCATCCACTGTCATTGTCCAAGTTCTCATCGTGATCGTCATCCTGTGCCGGGTATATCGAATAGCTGCAAATCACGCAACCCGTATGCCACCGCTGTCGTTGGAACCCCGGTGGCCGCAATGCTGGCCGCCGGGGGGCGCGCAGCTCACGCCGAGCGGCGCACCTGCTGCGGCAGCACCGGCTTGCCAGCGGAGGCCGAAAGCGTGCGCAGCAGACTGCCGCAGTCTTCGATCTTCGGATCCACGCCCATCGCGCGATAAGCCTGCCAGGCCGAAGCCTGCACCGCCGAGTACACCGGCTTGCCCAGATCGCGTTCGAGCATGTCGAGCACCTCGAGTGCGCGCAGCTGGGTACAGGCGACGAACACTGCCTGCGAATCCGGCGTGGTCATCTCCTTCACCTTGCGATAGATCTCCTCGGGCAGCACCTTGGCATGGTCGAACATGTCGAGCATGTCGAAGGTGCCGAGCTTGACCGTCTGGATGCCGAAGGCGCCAGCAAACTGCTTCAACCGCTCATTGGTGAGTTCGACATAAGGGGTGACCACATCGACCTTCTTCACCCCGTTTTCGGCGAGGCAGGCCACCATGGCACCGGCGGTGGTGACTGTCGGCGCCTTGGTGATCCCGGTGAGCTGTTCGCAGATGCGCTCGTTCCACTCCGGGCCCTCGAAGAAGCTGCCACTGGTGCAGCCGTAGACGACCACATCAGGCTCCACCATGGCCACTTCGCTGGCCGCATGCTTGCTCGCCTGCTCCATGTTGCGCAGCTCCTCGGGCGTGCCTTCACGCCCGCCGGCAATGCGCGCGGTGTGCACCGACACCCCGGGCGGCGCAATACGCCAGAACTCGGTCTCCATCGTGGTGTTGATCGACGGCACCAGCAATCCGATCCTGCCTCTCCATCCGTACATGGCCCTGTCTCCTGTTCAACGATGAACTGCTCGATGAATGCAGCGCAATGCGGCGCCGCGCGCGTGTTCACTCAGGTCTGCACCTTCACCTACACCTTCACCTTCACCTTCACCTTCATGTCATCGGATCGAGAGGCCGGGCAGACAGACCCAGCGCCTTGCCGATGGTCTCCGAGGCCTTCAATCCGGTGCCGGTCAATACCACCACAGTAACGTCATCTGGCGCAATCTGCTTCTCCTCAAGCAACCGGGTGAGCGCAGCGCCAGCCGACGCGCAGGTCGGTTCGACATAGAAGCCCATCGCCGCCAACGCCCGCAGCGCCGAGACGATCTCCGCCTCGGACACTGCGAGGATACTGCCGTGCGAGGCGCGCACTGCGCGCAGGATCGCCTGCCCGCGCGTGGGCCGCTGCGAGGCGATGCCTTCGGCCATCGTCGGCTGCGGCGTGATCTGCTTGTAGTCGTCCAGGCCCTCGTCGAACGCCTGCGCCAGTGGCGACACGTTGGCCGCCTGCACGCCGAAGATGCGCGGCACCCGGTCGATCTCGCCAGCGCGCCGCAACTCGTCGAAACCGCGCTCGCAGCCCAGCACGTTGGCGCCGTAACCCAACGGCACGATCACGTTGTCCGGCACATTGAAGCCAAGCTGCTCCCACAGCTCGTAGGCGAGCGTCTTGGTGCCCTCCAGAAAGAACGGCTGCCGGTTGTGGCTCGCGTAGAACATGGCGTCGGCTTCGCGCAGCGCGGCATCGGCGACCTGCTGGCGGGTGCCAGCGACTGTCACGACATCGGCACCATGTGCGGCCATCTGTGCGATCTTCGGATACGACGCAGTCGCCGGCACCATGATCCGGCAGCGCATGCCGGCGGCCGCGGCATAGGTGGCAAGCGACGCACCTGCATTGCCGGAGGAGTCTTCGAGCACCTCGGTGATGCCGCACTGCTTCAGGTAGCTCACCATCACCGTCATGCCGCGGTCCTTGAACGACCCGGTGGGCATGACGTACTCGAGCTTCCAGTGGACATTCACGCCGCGCCAGGGCCTGGCCAGCAGCGGCGTCCAGCCCTCGCCCAGCGTGACCACGCCGGCGTCGAGCGGCACCTGGATCGCCGCGGCGTAGCGCCATAATGAGCGGCACGCCGGATCGATTTGCTCGCGGGTGATCCCCGGCGCAGGCTCCAGATCGACCCCGTGGCCCTCGTCCGAGCGCCAGCGTGGCACTTCGGTCGGGTAGCGTCGGCCAGTGACGACATCGACATAGTTCATGCGCTGCTCTACCCCTGATCGCTGTTTCGTGCCTTGTCTCGCGCTGCCTCAGCGCGCCCTGCCTTGCCGACACGCTGCTCACGACGGTCGCGCTCGCTCGCTTCGCTGCTGCGCGCGCCCGCATCGCCAAAGCCACCGCCGCCGGGCGTGCACACGCGCAGGATACTGTCTCGCGGCAGCCTGACGTCGGCCGCTGCCGAGGGCAGCACGCGCTCGTCAGGCCGGCCCGGGTTGAAGACGAACTGGCCGCACGCTCCAGCGCCCCCACCATTCATGCCCTGCGCCTCGACATGCTGGCGCTCGGAGGACAGGCTGACCACGATGTCGTCGCCCAGCACCCGGTAATCGCGGATCACCCCCATGCCGCCACGAAACTCACCGGCGCCGCCCGAACCTTCCCACAGCGCGTAGCGATCGACCCGGAACGGGAACGCATGTTCCAGCGCCTCGATCGGCAGGTTGGATGCGCCTGAGGCATGCACCCGCACCGCGTCCATGCCGTCACGGTTGGAACGCGCACCCATGCCGCCGGCCACCGTCTCGTAGTTGACGAAGTAGGTACCGGTTCGCGGATCGCGCCCGGCCAGCACCATCAGATGATGCGGCCCACTCGCCGCCAGGGCCTTGGACGGCAGCGCCTGCGACAGCGCCTTGGCCACCACATCGCCGAGCACACCGCAGGAGATCGAACGGCAACCGACCGCAGCCGGTGCGCGCGGGCCGACCACGCTCGCTGCGGGCGCCCAAGTGGTGATCGTCCGGTAGTAGCCGGCGTTGGCTGGCACATCCGGATCGAGCAGGCTCTTGGCCACGGTGTAGATGGTCGCGAGCAGCGCGCGTTCCGGGATGTTGCGTGCGCAGTCCAGCTGCGGGGCGGAGCCGGCGAAATCGAAATGCAACCGTCCGCCCTCGATGGTCATCGCCAGTCTGATCAATGCACGCTCACCCTGCGCATTGCCGTCAAGATAGTCCTCGGCATGATAAGTGCCGGGCGGTAGTCGCGAGATCGCGGCCGCGAAGCGGCGCTCGGTGAAATCGAGATAGCCAGCTACGGTACGGGCGGTCTCCTCCACCCCATAGCGCGCCATCAGCGACTCGACCGCGCGGGTGCCGACCAGGTTGGCAGCAAACTGCGCCCGCAGATCGCCGATGCGCTCATCGGGGGTGCGCGAGTTGAGCAGCACGATATCGAGCACGTCCCGGTTGATCTCGCCCCCGCGCATGATGCGCACCGGCGGCAGGCGCAGACCTTCCTGGAAGATCGAGTTGCACACCGCCGCTTCGCTGCCCGGCACCATGCCCCCGACATCGGCATGGTGGGCAATGTTGGCGACGAAGGCGACGATGGCACCGTCGATGAACACCGGAGAGATCACGTTGATGTCCGGCAGATGCGAGCCGCCCCCGTTGTACGGATCGTTGGCCATGAACATGTCGCCGGGCAGGATGTGCTCGCGGCCATAGCGGGACAGGATCTCGTCGACCGCACCGACCATCGAGCCGAGATGGATCGGCACCCGCTGGGCCAGCGCGATCACCTGCCCCTGGGCGTCGAAGATCGCGGTGGAGCAGTCGGCGCGCTCCTTGATGTTGGGCGAGAACGAGGTGCGCATCAGCGTCGCGCCCATCTCCTCGGCGGCCGCGAGCAGGTAGCGCGCCATCACCTCGGCGCGGATCGGATCGGGCGAGGTGTCGATGACGCGCCCGGCGGCATCGGCTCCGCGCGCGGACCCCTCAGCGCTCACGGCTCCAGCGCCCGCCGCGGACTGCGTAGTGGCATTCAGCGTGGATTTCATCGTCACCTCAGGTGCCCAGCTTGATGTGGATGTTGCCGGCGTCGTCGATACGGCAGTGTGCATCCGGCGGCACCACCGTGGTCGCGTCCATCTGTTCGATGATCGCCGGTCCGTCGAAACGCTGCCCAGCGGCGAGCTGTGCCCGCTCAAATACCGGCGTGGCGACATAGCCGGTGGCCGGAAACCAGACCTCGCGTTTCACCGCGCTCGCAACCACTGCAGGCGCAGGCGCAGCGAACGCCGGACGCGGTCGCGGCACCGTCAGTGCGAACCGCAGGTTGACCAGTTCGACCGCCTGATCGCGGATGTCATAGCCGTAGTACGCCTTGTGGCGCGCATGGAAGGCTTCGATCAGCACGGCAAGCAATGCTTCATCGAGCCAGCCCTGGGCCAGCGGCAGCACCAGCTCGAAGCTCTGCCCGACATAGCGCAGGTCAGCGCTCCACTCCTGCGCTGCGCTGTCGCTCCGGGCCTGTTCCTCAGCCAGCCACAGCTCACCCCGCCGGCGCAGCTCGGCGAAACCAGCATCGATCGATGGCAACTGCGGCGCCGCCAGCGTGACCAGCCGGGTCAGACTGAAGTCACCGCGCTGATCGGCCTGCAGCAACCCCTCCGCGGACAGCAGCCCAGGGCGGGCCGGCACCAGCACATGGCGCATGCCCATGGCGGCGGCCACCTCCACTGCATGCAACGGGCCGGCACCGCCGAAGGCGACCAGCACGAAGTCACGCGGGTCCTCGCCCTGCTCGATCGAGATCACCCGCAGCGCGCCCATCATGTTCACGTTGACGATCTCGATCACTCCGGCACAGGCCTGCACCGCGCTCACTCCGAGCTTGCCGGCAAGCGCGTCGATGGTCTCGCGCGCCCGCTCCGGGTGCATCTTCATCCGCCCGCCCAGCAAAGATTCCGGACTCAACCGCCCCAGCACCACGTTGGCATCGGTGACCGTGGGCTCGGTGCCGCCGCGACCATAGGCCGCGGGGCCGGGAAAGGCGCCGGCGCTGCGCGGGCCGACCTTGAGCAGGCCGCCAGCGTCGATCCAGGCGATGCTGCCACCGCCGGCGCCGATGGTATGGATGTCCAGCGTGCGGGTGCGCACCGGATAGCCACCCATCTCGCGCTGGCTCTTCTTGGCTGGTTCGCCTGCCTTGATCAGGCACACATCGGTGCTGGTGCCGCCCATGTCGAAGGTGATCAGGTCGGGCAGACCGATACGGCTGCCCAGGCGTGCACTGCCGATCACCCCGCCGGCCGGACCGGAGAAGAAAGTGTTGATCGGCAGCCGCTTGACTGCCGCCGGTGTCACCGCACCGCCATTGGACTGCATCACCCGTGGCGTGCGCGGCACACCCAGGCTGCGCACGCCTGCCTCGAAGCGGTCGAGGTAGCTCGCCATGATCGGCATCAGACTGGCGTTGACCAGCGTGGAGGCGCAGCGCTCGAACTCGCGGAACTCGGCCAGCACTTCATGCGAAGCACAGACGGTCACTTCCGGCCAGGACTGCTCGATGATCTGGCGCGTGCGCAGTTCATGCGCAGGGTTCTGGTAGGAATGCAGAAAACAGATTGCCACGGAAGAAACGCCGGCGGCTTTGAGCGCGGCAACTGCTGCATGCACGCTCGCCTCGTCGAGTGGCACCACCACCCGACCTTGCACATCGACCCGCTCGATGGCTTCTATCCGGCAATCGCGCGCTGCCGGCGGCAGCGGCTTGACCTTGTCCAGGTTGAAGTAGTCCGGTCGCCGCTGGCGCGCGAGCTCGATCACATCTCGAAAACCTTCGGTGGTCACCAGGCCGGTCTTCGCCCACTTGCCCTCCAACACGGCATTGGTCGCCAGCGTCGTGCCCAGCACCAGAAACTCGACCTCGGCTGCGGCCACCGAAGACAGCGCCAGGAGTTCGCCGATGCCATCGTGAATGCCTGCAGCCGGATCGGCGGTGCGGGTGGGCACCTTGTGGTAGTGCCAGCGCCCGGCCGCGGGCTCCGCCAGCACCAGGTCAGTGAAGGTGCCGCCGGTGTCGATGCCGATCCAGTATCCAGCCATGGGGTGTGTAAGTCGCCTGCGCGACCTGGTCTCCGGTTGAACTGCCGGTGGAATGTGTGATGCGATGTGTGATGCGTGGTGTGATGCGTGGTGTGTGCTGAGTGATGAGCGTGCGCGAGCAGCGTTGCCTTCTCACTCGACCTTGATGCCGGCGCGACGTACGACATCGCCAAAGCGTGCCAGATCGCGCCGTACCAGTTCGCCGAACTGCTCGGGTGTACCGGCCAGCGCCTCCAGCCCCTGCACGGCGAAACGCTCGCGCGTGTCCTGCTGGCGCAGCACCGCCACCACCTCTTCATTGACCCGGCGCAGGATCTCTGCCGGCACACCGGCGGGCATGAACAGGCCATACCACTCGGCAAAGTCGAAGTCCTTGAAGCCCGACTCGATCATGGTCGGCACATCGGGCAGCAGCGCCGAGCGCTGCGCAGTCGTGACCGCCAGTGCGCGCACGCGGCCGGACTTGATGAATGGCAGCACCGAGGGCAGCGTGGGGAACGCAAACTGCACCTGGCCGGCGGCCAGATCGGCCACGGCCGGCGCGCCGCCCTTGTAGGCGATGCCCACGGTGCGCACCAAGGAGGTGAGATTGAACATCTCGGCCGACACCTGCATCGTGGTGCCGGCGCCTGAGTAGGCGAAGTTGAGCTCGCCGGGGCGCTTGCGCGCGAGATCGACCAGCGCCTTCGCGTTGGCCACCGGCAGCACCGGGTGCACGGCCAGCACCATCGGCGAGCGCGCGACGATGGTCACCGGTGCGAAGTCCTTTACGATATCGAACGGCATCTTCGGAATCAGCGCTGGATTGATCGACACGCTGGTGATCGCCAGCAGCAACGTGTAGCCGTCGGGCGCGGACTTGGCGACCACTTCGGCGCCGATGTTGCCGGCCGCACCCGCTCGGTTGTCGACGACGAACGACTGCCCCATGCGCTCGGAGAGCTTCTGCCCAAGCACGCGCGCGGCGAAGTCGGTGCCGCCCCCGGCCGGCCAGGGCACGACGATACGCACAGACTTGGATGGATAGGCCGGTGTTTGCGCATGCGTAAACGCTACCGGCAGCATCGCCAGCGCAGACAGCCAAAGCCGAACATTTCGACCCGAAACCCGGCAATCACCCGTACCACTCATCAACTCGATACTCATGCTGCGCCCCCCCAAGACGTTCGGAAGACCTCCCCTGGTGCGACCTGAGCCGGACCTGAGCCTGACATGAGCGCGCCATTGGCGCCCGAGGCAGACAGTCGGTTCGATCCGCTTTTCTTGATACCGCTGGACGAACGTTACCGCGCTTCGTATTCTTCTAACAAGTACATACTTCAGTCGCATTCATAACGATATCCGATGAATTTCAAGCTCCGTCAACTGCAGGGTGTGCTCGCCCTGGCGCGCACCGGCTCGTTCAGCCGCGCCGCGGCCGCCAGCGCGATGACCCAACCCGCGTTCTCGCAGATGATCCGCGAGCTTGAGACCACGCTCGATCTGCGCCTGTTCGATCGCACCACGCGCCGGGTCGACCTCACCGACGCCGGGCGCGCGCTGGTGGCGCTGGTGCGCCGGCCGGTGGATGAGCTCGCCGATGCCTACGCCAATCTGCGCGACTTCGCGGCCGGCACGCGCGGCCGGATCGAACTCGCGCTGCTGCCCTCGGCTGCCTTCGGCTTCATGGCACGCGCGCTGGCGGCCTACCAGACGCGCCATCCGCTGGTGCAGGTGACGCTGCGCGAAGAGCAGAACGATGTGCTGCTGCAGCAGGTGCGCGACCGCGAAGTCGATTTCGGCATCGGCGTCCTGCCGCGGCGCGATCCCGAACTGGAGGCGACCGACCTGTTCACCGACGAACTGGTTGCGGTGCTGCCTGCCAGTCACCGACTCGCCAGACGAGCGACCCTGCCGTGGACGCTGGTCGCGGGCGAGCCGTTGATCCTTCTGCCACGGCCCTCGAGCGTGCGTCAGATGGTCGAGAGCGCGCTCGCCGGAGGCGGGGCCCAATGCAAACCGGCGTTCGAAGTAGCCAACATGGTGACCGCCGCCAGCATGGCCCGGCTCGGCCTGGGCATCACCGTACTGCCCTGGCTGGCACTGGCCGAGATGCGCCAGGAGGGATTGGCAGTGCGCAGAATCTCCGGGCCGCGACCGCTGCGCCGGGTCGGCATCATCAAGCGCAAGGGCCGCAGCCTGAGCCCCGCGGCAGCAGAGTTTCTTGCCCTGCTCGAAGCCGAGCGGAGCGCCTTCGAGCCGCAGGCGCTGGCGGCGCCGCGGGGGCGGTGAAACGGGGCTGCAGCCGCGGCGGCGTCGATTCGAGTGTGCAATACTTTGCGGGTTGTTTCGATTGAAAGCGGAGGAGACCTTGACGCTGTGCGTTGCCGGGATCACGCGACAATTGCTGAGCCGATCGCAGCGCCGCGCAAGCGCGGCAGGCATGCTGTTCAGCGCGCTTGTTCTCGGCCTGCCCGCTTCGGCCTGGGCGCAGCTCAAGGGCGAGGCTG
>JBBRCD010000052.1:0-26841 GCA_038205245.1 Burkholderiales bacterium
GTTCTTCATCGGCGACGGGTTGACTGGCAACGGTACCGGCAGCGCTCAGACCTTCCAGATTCCCGACAGCGCCACCCGGCTGTTTCTCGGTATTGCGGACGCGAGTATCTTCAACTTTCCCGACCACGGCTTCTACAACGACAACCCTGGCAGCTACACGGCCATGTTCGATGTTTCGGTGGGCTCAACCGTGATTCCAGTGCCTGCAGCGCTGCCGCTGATGTTGTCCGGCCTGGGCATCTTCGGCTGGCTGGCGCGCCGCCGGGCAGTCTGACTCGCATCGTCTCGTGGCGCCGTCCCGCGGTTCGTAGGCGGCGCCTGCAGGCCGAGCCACTGCCACACCTTCAGCGCGGCTTTGGGGACAGACCCTCAGGGTCTGTCCCCCGGGGTACACGTCGGGCGCTTTCGCGTACTGCGCACGGCTGGTCTGGTCTGTTGCGCCTGCCTGAATCGCTTGGGTACCGATCGGCCGAGGTTCACGGCGCAACAACCGCCAGGCGGGGAAAGTATCCCTTGTACGGCTTCGGGTCCCGGGTGAGCACACTCAAGTTCGACACGGCCGCATGGGCGCCGATGTAGAAGTCGGGCATGGGTGTCTGTCGCGCACCCCCTCTTGGCCGATAAGTGGCGAAAGCCCTGGCTGTCAGCGCCGCACAGGCCCAGGGCAGAGGGCTTCGCAGAGCGTCGTATACATCCAGCAACTGGTCCAGCGCCGCGACGTCGGGTCCAGGTACCAACAGCTCGGTGTAGATGATGAGATTGATGTGCAGAGGAGAACGCTCGCTGCACGATTGCAATTGATCCACGGCCCATCCGTGCCATGGGCTGCCCTGATCGATGCAGTCGATCCAGATGTTCGTATCGACAAGCGTTCCGGCAGTGCCGTCGTAGCCGGTCAGACTAGCGGCGGCCACGGCGCGACGCGTTTGCAACCGGCTTGTCGCCGCGCAGGAAGTCCATGATCTCATCGGCTCCGAGTTGGCTGAACTCTGCACTCAGGCTGCCGCGCACGCGCGCGGCAGCCGCGCGCAGCTTCGAGCGGCGGTCATTGCGCACTGCCGACGCGACCGGGGTGATGACGATCCGGCTGCCTTCCAGGCTGAACGACACCTCGCTGCCGGGTGCGACGCCCGCAGCCACCCTGATGTGCTTGGGGATGGTGACCTGACCCTTGTCGGTGATCAACATGGCATATCTCGAAGTAGGAATCGGAAGTTGGAATCCTACTGTGAAAGCCATGCCGGCACAACGTCTGCCGTCGCGCCGACCTACAACCCCAGCCGCTGCCAGATCGTCGAAGTGAGCCCCGCCTGATTGAGCGAGTAGAAGTGCAGGCCCGGGGCGCCAGCCTGCAGCAGCCCGTCGCACATGTCGGTGATCACATCCAGACCGAAGGCGCGGATCGACGCCTTGTCGTCTCCGAACTCCTGCAGCCGCAGGCGCATCCAGCGCGGGATGTCGGCGCCGCACATCTCCGAGAAGCGGGCGAGCTGGGTGTAGTTGCCGATCGGCATGATGCCGGGGACGATCGGGATGTTCACGCCTGCAGCTTCGCAGCGATCGACGAAATCGAAATAGGCGTCGTTGTTGAAGAAGTACTGGGTGATCGCCGAGTCGGCCCCGGCATCGACCTTGCGCTTGAAGTTGGTCAGGTCATCCCCGGCCGAGCGCGCCTGCGGATGCACTTCCGGATAGGCGGCCACTTCGATATGGAACCAGTCGCCGGTGGTCTTGCGGATGAACGCGACCAGTTCGTTCGCATAGCGGAACTCGCCTGCATCCACCGTACCCGAGGGCAGATCGCCACGCAGGGCGACGATATGGCGGATTCCATTCGCCTTGTATTGTTCCAGGATTGCGATGATGTTCTCGCGGGTCGAGCCAACGCATGAGAGATGCGGTGCAGCTTCGTTGCCGGAGGACTGGATCTCGATCACCGTCTCCAGCGTACGGTCGCGGGTCGAGCCACCGGCGCCGAAGGTGACCGAGAAGAACTTCGGCTTCAGCTGCGCGAGTTGCTCTCGCGTGGCGCGCAGCTTTGCAATGCCCTCGGCGGTCTTCGGAGGGAAGAACTCGAAACTGAACGTACGTTCGAATGTGCGCTGGATCTGCATGGCGTCGATTCTTTCAACTGCCCTGTGCAGGGCCTCTTCGTACCGCGCGGGTAAGACCGGCAACCAGCTTGGCCACGTCCTCGATCAGGCCGGAGAGCTTCTCGCCCTCACGCAGATAGCCGAGTTCCCTGGCTATCGCCACATGCGTCTCGAGTGCAGCGAGCTGGCCGGTGGCCATGCCCAGGAACTGCAGGAACGCTTTCTTCGAGGCCTGTGCAGAACCCTCGGCGATGGTCGCCGGGATCGCTACAGCGGTGCGACGGATCTGACTGGTCAGTCCGGACAGGTCTTCCAGGGGAAAGCTGCCGCTCGCCCGGTAGACCTCCTTTACCAGTGCAACCGCCCCTCTCCAGGCAATCAGCTCCTGATGTTTGCGGGCCATCGCCATCCTCCGCCGTCAGTATGAATGGATGCAGGATAGCGAAATAGGCGGCTGCGCATGTACCTCGCATGCGCGGCCGCCGGGGAACGATCAGTAGCGGTACTGCTCCTGCTTGTACGGGCCTTCCTTCTTCACGCCGATGTAGCGGGCCTGAGTGTCGGACAGCTCCGTCAACTGCGCGTTCAGCTTCTTGAGCTGCAGCCGCGCGACCTTCTCGTCCAGATGTTTCGGCAGCACATAGACGCCGACCGGGTACTTGTCGGTCTGGGTGAACAGCTCGATCTGCGCGATGGTCTGGTTGGCAAACGACGAGCTCATCACATACGACGGATGCCCGGTGCCGCAACCCAGGTTCACCAACCGGCCCTTGGCCAGCATGATGATGCGCTTGCCGTTCGGGAAGATCACATGATCGACCTGCGGCTTGATCTCTTCCCACTGGTACTTTTCCACACCGGCAACATCGATCTCGTTGTCGAAGTGACCGATGTTGCAGACGATCGCCTGGTCCTTCATCTTCAGCATGTGGTCATGGGTGATCACATGGAAGTTGCCGGTGGCGGTGACGAAGATGTCGGCCTTGTCGGCCGCGTAGTCCATGGTCACCACGCGATAGCCTTCCATCGCCGCCTGCAGTGCGCAGATCGGGTCGACCTCGGTGACCCACACCTGGGCCGACAGCGCGCGCAGCGCCTGGGCCGAGCCCTTGCCCACGTCGCCATAGCCTGCGACCACCGCAACCTTGCCGGCGATCATCACGTCGGTGGCGCGCTTGATGCCGTCGACCAGCGACTCGCGGCAGCCGTACAGGTTGTCGAACTTCGACTTGGTCACCGAGTCGTTGACGTTGATGCCAGGGAATGCCAGACGGCCTTCCTTGTGCATCTGGTACAGACGGTGCACGCCGGTAGTGGTCTCTTCGGTCACGCCCTTCACCTGCTTCAGGCGCGTGGAGTACCACTTCGGATCCTTGGCCAGGGTGGCCTTGATCGAGGTGAACAGACAGATCTCTTCTTCGCTGGTCGGATTCGACAGCACCGACTGATCGGTCTCGGCGGTGGTGCCCAGATGCAGCAGCAGGGTTGCATCGCCGCCGTCATCGAGGATCATGTTGGTGTAACCACCATCGGCCCATTCGAAGATTCGATGGGTGTAATCCCAGTACTCGGCGAGCGACTCGCCCTTGACCGCGAACACCGGGGTGCCGGCTGCGGCGATCGCCGCAGCAGCATGATCCTGGGTCGAGTAGATGTTGCACGAAGCCCAGCGCACCTTCGCGCCGAGCGCTTCCAACGTCTGGATCAGCACGGCGGTCTGGATCGTCATGTGCAGCGAGCCGGTGACGCGGGCACCACGCAGTGGCTGCTGGCTTTTGAACTCTTCGCGGATTGCCATCAGACCGGGCATCTCGGTCTCGGCAATGGCGATTTCCTTGCGGCCCCATTCGGCCAGCGACAGGTCGGCTACCTTGAAGTCTTCGGTCACAGCGGTTTTCAGTACGGCGCTCATCTCGCGCGCTCCTTTCCTTGCAGAAAAAAGTTTGCGAGCGCCGTTGCAGGGACCTGACCGCTTCGAGCCTGGCATCCATCGATGGTTACCACGCCTTGCGGCACGCGGTCTCCGGAGACAGATTGCTGCAGCGCTCCTCGAAGCGGGCGGAGTGTAACCCAGGTCGGCGGACGGTTGCAGGCATTTGTGCCTGACCGCCAACACCCTGTTGAGTGGCGGTCCGCAGCGCCGTTCATATTGCCTTCGGCGGCGACGCGCGGGCCTGGTCGCCCGCCCAGATGACGTCGATGTCGCGAAAATCCCACTTGTCCGGGTCCTCAGGCCCGGTGATGCGGTCGACTCCACCTTTGCGGGCAAGGTCCACGATTTCCGGCGGGATGCGCATGTCGGAACCTGTCGAAAAGAACAGCGTCACCTTCGGCGTTGTCAGGGACGCCTCGTTCTGCTCGATCACCACGCCGAGATGGCCCGATGCCATGCGCACCAGCGAGCCGACGGGATAGATGCCGACGCTCTTCACGAAGGCATGGAACACGCGCTCGTCGAAATGTCCTTTGGCCCATTCCGCCATCCGGCGGATCGACTCGGCAGGATTCCATCCCGCCTTGTACGGACGATTCGATGTGATCGCATCGTACACGTCGCACACCGCCCCCATTTTCGCATAGAGGCTGATCGCATCGGCGTGCAGGCGATGCGGGTAACCGCTGCCATCGATCTTCTCGTGGTGGTGCAGGCAGACATCGAGTGCCACCTCACCCACGGTGGTGGTCTCCAGCAGCAGTGCATGCCCCAGTTCGGGGTGCTTCTTCATTACGGCGAATTCGGCGTCGGTCAGCTTGCCCGGCTTGTTCAGCACCGCTGGCGGTACCATCGCTTTGCCCAGGTCGTGCAGCAGTCCGGCGAGGCCGACTTCCCGCACCTCGCGTCTTTCCAGGCCGAGTTGGCGGCCGAGCGAGATCATCAGCCCGCAGACCGCGACCGAATGCATGAACGTGTAGTCGTCCGCGGTCTTGAGCCGGGCGAGGCTGACCAGCGCGCCGGGATTGCGTTCGACCGATGCGTTGATCTCGTCCACCAGCGCCAGTGCACCCTCGGAATCGATGGCCCTGCCCATTCTGGCCTCCGAGAACATCGAGATCACCGCGCCCCTGGCCTGCTGGCAGATGCGCGAGGCGCGTTCGAGTTCGGCGTCCATCGACGTGCGTTCCGGCCTGGTGACCTCGACGGCGCGCGCCAGATCGCGATCGATCTGGCGATCGACCTCTTCGCGCGATAGCGTCCGCTGAGGCTCGTCGGCCGGTGCCGGCTCGTCATCCAGACCCTTCGAGGCGTCGATCCAGACTTCCCGCACGCCGCCGTCGACGATGCGGGCCAGGTCGCTTTCTTCCTTCAGGAGGAAACGCGATCGCCAGAAGGGATGGTCAAACCACGACCCGCACAGTTCATTTACGTGCATACCGACGCGAAGCCGGCTGACCGGGATACGTTTCAACATGGTGCGGAGGCAGGCCTGCTCAGCGTGATCCTCTTGGTTTCGGCGAATTCCGCGATTTCTTGAGCCCGCGGCTTCCCTACCTGAAGGCGTTGCGATGGCAGCTCTGCACGACGAACTCATCACTTTGGTCCGGCCGGTCCCGGACTTTCCGATCCCGGGTGTAGTGTTCCGCGACCTCACGCCGCTGATGGCAGACCCGGTTGCCCTGCACGCGGCAGCAGCTGCACTCGCCGAACCGTTTCGCGGCGCCGGAATCGGCATGGTGGCCGGCATCGAGGCGCGCGGATTCGTGTTCGGCGCGCTGGTTGCGCGAGAACTGAGCGTGGGTTTCGTGCCGTTGCGCAAGCCGGGGAAGCTGCCGGCTGCCGTCGACGCAGTCAGTCATGCGCTGGAGTACGGCACCGCTTCGCTCGAGATGCATCGCGAAGCGCTGGTGGCAGGGCAGCCGGTGCTGGTGGTGGACGATGTGCTCGCCACAGGCGGCACGGCCGCAGCCGCGATCGAGCTGATCCGCCGCGCGGGCGGGGACCTGGTCGGCCTGGCGTTCCTGCTCGAGATCGAGGCGCTCCAGGGGCGTCTGAGGCTGGCAGGTTCATCCGTGCACAGCGTGCTTCTGGTCTGAGGCACCACAATCGAGCGCGCCCTGCCAAGCGCACGAAACGAAACGCCCCGCGAAAGCGGGGCGGGTGTTGCGGCTGCAGCTACCCTGATCAGAGCCCGGCGTCGGCCTTCAGCGCAGCGGCCTTGTCGGTTTTCTCCCAGGTGAACTCGGGCTCTTCGCGACCGAAGTGACCATAGGCTGCGGTCTTCTCGTAGATCGGACGCAGCAGGTCGAGACTGTGAATGATGCCTTTCGGGCGCAGGTCGAAGTGCTTCTCGACCAGCTTGCCGATCTTATCGTCGGCGATCTTGCCGGTGCCGAAGGTTTCCACCAGCACGCTGACCGGCTTGGCGACGCCGATCGCGTAGGCGACCTGCACTTCGCACTTCGAAGCCAGACCCGCGGCCACGATGTTCTTCGCGACATAGCGGCCGGCATAGGCGGCCGAGCGGTCGACCTTGGACGGGTCCTTGCCCGAGAACGCGCCGCCGCCGTGGCGCGAGTAGCCGCCGTAGGTGTCGACGATGATCTTGCGGCCAGTGAGACCGGTATCGCCCTGCGGGCCGCCGATGACACAGCGGCCGGTCGGGTTGATCAGGAAGCGGGTGCCCTTGAGCAGCGCCGCCGGGATCACCGGCTTGATGATCTCCTCGATCACCGCCTCGGTCAGCGGCTCATGCGAGATGTCCGGCGTATGCTGGGTCGAGATGACCACGGTGTCGATCGCCACCGGGCGTCCGTCCACGTACTTGATGGTGACCTGCGACTTCGCGTCCGGACGCAGCCAGGGCAGACGGCCGTCGCGGCGCATCTCGGCCTGGCGCTCCATCAGCCGGTGCGAATAGGCGATCGGCATCGGCATCAGTTCCGGCGTCTCGTCACAGGCGAAGCCGTACATCAGGCCCTGGTCGCCCGCGCCCTGGTCCAGGTCGAGTCCTTTGCCTTCGTCCACGCCAGCGGCGATATCCGGCGACTGCTGGTCGTAGCACACGAGCACGCCGCAGCTCTTGTAGTCGAAACCGATATCGGAGTCGGTGTAGCCGATGCGCTTGACGACGCGCCTGGCGACCTGGGCATAGTCCACCACCGCGCTGGTGGTGACCTGACCGGCCATCACCACCAGGCCGGTGTGCACCAGCGTCTCGGCCGCAACCCGTCCGTGCTTGTCCTGGCTCAGGATCGCGTCGAGCACGGCATCGGAAATCGCGTCTGCCACCTTGTCCGGGTGGCCTTCAGAAACCGATTCGGAAGTAAACAGAAACTCGCTCATGGGAAGTCCGCCAGCAGTGAGAAGAAAGGGAGAAAAGCTCAAGGTACTGCGCCGAAAAGGGCAACCGGCGAAAAGGGCGGTAGGATAACAGAGTCCCTTTTCTCTTCGACGAGTACAAAGTCGCTTTGCTTTTCCTGTTCCGACTGGTCGGCGCGCTGCCGCTCGGGCTGCTGCACCGTTTGGGCAGCACCCTGGGATGGCTCGCCGCCCGTATCGACCCGGTGTTCCGGCGCCGCCTGGACGAGAACCTCACCGGCGCTGGCGTGGCGGCGTCGCCCGAGGCGTTGGCTCGCCTTCGGCGGCAGGCGATCAGCGAGGCAGGCAAGACCCTGACTGAACTGCCATTCTTCTGGTTTCGGCCACAGGCGGCATTGCTGGGCCGGGTCACACAGGTCAATGGTCGCCAGTTCATCGAGCAGGCACTCGGCCGGGGGCGGGGCATTCTGTTCCTGACGCCTCACCTGGGCGCCTTCGATCTGACTGCGCAGTGGTATGGCCATCACTGGCCGATCACCGTCATGTACCGCCAGCCCAAGCTCGCCTGGCTCGACCCGGTGGTGCGCGCCGGTCGCGCACGAGGTCAGGTGGAACTGGTCAGCGCCGATCTGCGCGGGGTGCGCGCGATGTTGCGCGCCCTGCGCGCCGGGCGCGCGGTCGGCCTGTTGCCGGATCAGGCGCCGGGCGCTGGCGAGGGGGTCTGGTCGACGTTCTTCGGGCGCCCGGCGTACACGATGACGCTCGCCGCGCGTCTGGCACAGTCCACTGGCGCCACCGTGCTCACTGCGGTCGGGCGGCGGCTGCCAGACGCCGCCGGGTACGAGATCGAGTTCGCGCCGTTGGCCGCGCCGCTGCCGGCCGACCCTGTGCTCGCGGCGCGCGCGATCAACGCGGCGATCGAGGGGCTGGTGCAGCGCGATCCCGGGCAATACCTCTGGAGCTACAACCGCTACAAGCAACCGGCCGGGGCGCCACCTGCGCCCTTGGCGAATGCTCAGCCCGTGCCGGACGCGGCGGCGGCGCCCGGACCGTCCGAGGCGAGAGGATGACCGGCTGATGGGCACCCGGCTCGCGCTGGCACTGGTTTGGTTGCTGCACTTCCTGCCCTATGCCTGGCTGGCCCGGCTCGGCGATGGCCTGGGTCGACTGCTCGGCCGCGTGCCGAGCGAGCGCCAGCGGGTGGTGCTGACCAACCTCGCCCTGTGCTTTCCCCAGATGAGCGAGATCGACCGGCGCCGTCTGGCCAGCGATCACTTCGCCGCGTTCATGCGCAGCGTGCTCGACCGCGGTATCGCCTGGTGGTCCAGCCGGGAACGGCTGGCGCGTATCGTGCAGATCGAGGGCCGGGAACACTTCACTGCGGTGGCGCACCGGCCGCGCATCCTGCTTGCCCCGCATTTCGTCGGACTGGACATCGGTGCCCAGCGCATGGCTGCGGACTACCCGGCAGTGTCGATGTACAGCAAGCAGAAGAGCGCGGTGTTCGACGCCTTCCTGCGCGCCAGGCGCAACCGGTTCGGCTCGGTCACTCTGGTGTCGCGCCAGGACGGAATGCGCCCGGTGCTGCGCGCCTTGCGCGCCGGTGGCACCCTGTATTACCTGCCGGACATGGATTTCGGCGCGCGCGATTCGATCTTCGTGCCGTTCTTCGGCGTGCCGGCGGCGACCATTCCTGCCCTGAGCCGGCTGGTACGCCTGACCGGCGCGGTGGTCGTACCGTGCGTGACCGAGCAGTTGCCCGGGCGCCAGGGCTACCGGGTCCGCCTGTATCCGGCCTGGCCGGATGACTTCGGGCGAGCCGCTGGCGACCGGGGCGGGTACGATCATGGCGCTGGCGGTCGGGGTAGACACGACGATGGTGAGGACAACCGTTCTGAGGACGTTCGTGCTGAGGACGAGCCCGGTGCCCGCGAGTATCGCGAAACCCGGCAGCTGAACGCGTTCATCGAGGCTCGGGTGGCCGAGATGCCGGCGCAGTACTACTGGTTGCACAAGCGCTTCAAGACCCGTCCGCCAGACGTGGCATCGGTGTATTGAAATCGGTCTGCCGGCTTACTGCGGGCCACACTGCACGCCACAGCGCACCGCGCCGGTGACGAAACAAGGAGCAGCGATGTTCGACAATCCTGGCACCGACCGCATCAGGCAACTGCTGGACGAGGTGCACACGATCGCCGTGGTCGGCCTGTCACCCAAAGCCGATCGCCCGAGCCATGGCGTGGCCAAGGCGATGCAGGGCTTCGGCTATCGACTCGTGCCGGTCAACCCCGGGCAACCGGTGCTGCTGGGCGAGACCTGCTACCCGACCCTGAGCGCGATACCGGCCGAGGTGCGCGCATCGATCGATCTCATCGATGTGTTCCGCCAGTCCGACGCGGTGTCCGGCATCGTGGACGAATGCATCGCGCTTGGCTTCAGGCGCCTGTGGCTGCAGGACGGCGTGATCGACGAGGTGGCCGCCCGGCGGGCGACGGCGGCCGGCATCGAGGTGGTGATGGATCGCTGCGTTTATCGGGACTATGTACACTTGAAACGATGAAGCTCGAGTTCACCAAGATGCATGGCGCCGGCAATGACTTCGTCATGGTCGATGCCACGCGCACGCCGGTCGATCTGGCACCTGCGCAGCTTCGTCGTATCGCCGATCGCCATCTTGGCATCGGTTGCGACCAGATACTCGTGGTCGAAGCGCCGCGGCGCGCCGATACCGACTTCTATTACCGGATCTTCAATGCCGATGGCGGCGAGGTGGAGCAGTGCGGCAACGGGGCGCGCTGCTTCGTGCGCTTCGTGCATGATCACGGACTGACGGCTAAGCGCGAGATCCGGGTCGAGACCCTCGGTGGCATCATCCAGCCGCGGCTGGAGGATGACGGTCGGGTCAGCGTAGACATGGGCGCGCCCGAGTTCGAGCCCGCACATATTCCGTTCCAGGCGCCTTTGCGTGCCGACGTCTACCGGCTCGATCTGGCCGACGGGGCGATAGAGATCTCCGCCGTGTCGATGGGCAATCCGCATGCGGTGCAGGTGATCGCCGATGTCGATCAGGCGCCGGTGGTCACCCAGGGCGCGCAGATCGAGTCGCACCCGAGGTTTCCGAATCGGGTCAATGCGGGCTTCATGCAGCTGGTGGATCGCAGACGTATCCGCCTGCGAGTTTTCGAACGGGGCTCCGGCGAAACACTGGCCTGTGGCACCGGCGCCTGCGCGGCGGTGGTGGTCGGCATCGTGCGTGGCATGCTCGACATGACGGTCGACGTGCAGACCCGCGGCGGGGTATTGACCATTACCTGGCCCGGGCCGGATGCGCCGGTGGTGATGACCGGACCGGCGGAGCGCGTGTTCGAAGGTAACATCGAGCTGTGAACCGTGTATACAGCGGGGCAGGCAGCCGGACAGGCAGATGGACAGGCAGATGGACAGGCAGATGGACAGGCAGATAAGGGCGGGCGATTGCGAATGGATGAGCGCAGAGGGGATGGCATGGCGGACGGGATGAAGCCGGATCAGGTGGCAGCGTATCTGCAGGAGCACCCGGAATTCTTCGAGCACTACGCCGACATGATGGCGAACCTGTTCATCCCGCACCCGCATGGCGGCCGGGCGATACCGATCGCGGAGCGGCAGATACTCACCTTGCGCGACAAGAGCAAGCTGCTCGAGTCGAAGCTGGCCGAGTTGATCCAGTTCGGCGAACAGAACGACTCGATCAGCGAGAAGCTGCACCGGCTCACTCTGGCCCTGATCGCCGCCCCGGATCGGCGGTCTGCGCTGCAGATCACCCGCTACCACCTGAGCGAAGACTTCACCGTGCCGCATGCCGAGCTGCGCTTGTGGGGCGGAGGCGCAGGTGCCGGCGAGTCGGCGATCGAGTACGCTCCGGTCAGCGAAGAAGCGCGCGTGTTCTCCGACAGTCTCACCCAGCCCTACATCAGCGCGCGTGCGATGTTCGACAGCGCGAGCTGGTTCAGCGCCGATGGCGAGAACCTGCGCTCCTTCGCCTACATCCCGCTGCGTTCGAAGGCGGCGTTCGGCCTGCTCACCCTGGCCAGCGAAGACCCGCAGCGGTTCTACCCCGAGATGGGCACGCTCTATCTGAAGCGCCTGGGCGATGTGGTCAGCGCGGTACTGGCGCGCGGTGGCCTTGACGGTTGAAGCGCAGCGCGCGCTGCTGGCGCGCTTTGCCACGCACCTTGCGACGGAGCGCCGCCTTGCAGCGCGTTCCGTAGAGGCCTACACCGCCGACGTGTCCCGGCTGATCGAACTCACCGGCGAGGCGGCGCTGGCCAGCCTGACCGCGCAGGATATCCGCCGCTTCGCAGGGCGACTTCACGGGCAGGGACTGGGCGGTCGGTCGATCGGACGCATGCTGTCGGCCTGGCGCGGCTTTTTCCGCTGGCTTGCCCGCGAGCACCTGGTCACTGCCAATCCGGCGCTGGGCATCAAGCCGCCGAAGTCACAGAAGCGCCTGCCGCATGTGCTGTCGCCCGACGAAGCGAATCAGTTGCTCGAAGGCGTCGTCGAGGGGCCGGTCGACAGGCGCGATCACGCGATGCTCGAACTGCTCTACTCCTCCGGGCTGCGCCGGGGCGAACTGGTCAGTCTCGACCTCGGTGACGTGCGCCCGGCCGAAGCGCTGGTGCGCGTTACCGGCAAGGGCAGCCGCACCCGCGAAGTGCCAGTCGGACGGCAGGCGCTGGATGCACTCGCTGCGTGGTTGCAGGTGCGCTCGAGCCTCGCCCGCGACGATTGCCGCGCACTGTTCGTCGGCGCACGTGGTCAACGCATCGACCCGCGCACGGTCTCCACCCGGGTCGAGCAGTGGGCGAAGCGGCGCGGGTTGGGCCAGCATCTGCATCCGCACATGCTGCGTCACTCGTTCGCCTCGCATGTGCTGCAGTCGAGCGGTGATCTGCGCGCGGTCCAGGAGATGCTCGGTCACGCCAGCATCTCGACCACCCAAATCTACACCCATCTGGATTTTCAGTACCTGGCCAAGGCCTACGATGCGGCGCATCCGCGGGCGCGCCGAGGCAAGCGCCCGGCCTGAGTGACGCGCCGGACTGCCGGCCGTCACCGCTGGCGCCAGCAGCCGGACTGCGGCGAGCCCTAGCACGAGGGGGGTGTCTATTCTCGGGTGGGCGATCCTTGGTCCAGGCCGATCCAGTTGGCACCCCGCCGCTTGCCCGTTGGGACGATCAAGCTTTCCACCTTCATCGCACGCAGCACCAGCCGCAGCATGTCGCGCCTGCCGCCAGGGCACAACTGCTGCTTGTCCCGACACTCGCCCAGAGCGGGCAGCATCGCCGGTTGCTGGGCGGCAAAGCGCAGCGCGGCCAGGTCGCGGGGGAAGAGCGAAAGCAGGGGCCGTCTCAGAGACCGGACGTGGGGTCGTCCTGCATCCAATGGGGCTACATGGCTGCACAGTTACCCCAATACGTTTATTTTTGCCCTGTTTCGCAAGCCAGCGCCGCCCAAGCGGCGGCGCCTTCGCGGCGTTGAGCGTTGAACGTTTAGGCCGCACCCACGTCTATCGCCAAATACAGTCGGGCCGAAGTGTCGTGGATCACGGCCGTAAACCGATAGACGACGCCTTGCCCCTCATGGCCCGGGTAGGCATCGCCCTTCAGCAACAATACCCACCCTGGCCGGGTCAGCCAGACTGCCGCTCCAGGCAGCAGCCTGCATGATTGCGAGTACCCATCCGCACCGGCAGCGACCGCCGGCGTACTCCGGTGCACGCCATCATGGGCTGCATGCTGGACTGGTGGCCCAGCATAGGTAACCAGAAGCCTGAGCTTGCCCGGCTCGGCGCTGAATGCACCTGCCGGAGTCGCCGGGTCTGCTCCCAGGCGCACCCGGACGTTCGACGCGCGCACGCGTCGCGAGAACCACTCGGCGAGCATCAGCACGTCGGTGTGCAGCGCCTCATGCCGTGTCAACGGCCCGATTGGCTGTCGCCTGGTCTGGGCGGCATCTCCGGCCGGAAAAGTCATGACCTGATCAACTGCGCTGGCCCGCGTACCCGAACCCGCAAACCCGGCGGCAGCTTCGAGCACCTCTGCTGGCGCTCGTTTCCAGACGACCAGGTTGACGTCGGGCTCATCTATCCGGGCCAGGCCAACCGAACTGTTGCAAACATGGCTGCGTCTTCGCGCCCTTTCTCGAGACACGGCACAGCTAAGGGGCTGCATGAGCGGGTAGTGCATGACGTCCGTTCTGGCAGGTGCGCCTTTGATGGCTGTGGGTGACTGCAAATCCAACAAACGCAACAGGGTTGCGCTAATATATATGCAACTGTGTATCATAAAGTCAGCGGGTGATACAGCCGATAAAACTGGTATTGCAGCGCGAAGACTCTGCGCAGCAAGCCTGAGTCGCAACGCTCAGATCACGCGATCAACACTTTCATATGGGACTACACATGGGAACAAGACTACGGTCGAATTGGCTCGCCGCGCTGCTGCTGGCGCCGCTTTGTGCAGCACCTGCCCACGCTGCGTCCATCTATTCGTTCGTCGATCTGGGCACGTTGGGGGGAGGCACCAGCTTTGCACTTGACGTCAACATGCATCGACAGGTCACTGGCAACGCGCAGACCCCGATTGGCCAGCCGAACCCGAGGCTCAATGCCTTTCTGTACTCCGGGTCCGGTCCAATGCAGAACCTTGGAGTACTTCCTGGAAGCAACAACTTCAGCCGCGGCTATGCAATCAATGCTTCTGGCGTGGTGGTTGGAGAATCGGACAACAACAGCTCGAGAGCTTTCCGCTCCAGCGGCGGGGCGATGTCTCTACTGCCTGGACTATCCGGTGGGAACGGCGGCGCTGTGGCACACGACATCAACGACGCCGGTGTCATCGTCGGTGCGTCTTCCAACGGAACAGCTTCACGGCCAGTGGTGTGGACTGCAGGCGCGCCGACAGATCTCGGCTCCCTTGACGGTCAAACCTCTACACCCGGGCGGGCCTGGGGAATCAACAACCAGGGGCAGATGGTAGGCGTGAGCCGCCGCGATGCAGGCGGCAGTATTGCGCAAGCGACGTTGTGGAATGGCATTGGCGCGGCTCCACTGAATCTGCGGTCACTGCTCGCGGACTCTTTCAGCGAGGCGCTGGCAATAAACGAATCGGGCGTGGTAGTAGGTGCCGCGGTCAATGGAACCACTCAGTTTGGCACGAGTATTCGCCGCGCCGTGAGATGGACGCCCGGTTCACCGGGTTATCAGATCGAGGCTCTGGGCTCGCTTGGGCTCACCTTCAGCGAAGCCAAGGACGTCAACGCCAGCGGACAGATCGTCGGGTCGGCTACGAACATCCTCGGTCAAGCCCAACGCGCGTTCCTGTGGGACTCTGGCGTCATGGTCGACCTCAACACGCTGGCGACTTCGCCGGGCTGGGTGCTGACCAGCGCCGAGGGCATAAACGACCTGGGCGATATCGTGGGCTTCGGTACCTTCGGGGGATCGACGCGCGCGTTCATGCTCACTACGGTGGTTCCGGTGCCCGGATCGGCGCTTTTGATGCTGTCGAGTCTGGTTGTGTTTGCGACCCTAGGCTGGAAGCGCCGCAGGCGCTAGGTACATAGAAGCTGTCGCGGCGCTGCACGGACGGCGGGTATTTGAGCCACTGTTGGGCCCAATTCAGCGCAACTTGCACCGTGTATCAGCAATTCGTTGGAAGGCTTCTGTGGGGCCGCCGGCATCGTTGCGCAGTGCTCCAAAGTTCCACATCTCGCCACGCATCCGGTCGATAAAGCCGCCGGTCGACGTTCTGGCGAAGTCCATGCGATAAGCGCTTGCCGTGCCCAGGGGGCCACCGACTCCCCCGGCGGTTCGCAACATGTCGAAGCTGCCATAGCTGACAAGGCCCTCCACGACCGCGTTGTCGCGACTGGGGCGACGAGTGACGAAATTTATGGCGCCGACCAGGGCACCTTCGCCATACAGAACGGAAGCCGGTCCGCGCAGTACCTCAATGCGTTCGAAATTCCATGAGTCCATCGGGCGCGCGGTCATTGCCGCCCCCTGTATGCGTGTGCCGTCAAACAGGTAGGTTATGGCGTTGCCGGTGAACCCGCGCATCGAGACCACGCCGGGCGCACCACCAGGAACGCCGGTCGTGACGCCGGTCGCAGAACCCATCGCCTCGGTCAAGCTCCTGGCACCGAGTCGCTGTATCGCGTCCTGTCCGATGATCTCGACGCTGGCTGGTGTCTCGCGAGGGCTCAGTCCGAGCCTGGCTACCGACTGCCGAGGGCTGGTCCAGCTCCAGGCGCTGAGCCGACCTGGAACCGCGAACTTCGACCTCTTTGAGTTGAAATTGCGCAGCCACGTCTGCACACAGCAGCGCCATCGCGCAGGCAAGGCTGAACTGCGATGCGGGCGCTGTCCGGTCGCAAGCGGGGACGGCTGTTGCGTTCTTCGTTTTCATGTGTATATTCCACACTCGAAATTAGCACACGCAACTGAGTTGCAGATGAAAGTATATCCAGGAGTCGAGTCAAAGTGCAACAGCACTGCGCAACAGAAGAAACAGCAGCGGCATGTTTCGAGCGTGCAAAGAGCGTTCAACCCTCGGGTCCTGGGGTGTCTGTTTCATTGCTGCGCTGGAGTCGCGAGGGGTGACGGCTATGGGCGCACTGGTCGCTCGCGGCCTTGTTCAGACACATCGCTGGCTTGGGGTCGCGGTGTGCCTGCTGTTCGCCATGTGGTTCGCCTCAGGAATCGTGATGCTCTACGTCCCGTTCCCCAGGCTCACCGATGCCGAACGCCTGGTCGGCCTGTCTCCGCTGGCCGCTGACACCGTCGGTGTCGATTTGGGCGAGGTGACCACCGCAGCCGGCATGCGCGAGATGCCGCGTGAAGCGCGGCTGGGCATGCTGCTGGAGGTTTTCCGGCGCTCCGGGTCATGTTCGACGACCCCGAGCGGACCTGGTACGACATCGATCCGGCGAACGGGCGGGTGTTCGACCGTATGGACCAGTCCCGGCGCGCTTACCGATGGTGGTTCAACGCGCTGCACAGTCTTGATTTCCCGTGGCTCTACCGGCAGCGCCCCCTGTGGGACGTTCTGGTCGTCTTGCTAAGTCTTGCCGGGCTCACGGCGAGTGTCACTGGCGCAGTCATCGGCTGGCGGTGGCTTCGCGCCCGCCTGCCGAGCCGCACACTTCAGAATCGCCGATGGGGCCAGAACGGATCCCGCCACCCGAACGCCGGGCCCCAGGGCCCGAAGCCCGGGCCGTAGAAGCTGCGCACCCGCAACGACTCCTCGAACCGGATCGCGTCAAAGTGAACCCTTTGCATATAGTCGATGACCTGATCGGACACGCCCTGTTCACGCAGTTTCGCCAGTTCGCTGGCGGGAAGCCGGTAGACTGCACGGCTTCTCTGCATGCGTTCGATGATCTGCTGCGGGGATTGGCCGGCCTTGCTCGACTCCACAATGTCGACAAGGCTGGGCGCTGGCGGCAATGGCTCGCCGAAGGTCGCACAGCCCGAAACCATGGCTAGGAGTGCGGCGGCGCAGAGCGCCTTTACTGAATTTCTGACGGACAGGTTCATGATCGGTCTCCGTACCGGACAGCGGCCGTTGCAGCGGCTCGATCGATTCGCAGGCCCCAGCGCGGGTCACCGGCCGGGGACGCGGATCGACGCTGGCCGGCGTCTGGTTGCATTGGGCTTCACCGTGATGGTGCACCTGTTGGCGATAGGCTGCATCCTGTTGCTGCACGTTCATGTCCCGCCACCATTGCGCGAGCGGCCGATCGAAGTCGAGCTGATCTCCCCGCCCAGGCTGGTGCAGGAGACGGTGCTCAGACCGCAGCCGGTCGTGGCTCCGGTGCCAGTGACACCGCCCCCACCGGCACCCGCCCGGGTGCAGCCGCCAGCGCAGACCTCCGCCCCGCTGGCAGTGCCCGCCCGCGCCGAGCCGCCGTCCTTCATCGCGCAGCCTGCCCCTGCCTTCTCGCCCGTGCCAGCGCCGCTTGCGCCGTCAGCCGAGGCGATGGCCCGGCCCACGTCGCCTATCGGGCCGCCAACCGGGCCGCTGACCGGGCCGCCAACCGGGCCGCCGACCGGCCCGCCAGTGGCCGCCCCGGCGGCGACTCTTGCCCCCCCTGCGTCGGCCCGGGCCCCCCTGGTCGTTCCGCCGTCCTTCGATGCCGACTACCTGCACAATCCCACGCCTCGATACCCGCCAGCCGCGGCGCGTCTGCGCGAAAGCGGACGCGTGCTGCTGTCGGTCGCGGTGAATGCGGCCGGCCTGCCCGAGCGGGTCGAAATCTCCACCAGCAGCGGTTCGCCGCGGCTCGATCAGGCCGCGCTCGAGACCGTCCGGCGCTGGCGCTTCGTGCCAGCCCGGCAAGGCGACCAGCCGGTCGCGGCCACGGTCACCGTTCCCCTCGTTTTCCGACTCGAAGAGTGACTCATGAGTGCAGCCCTGAACTCCGCCCTGAACACCAACCTGAGCCCCGCCCAGCACGCCTACGGCCTGTCCGCCCTGCTCGCGCAGATCGACGCCGTGGGCATTACGGTCATCGTGCTTCTGGTCGCGATGTCGATCGCGAGCTGGTACTACATCGCAGCCAAGGCGATCGAGCAGGTGTCGCTGCGGCGCGCGGCGGCCAGAACGCCAGAGACGTTCTGGATGGCCGCCGACCTGGACGAGGCGGAACGGTTGGCCAGTGCAAGCCCTGCAGACCCGTTCTCTGCCCTCGCCCTGGCCGGTGTGGATGCGGCGCGCCAGCACGCGGCAAGCACCCGCACCCTGGGCAGCGCCTGTGACCTGTCCGACTTCGTCACTCGCGCCCTGCGTCAGTCCATCGTGGCCACTACCGCCAGGCTCGAAGCTGGCCAGACCGTGCTCGCCTCGGTCGGCAGCACCGCGCCGTTCGTCGGCCTGTTCGGTACGGTGTGGGGCATCTATCACGCCCTGGTGGCCATCAGTCTGTCCGGCCAGGGCACACTGGACAAGGTAGCCGGTCCGGTCGGCGAAGCGCTGATCATGACCGCCGCGGGGCTGGCGGTGGCCATCCCCGCAGTACTCGGCTACAACCTGTTCGTGCGCGCGAACCGGCTGCTGCTGGCCCAGCTCGATGGCTTCGCGCATGACCTGCACGCAGCGTTGACTGTGGGTTCGATCTTGCCGGTCCGCGACCGCCCGGCGCCCGCAACCGACCGATCGCCGCAGACCGCTGTGCGGGGGGCATGATGGCTTTCGGCGGATTCCAGCAGGGCGGCGAAGCCCAGCCGATGGCCGAGATCAACACCACGCCGCTGGTCGACGTGATGCTGGTGCTGCTGATCATTTTCATCATCACGGCCCCGCTGCTGACTCACTCGGTCAAGATCGATCTGCCGCAGGCGCGCAGCGAGTCCAGCCCGGAGAAACCGCAGACCATCACGCTGTCGATCGACGGCAACGGGCAGCTGTTCTGGGAGGGCGAACTTCTCGCGCGTGATGCACTCACCGCGCGCTTCGCGGACGCCGCGGCGAAGAAACCCCAGCCCGAGCTTCATCTGCGTGCCGACCGCGATACCCGCTACCAGGTGCTGGCCGAGGTGATGTCGCTTGCAAGAGCAGCCGGGGTCACCCGCATCGGTTTCGTCACCGATCCGGGCGCAGCGCAGCCCGCCGCTCCCGGTACCGCGGCAGGACGCTAGTCGGCCAGCGGCGCCGGTATCCGTCGCCGCGAGTGCCGACGCAACTCAGTTGCGCTCGAAGGTTGTTGCGTGCTTTCATCCTGAGTCATGCGCACAAATCCTGACCGTGGGTGTCCAGAATTCATCTGCCAGCCGTATCTCTGTTCCTAGCCAGCAGCCGCCAACGGATCCTCCTTGCCTCGGCGGTGGTCGCCATGCTCTGGCTGCTGGTCTGGTGGGCGCTTGACTGAACCCGAATCCAGCACCGCCAGCCCCGGCGACTATTCAATGCGCTCTCCGCACGCTTCGATTCGAATCGACAATCTGACCGTGGCCTACGATCGGCACCCGGCCGTACATCACCTGTCGGGCGCGTTCGAAGTCGGGTCGATGACTGCGGTGGTCGGCCCGAACGGTGCAGGCAAGAGCACCTTGCTGAAGGCGATCGTCGGCCTGCTCCGGCCGGCCGAGGGCCGGGTGAACCTGACTGGCGCGCTCGCCGACGATATCGCCTACCTGCCGCAGCAGGCCGAGATAGACCGCCAGTTTCCGATCTCCACGCTGGATACAGTGACCATGGGGTTCTGGCGGCGCAGCGGCGCTTTCGGTGCGATTGCTCCGGCGATGCTCGAGGAGGCGCGCCAGGCGCTTGCCGCGGTCGGGCTGATCGGGTTCGATGCGCGTCCGATCGGCACGCTGTCGGCCGGGCAGTTCCAGCGCGTCCTGTTCGCCCGGGTGATGGTTCAGGACGCGCCGGTAATCCTGTTGGACGAGCCGTTCAACGCGATCGACTCGCGCACCACCAGCGACCTGCTGGCGCTTGTGCATCGGTGGAGCGCGGAACTGCGCACTGTGGTGGCGGTGCTGCATGATCTGGAACAGGTGCGCGCGCATTTTCCGCAGACCCTGCTGATCTCGCGCGAGCTGATCGGCTGGGGGGAAACTGCCGCCACCCTTACCGCGGACAATCTCGCGCGGGCGAGGCACATGTCCGAGGCCTGGGACGAGCATGCGCCACTGTGTCATGTGCCCGCAGCCTGAACTGTAGCGCGATAGGACGATCAGCATGTACTTGCCCTACGAGCTGCTGCTGCAGCCTTTCGTCGACTATGGATTCATGCGCCGGGCACTGGTCGCGATTTTCGGGCTGGCGATCGGCTGTGGACCGATCGGGGTGTTTCTGATCCTGCGCCGCATGAGTCTGGTTGGCGACGCGATGTCGCATGCGGTGCTGCCGGGGGCGGCAATCGCGTTCCTGCTGTTCGGTTTTTCGCTGACTGCGATGACCATCGGCGGCTTTCTGGTCGGGCTCGCTGTGGCGCTCTGCGCCGGGACGATCACCCGGCTCACGCCTCAGCGCGAGGATGCGAGCTTCGCCGCACTGTTCCTGATCTCGCTCGCGCTTGGCGTCATGCTGGTGTCATGGCAGGGCACCAGCGTGGACCTGATGCATGTGCTGTTCGGCGCGATCCTGGCGGTGGACAACCCGGCGCTGATCCTGGTCGCCGGCATCGCCACGGTGAGCGTGATCACCCTGGCGGCGATCTTCCGTGCGCTGGTGATCGAATGCCTCGACCCGGGGTTCCTGCGCGCGGTGCATGGAGGCGGCGCGCGCTATCACCTTCTTTTCCTGGTGCTGGTGGTGCTCAACCTGGTTGCCGGGTTCCAGTCGCTCGGTACGCTGATGACGGTTGGTCTGATGATGCTGCCGGCGGCAAGTGCCCGCTTCTGGACGTCCGAGATCGGGCCGATGCTGCTGTTCTCGGCGGCTGGCGCGTTCGTCTCGGGCTATATCGGCTTGCTCGTGTCCTATCACGTCAATCTGCCGTCCGGCCCGGCGATCATTCTCACCGCGGGTCTGATGTACATTCTGTCGGTGGTGTTCGGTCGCAACGGCGGGTTGGTCCGGACCTATCTGCGCGCGCCGCATTTTCAACGATGAGTTTCTGTCCGGAGCGTTTGTCGGCCATGTCTTCGATCCGTTCATCACGCCATGCTGTGCCAGCACATTCGGTGTCTAGGCGGCTGTTGGCTGTTCTGTTGTTGTGTGCGCCGCTGCTCGCCGCCTGCGGCCCTGCCCGGGACGGCGAGAAGCCCCCTGCCGCCACCGGGGCGCCAGCAGCGGCACCAAAGCTCGCTGTGGTGGCCACGTTCACCATTCTGGCCGACCTGGTGTCGAATGTCGGTGGCGACCGGGTGGCGGTGACCACGGTGGTCGGGCCGGACGGCGACGCGCACACGTTCTCGCCCACCCCTGCAGATGCGAAGTCGATCGCCGATGCCACGCTCGTGTTTGTCAACGGGATGGGTTTTGAAGGCTGGATCGACAAGCTGATTGCCGCCTCCGGCTACCAGGGCCCGGTGGTCGTGGTCAGCCAGGGGATCAAGGCGATCCGAGCGACCGGTCATGGACATTCGCACAGCCACAAGCATGACCACGGCGAGTTCGATCCCCACGGCTGGCAGAGTCTGGTGCAGGTACAGCGCTATGTTGCCAACATCGCCGACGCGTTGGTCGCTGCCGACCCGCAGCACGCGTCAGGCTACCGCACGCGCGCTGCGGACTACCTGCAGGCGATCAGGCAACTGCATGACGACGCACGCAAGAAGTTCGAGGCGATCCCGCAGGCCGACCGTCGGGTGATCAGCGGCCATGATTCGTTCGCCTACCTTGCGGAGGAGTACGGCTTGAAGTTCTTTTCGCCTCGGGGCCTGAGCAGCGATTCGGAAGCCAGTGCCAAGGACGTTGCGCGGCTGTCGAAGCAGATCCGCAGCCAGAATATCCAGGCGGTGTTCGTCGAGAACATCAGCGATCCGCGGCTGGTCGAACAGCTCGCGCGCGAGTCCGGGGTGCGGGTCGGTGGCATCCTGTTCTCCGACGCGCTGTCGGCCCGCGATCCGAGGGGGCGCACCTACCTCGACATGATGCGTCACAATATCGACGAAGTGGCCAAGGCGCTTGCCCGGACTGGCCCGGGCAACTGACACGTTCGATCCAGCCTGAGGGCTGGCGGTCGCGCAAGCCGCTCGGCCGTCCGCAATGCAAAAAACACCTGCTGCAACGGCGGCGGTGGCACGGTGCGCAACCTGAGTCCATGGACGATATGCAACGATGTTGCGTTAACAAGATCGAAGTGATACTTTTTGCCCCGGAGACAATCGATGCGTGCAGCAACCACAGGCAGTCGGCGCAAAACGCCAGTCCGGATGGACGATGCCGATGCGCGTTCGCGACCAGGCAGGCCAGGCGAATCGGCCGCGAAGGCGACAGTGCGCGCCGAAGCCACCATTCGGCTGGCGGGCGCCAGGGTGACCCAGGGTCGACTTCAGGTGCTCGAGGTGCTGCAGCGCTCCGGGCGCGCGCTGACCCACCATGAGATCGAGCAGGAAGTCACTGCGGTATCGCCTCTGGATCGGGTCACGGTCTACCGGGTGCTGGACTGGCTCACCCGTGAGGGTATCGCGCACAAGGTGCCGGGCGATGACCGGGTCTGGCGGTTCACCATTGCCGGCCAGCACGCCTCACACCGGCATGCCCATTTCCAGTGCACCGACTGCAGCCAGGTCATCTGCCTCGAGAACATGCCTGGCAGGCTGCGGCCCCGGTTGCCAGCGGGCTACCGTTCGGTTGCCGTCGAAGTGACTGTCAAGGGGCAGTGCCGGGAGTGCTGCCGCTCAGAGGGCAGACCGGTCAGAGCGGCCGGGAACGCCCTTAAGGCAAGAAAGGCCAGAGTATCGCGTGTGACCCAGGCAACCCGACCCATCCGAGGACCAGGCGTGAACCGATGAGCAAGAAGAAGCAGATTCCCGTCACCATCCTTACCGGCTTTCTCGGCAGTGGAAAAACCACGCTCCTGAACCGGATACTCAAGGAACAGCACGGTCATCGGATCGCCGTGATCGAGAACGAGTTCGGCGAGGCCGGCATCGACAACGAGATCCTGCTGCAGGACTCGAGTGAGCAGATCGTCGAGATGAACAATGGCTGCATCTGCTGCACGGTGCGTGGTGACCTGATCCGTATCCTGGGCGAGCTCGAGAAGAAGCATCGCAAGCTCGCCTTCGAGCGGGTGATCATCGAAACCACGGGCCTGGCCGACCCGGCGCCGGTGGCGCAGACCTTCTTCGTTGATGAATCGATCAGCGAAGCCTACCTTCTCGATTCGATCATCACCGTCGTCGATGCCGTCCACGCCGCGCAGCAGCTGGATGCGCATCACGAAGCCCAGGAGCAGGTCGGCTTTGCCGACCGCATCCTGCTGTCCAAGACCGATCTGGTGGCCGAGTCGGAGACGCAGGCGTTGATCGAAAGGCTGCGCCGGATCAACCCGCGCGCGCCGGTGAAGCGGGTTCATTTCGGCGAAACCGAGATCAGTGAGCTGCTCGACGTGCGCGGCTTCAACCTGAACTCCATTCTGGAGATCGAGCCGGATTTTCTGAGCGATGTTTCGCATGAACACGAAGACAACATTTCTTCGTTTGCCTGGCGCGATGAGCGGCCGCTCGACATGGAGAAGCTGGAGAGTTTTCTCGATGGCTTGATCCGTTTCTATGGTCAGGATCTGCTTCGCTATAAAGGCGTGCTCAATGTCGGCGGCGAGGCGACGCGAATGGTGTTTCAGGGCGTGCACATGATGATGGGCGGGTCGCCCGGCAAGCGCTGGTTGCCTGGAGAAAAGCGCAGCAGCACCATGGTGTTCATCGGTCGTAACCTGCCTCGCGAGCTGCTGGAAAAGGGGCTTCCGTTGTGTACCGTGGAAGCGGTCGTGCCGGCGGAGCCCGGGCTGATCCAATGAGCACGTCCTCGATCCGCGGCTGCTGCGCATGACCGCCATCGTCGCGGGCACGTCTTCGGATGCACGGCTGCCGGTTACCGTGCTGTCCGGCTTCCTCGGCGCGGGAAAGACCACGCTGCTCAATCACGTGTTGAATAACCGCGACGGCCTGAGAGTCGCCGTTATCGTCAACGACATGTCCGAGATCAACATCGACGCCCAGCTCGTGCGCGATGGCGGCGCGCAGCTCTCGCGTGCGGACGAAAAACTGGTCGAGATGAGCAACGGCTGCATCTGCTGCACGTTGCGCGAGGATCTCCTGATCGAGATCAACCGGCTTGCAGCCGAGCGCCGTTTCGACTATCTGCTGATCGAATCCACCGGCATCTCGGAGCCGTTGCCGGTCGCCGAGACATTCACCTTCCGTGACGACGCCGGTGCGTCACTCGCCGATGTCGCCCGGCTGGACACCATGGTGACCGTGGTGGACGCCCTGAACTTCCTGCACGACTACCAGACGGCAGACTTCATCCAGGAGCGTGGACAGAGTCTGGGCGAAGACGACGACCGGACCGTGGTCGATCTGCTCACCGAGCAGGTCGAGTTCTGCGACGTGATCGTACTCAACAAGACCGATCTGGCGGGTGCAGACGAGCTGGCGCAGTTGCGCGCAATCCTGCGCACACTCAATCCGGAGGCGCATGTTGTCGAGGCGAGCTTCGGTCGCGTGCCACTGGTTGAAATACTCGATACCGGCCGGTTCGATTTCGCTCGTGCGCAGGCTGCACCCGGCTGGTTGACGACGATGCGTGGCGAGGAGAAATCGGAGGCCGATGAATACGGCATCACCAGTTTCGTCTATCGCAGCAGCCAGCCGTTTCATCCCCAGCGGTTCTGGGATCTGATTCATTCCGAGTGGGAAGGTGTGGTGCGCTCCAAGGGGTTTTTCTGGCTGGCGTCAAGGATGGATTTTGCGGCCAGCTGGTCGCAGGCCGGTGGGGCGTGCCGGCATGGCGCGGCCGGGCTGTGGTGGGCAGCGGTCGATCCGTCCGAATGGCCGGATGAGCCGGGGGCGCGCGCCGAAATCGAGGCAACGATGACCGGTGCCTACGGCGACCGCCGGCAGGAGCTCGTTTACATCGGCATCGACATGGATGAACTTGCCCTTCGAGAGCTGCTCGATGCTTGCCTGCTGACCGAGGCGGAGCGGATGGCGGGACCGAGTTCCTGGGCAAGACTGCCCGATCCCTTTCCAGAATGGGCGCTGGTCGATCTGGATCAGGCCGCCTAGTGTTGCAACGCGAATTTCGGCGTTGCGTGACGACGATCTGAACGTATCATCCGGGATATGGCTGCGCTCGACGTTGATGGACTGGCCCACCGCTATGGCGCGACCGAAGTCCTGCGCCTCGCGCACTGGCGGGTCGAAGTGGGCGAGCCCTGGCTGCTTCTAGGCGCATCCGGCAGCGGCAAGACCACGCTGCTGCACTGCCTTGCAGGCATCCTGACTCCGAGCGAGGGCAAGGTGCGCGTGGCCGGCACCGATCTCGCATCGCTGTCCGGCTCCGGCCTTGACCGGTTCCGCGGTCGCAGCATCGGCCTGCTGCCTCAGCGGCTGCATCTGATCGACTGCCTGAGCGTGCTCGATAACCTGCTGCTCGCGCAGTACGCAGCGGGATTGCCATGCAACGCCGGCGCTGCAGGGGACGCGCTGGCAGCGCTTGGGCTGGATGATCGCGCACAGCGACGTCCGCCGTACCAGCTCTCGTTCGGCCAGCAACAGCGGGTCGCGCTCGCTCGCGCCCTGATCAACCGGCCGCAGCTGGTGCTCGCCGACGAGCCGACGTCGAACCTGGACGATGCGAACTGCCAGGCCGCACTCGATCTGCTGCTCGACCAGACCGAGCGCTGCGGGGCGGCCCTGGTGATTGCCACCCATGATCAGCGGGTCAAGGGGCGGGTCACCCGGCGGCTCGAACTGCCTGTGCCTGTGCCTGTGCCTGCGCCTGGGGATCGCGCCGAGGCGGGCAAGCGGTGAACCTGTTCAAGCTGGCACTGGCCTATCTGCGGGCGCGCGCGCTCGCCTCGGCGCTGCAAATCGTCCTTCTGGCAATCGGGCTTGCTGCCATCGTGGCGATGCTGCTGGTGACCACACAGATCGGCGAGCGGGTCGAGCGCGACACCCGTGGCATCGATCTGGTGGTGGGCGCCAAGGGCAGTCCACTGCAACTGGTGCTGTCTGCGGTGTTCCATGTCGATGTGCCGACCGGCAATATCCCCTACAGCGAGGCGATCGCGTTGCGCAAGCATCCGCTGGTGCGTCAGGCGATTCCGCTCGCCCTCGGCGACTCCTGGCGCGGACACCGGATCGTCGGCACCGAGCACGCCCTGGTGACACTTTATGGGGCGCAGATTGCGCAGGGCGCGCTGTGGACAGGAGAGATGGAGGCGGTCATCGGCGCACAGGCTGCGCGCGCTGGCGGCGCAGATGGAAAGCCGGTGCAGATCGGCGACCTGATTACCGGTGCACACGGCCTGGTCGAGGGCGGCGAGGCGCATGACGAGCATCCCTACAAGGTGGTCGGCATCCTTGCCCCCAACGGAAGCGTGATCGACCGACTGGTGCTGGTCAGCATTGCGTCTGTATGGGATGTTCATCCCGCACCAGCGGCGCCGGCCGAATCTGCGGCTGCGGCGACGGCTGCGGCGACGGGGACGGGGACGGTTTCAGGATCGAATGCGCCGTCGCCTGCAGCGAAGCGCGAGCGCCACGCGCATGGCCATGCGCACGATCACCGGCCGCGCGCCACTGCTGAGCGCTCCGGCGGAGCGCCTGCCACCGAGGCGGCAACCGCAACCGCAACCGCAACCACAACCACAACCGCGACCACAACCGCCTCGGCACCCCCCCTCGAGTCTGAGGCCAGCCGTGAGGTGACTGCAGTGCTGGTCCAGTATGCGTCACCGCTCGGGGCCGCCCAGTTGCCGCGGCAGATCAACTCGGCCACCGCCATGCAGGCGGCTTCACCCGCGATCGAGAGTGCACGTCTCACC